>JAMCTB010000118.1:4955-64424 GCA_023380955.1 Chloroflexota bacterium | reverse complement strand
GGGCTCATTCTGAGCTAGTTGACTAACGTCGCGCAGCACCTGCGCCGGCCTGGGATCCTCTTCCTTCGGCATGGCCTTGAGCGCGGCTAGAGCCTGCTGCTGGGCTTCTCCCTCGGTCAGCTGAGGCAGGTTGTTCTTGCCCTTCACCTTCCCCTTGACCTTGGCGGGTGCGTTGGGATCCCTGGTGAGCCCCTTGATGAGGGCACGCACCAGCAACAGGACCACCAGCAGCGAGAACACCACCATCGCGCCCTTGGCAACTCCGGTGTACAGATCCCGCTTCGCAGCCTCCTCACCGGCTTTTTCCTGAGCCGCCGAGGTCGACTGATCGAAGGGCAGACTCGCGACTACCACACTGTCCCCCCTGTTGGCATCCAGACCAGCAGCAGCGGTCACAACCTTGGTGATCGTGGAGGTCAGAGCATCGTCCAGCTGGCCGTCCAGCAGCACCGACACCGATAGCTTCTTAACGCTTCCGGGTGCCTTGACGGTGTGCTCCACCAGCTTGGAGATCTCGTAGTTGTTGGTGACGTCCCGACGCTCGTACTTCGGATCGCTCACAGAGCCGGCGGTGGTCGTCGGGGTCGCCAGGGCTTGAGGAGTCACCTGGGGAGTCGCGGTGGTCGCGGGTGTCGCGTTGGGGCTAACCGGCCCCGCCGGAGTGCGGCCATCGATGGGGTAGGAGGGCGTAGAGAAGCCCCCATCGCCCAGGGCCGTTGCCGAGCGCTCGACCAGCTCGTGCGTGCTGCGGACCTGCGCCGGCTTGCCCGACGGAGAATAGGTCTCGCTGCTCGACTCGAACTGATCCCAGTCCAGGGCCGCGCTCACACGAACCACAGCCTTACGGGGGCCAAGCACCTGCTCCAGCATCGCCTGGATGTCCTGCTGAACAGACCGCTCGTAGCCCTTCTGGGCATCGCGCTGCGTGCTGGTAGCCCCGGCGGAGAGCAACGACTTGTCGTCTTGCCCCGACAGCATGACGCCGTTGCCGTCCAACACCGTGACGTTCTCCGGCTTCAGCCCTTCGACACTCCTGGAGACCAGATTGACAACCCCTCTGGTCTGCCGAGCGTCTAGCTCCTGCCCGGGCTTGAGTCGGAGGACCACGGAGGCCGTGGTCGGGTTTTCCCGTTCTACGAACAGCTCGCTCTGCGGAATCACGATGTGAACGCGGGCATCCTCTACGGCAGACAGGCTGCCGATGGTTCTGGCAAGTTCGCCCTCCAGGGCTCGCTGGTAGTTGATCTTCTGGGCAAAGTCGGTCAGACCGAAGCTCATCTTGTCGAACAGCTCGAACCCGACGGCACCGCCCTTGGGCAGCCCCTGAGAGGCCAGCTGCAAACGGACGTCGTATAGCTTGTCCGCGGGCACCTTGATCGTCGAGCCGCCATCGGCGAGCTCGTAGGGGACCTTCAACTCTTTCAGCTTGGTCACAATCGCCGCCGCGTCGCTCTCGGTCAGCTTGGAAAAGACAGTCGCGTACTCGGTCTGCTGAGCCCAGTTGGTGAGGAAGAAGATGGCTGCCAGCGTGGCCACGGCCACGCCGATCAGGCTGGCCCTTTGGACCGGCGACAGCTTCCGCCACACCTGGGGCGCTTCGGTTCTAAGTCGGGCTATCAGGTCGCCCACGCGTACACTCCCCTAAACAGCAACCTCGTCTGCAGCCGGTCGCTAGACCTGCATCCGCATGACTTCCTGGTAGGCCTCAATCAGCTTGTTCCGCACTTGGAGGGCGTACTGAAAGGAGAGCTGCGCCTCCTCCATAGCGAGGACCGCGTCGTGCACCTCCACGTCCTTGCCCAACGCCAGCTGCACCGACATTTGGTCGGCCTTCCCCTGCTGCTGATTCACCTCTTTGACGGCATTGGCGAGGGCGTTCCCAAAGTCGCCTTCCTTCTGGCCGGCGGGCTTCTTCTTGGCGAGGTCGACGGGAAGTGGCGAATAGCCGACAGGCGTGATCTGCACCGGTCCCTCCTTGCTCCCTCGGGCTAGGCCTTACCCAGGTCGAGTGCCTTCATGGCCATGCCCTTCAGCGCATTCAAGGCCGTGACGCTGGCCTCGTACGCCCTAACCGCGGACATCATGTTGGTCATCTCTTGGACGAGGTCGATGTCCGGGTAGGCAACGTTGCCGTTCTCGTCTGCATCTGGATGGCCGGGGTCGTTCACCAACCGAACGCCATCCTCCGCCACGACACCGGCTACACGGACCCCCGTGGGGTTCGCGGCGCGGTCTCGCAGTGGAACGATGCCCGCCCGAGCGGTTGTGGCCATCAACACCACCTCTCGCCTCTTGTACGGCCCGCCGTCGGTGCTCCGGGTGGTGCTGACGTTGGCGATGTTGCCGGAAATCACGTCCATCCTCAGCCGCTGGGCGGTGAGAGCGGAAGCCCCCAGACGGAGTGACGTCGCGAAGCTCATTAGCTGACTCCTCGCAGAGAGATGTGGCGAATGAATGCTACTGGGGAGAGAAAGGGGGCTACATAGGGAATCTCCCTAATTGCAGGGCAGATTCTCCCTATTCGTGGAAGAGAGGGGGTGGACAGGACAGCCGGGAGCTGCGGGGGTGTAGGGGCGACCGGGTGGTCGCCCCTACCGGCTGTCTCAGTGTGTGCCGTTTTCCCGCAGTGCCAGCTGCATCTCGATCACCCCAGTGGGCGTCTCGAGTGGAAACACCAGCCGGTGCATGTTTGGGGTAGAAATGACCGTGTTGCTGCCGAGAATGACAGCCGGAGGGGTGATGCCACATCGGTAGCCCAGCTCCGCCAGCGAGGTCACCGAGGACCCCACCACTACGTTGCCCAGTTCCGCGATGCCGCTCTCGGCCACGGAGTCGAACTCGGTGAACTGTTGGCCCATCATGTGGGAGACGAGGGAGAGTGCTGTACCTGTCGAAAGCCCAAAGATCACCATCCCCCGCAAGTCGCCGGTCACTCCTACGAGCGCCGTCACGTCCTGAGTCAGGTAGTTGTCCTTCTGTGCCGACAATTGGCCAACCCCGACCGGCGCCCCCATCTCCGTGCTGAGCACCTGCCGTCCCGAGTTAACGAACCGCTCTATTACCTTCCCGTTCACGCAGATAGCCTCCTATCGCGCCCCCCATGCTCCATCGGCGGCTCCACCCCCAGCCTCGGCCGGGGGGCATGATGGTCATGCTCGATGACGATCGGTCCTAGTGGCCGACCTTGCGGTAAAAGGATACGCTCGTGCTTTCGAATCCGATCTCTCGAGCCCGGGGAATGATCTCTGTGCCTCCTACGAAGAGCACCCCGCCGTCCACCAGGGAGCCGGCGAACTTCCGGTAGAGGGAGTCCTTGGCCTCCTCCGTGAAGTAGATCACGACGTGCCGGCAGAGGATGACCTGAAACCCCGACTCGAAAGGATCCATCAACAGATCGTGAACCTTGAATTGCACCCTGCGCCTTAGGCTGTCCTTGACCTTGTAGCCGGACTCGTCGCGCTCGAAGTACTTGGCGAGCCTGCGCCCCCCCACGTTTCGAACGTCGGCGGGGGCGTACTTGTCTCCCCTCTGAGCCCTGGCGAGGGTGGTCCGATCGACGTCGGTTGCGAGCACACTCCAGCGCCCCAGAGGCGCCATCTCATCCAGCAGCATCGCCAGCGAGTAGGGCTCTGCACCGTTCGAGCAGCCCGCGCTCCACACCCGCAGCCCTCGCCCCGCGGCCAGCAATTCCGGCAGCACCCGGGTCTCCAGGTACTCGAACTTCTCCGGGATGCGGAAGAACTCGGATACGTTTATTGTGAAGAAATCCAGGAACTCCTGCAGCTTCGCCGGCTGGTCCAGCAGCTTGGAGTACTCGAAGAGGCTGGCCATCTTGTTGCGTGCCAGCAGCGTGCCCAGCCTTCGACGCATTTGCTGGCTCTTGTAGGCGGTCAGGTCTATCCCGGTCAAGCGCATCACACGCCGCTGGAAGTAGGCGTAGCCCAGGTCGTCCACCGCCGGCAAGCCATCGGAAGGGTGCTCTACTGCAATGTTCATCTCTTCGATGTCCCAACTTCCTTCTTCTCACCCGACACGGCATCGACGATGGCCTCCGCCATGGCCTCCAGTCGCACTACCCTGTTGGCCGCCCCGGCCTCACAGACGCTACGGGGCATTCCATACACGACGCAGGTCGATTCATCCTCAGCCATGACCAATCCGCCCGCCCGCCGAATGGCAAGGGCACCGCTGGTGCCATCCACGCCCATACCCGTGAGAACCACGCCCACCGTAAAGGCACCATAGACCGAGGCAGCTGCTTCCATGGTGATGTCCACGGAGGGTCGCACGCCGTGGACTGCGGGCGTCTTCTCCAGGGCAATCCGCCCGCCCCGCCTCACCGTCAGATGGAAATCGCCAGGCGCCAGCAGAGCCAGTCCCGTCTGCACCAGGTCCCCTTCTGCCGCCTCCCGCACCTGCAGGCGAGAGACGTCGTTGAGCCGGCTGGCCAGGGAGCGCGTAAAGCCGGGCGGCATGTGCTGCACCAGCAGCACCCCTGCCTGTAGCCCCGCCGGAAGCCTGGGGACCACCTCGAACAGTGCCCGAGGCCCGCCGGTCGAGGTGCCTATCACCACTACCTTCTCGGCCTTGGCCGCCGGTCGAACCGAAGGCGCCGGTTGGGCGGCCCGCTCCGTAACCTCCCGAACCCGCTGAGAGCCGAGCCGGTTCTTGTTCCCAAGCCGGCGACCGTCCAGCGAACCGGCACCTTTCACCTTGGCGATGAGTTGGTGCCAGACGGCATCGGAAGCGGCGGCTTGAACGGCCGAGGGCTTCGGGACGAAGTCGGCGGCTCCTAGCTCCAGCCCTCGGATCGTGACGGCGGCACCCTCCTGGCTCCAGCTGCTCAGCAGGATGACGGGCACGGGCATCTCCGTCATGATCTTCTCGAGGGCCGTCAGCCCGTCCATTCGGGGCATCTCGAGATCCATGGTGACGACGTCGGGCCTCAGCTGAGGGATCTTCTGCAGGGCATCGAGACCGTCACGGGCCATTCCCACTACCAGGATGGCCGGATCTGCCGACAACTCCTTCGATATGATGTAGCGCATGAAGGCGGAGTCGTCGACCACCAGTACCCTGGTCTCCTTCTCGGATCTCGCCACGCGCAGTCCGTCCTGCCCGTCCATCTAGCCCACCAGTTTCTTGACGGTTGCCAGGACACGGTCGCTCTGAAAGGGCTTCAACACGAAGTCACGAGCCCCTGCTTTGAGGGCCTCCATGACGGTCGACTGCTGGCCCATCGCCGTGACCATGGCGACCTTCGCGTTCGGGTCCAGCTTCCGGATCTCCCTCAGCGCGGTGAGGCCATCCATCTCGGGCATCGTTATGTCGAGCAGCACGGCGTCCGGGTGATGTTCCCGGTACTGCTGCACCGCTTGCACACCGTTCTCGGCCTCGATGACCTGGTAGCCACTCTCGCTCAGCAGTTTCGAGCATCGCATTCGCATAAAGGCGGCGTCGTCCACAACTAGCAAGGTCGCCATTTCATACCCACTCCCTCCAGGATACTGCAGAAGAAGCCTACAGCTCGGTCTCGTTCTCGCCGATGGTGCGAACCATGATCTTGCCCGAGGCCAAGTGAACCGACAGAGTGCGTCCCCGGCTTCCGCCGGTATCGGCCCGCACAAGCGGCACTCGGTGCATCCCCAGCACCGCCTTGACCGCCTCCACGTTTCGCTCGCCCACGTTGAACCCGTTGCTGCTGAAGCCGGGGGCGGTCAGCATCTGCGCCCCGCCCGCGATCTTGCACACCATCCGGTGCGGTACCGCACCCAACTTCCGCATCTCCTCCATCAGCATCGGAACCGCTTGGTCGGCAAACTTGCTCAAGGGCCGCTGGCTGTGGGCATCCGCGCTGTTTGGCAGCATCACGTGGGCAAGTCCCCCTACCTTTGACTCGGGATCGTACATACATACCCCGACACAAGAACCAAGGCCGTAGGCAACCAGGACTTCCGAGGGGTCTTTGCTAGCCCGAAGCTCCCCAATCCCCACAGGCACCACTACCTGATCCGCCATCGCTTCTCCAGCACCTCCAGGATGGCCTGCAGCGATGGCATGTCTGGCATGACCAGGAAAGCCGCCTCGATGCGACGCTGGTCGTCCAGAAAAACGGTCTTGATCACCAGTGATTCGTCGGCAGACGTCGCGAGCGCGGCGAGAGGTACGTCCAGCACTGCCGTTCCCATGTCCACCATGACCGCCGGTGGCGATGGCTGCATGTTCAGGCGCGTTACCTCTGCCAGCGCGTTCAGAAAGAAAGTTCCCGTAAGGTTCCCGACCTCCCCCAGTGCCGACCGCTCCATGGTGCCCAGCGAAGTGGTAGTCCCGGGGGCCTGGTCCATCACCATGTCTACCAGCCCCTCGGCCTCCCGTGGCGAGAACATCAACAGTATGTGACCTCTCACGTCGCCACAAATGGCCAGGTACACGCCAACGACGGTGTCCTCCGGGCCTCCTAGCAAGCCGGCAACTTCGCCGAGCCTCACCAGGAACACGTCTGGGGTCTGGATCCGTATGTTCCGCCCAACCATCTCGGACAGGCCCGCAGCGGCGTTGGTGGTGCCCCTCGCAGCCACGTCGCGGAGCGCCCGCCACTGCCCGTCCTGTAGCGCACCCGTTAAGGAGATCATGCTGCCCATCCCTTAGACTGATCTTCCAACACGCACTTCACGAGACTTGGTACGTCCAGGATCAGAGCCACTCGCCCGTCGCCCAGAATAGTGGCTCCGGTAACACCCGCTATGGTACCGATCTGCCTGCCCAGAGACTTGATCACCACCTGCAGCTCGCCCAGCAACGAGTCGACCACCAGGCCGAAGCGATTGTCCCCCACCCTCACCGCCACCACGAAGGCTCGATCGCTGCCGGTGCTGCAGGAGGGCAGCCCCAGCGCGCGGTCAAGACCGATCAGGGGCAAGACGCTCTCGCGCAGCTGGATGGCCTGCCGCTTGTTGATCCACTGGATCTCCGATCTCCACACTCTCAGGGTCTCGACGACGGATACCAGCGGGATGGCCAGGATCTGGTCCCCGAGCCCGACCATCAGGGCATCGATGATGGCCAGGGTGAGAGGCAGCTCGAGGGTGAAGCGGGTGCCCTCACCCGGACGGCTCTCCACGGTGACCGACCCGTTCAGCTTCTCGATGTTGGTTCTCACTATGTCCATGCCGACCCCGCGGCCTGACACGTCGGTAATGGTCTCCGCCGTGCTGAAGCCGGGGGCAAAGATCAGCTCCATGGCCTCCTGGTCGGAGAGACGCTCCGCCGCCTCGGCCGTCAGGATCCCCTTCTTGAGGGCAGTGGCTTTGACCTTTGCCGGATCGATCCCGGCGCCGTCGTCCTCGACTCGTATCAGGATCCGGTTCTCCTGGTGCATGGCGGCAAGCCTTATCCTGCCAACATCGGTCTTCCCGGCCGCTGCCCGCTTCTCAGACGCCTCTATTCCGTGGTCCACGCTGTTCCGCAGCAGGTGAACCAGCGGATCGTGCAGCTCCTCGATGACCGAGCGGTCCAGTTCGGTCTCTCGTCCCTCCACCACGAAGTCGACCTTCTTCCCCGATCGCTGCGCCAGGTCCCTCACCACCCGGGGGAGTCGGTTGAACAGGCTCTCCACGGGCAGCATGCGCGCCTTCATGATGCTTTCCTGCAGCTCGTCGACGATGCGGCCGATGTGCTGCGACATCTCGTTGAGGTCCCCGACGGAGAGGTCGTCGTACTTGGACTGCAGCTGCCCGCCCAGTTGGGCCAGCCTGGTGCGGTCTATCACCAGCTCGCCCACCAGGTTCATCAGGTGATCCAGCCGCTCCACGTCGATCCGAACCGTCTTTCCCAGGCTCTTCGCGCCGCCGCCATTGGCGGGGCCCCCGTTCGGTCCCGCTTCCAGGGTCTGCGCGGGAGATGGGGCCGCAGTCTTCGATTCACCCGGCTCGCCGGAATCCTCCGGATGGGGCCCGCCCTCTTGCCCCACCTCCGGCTGGTTCACGATGACCTCGAGGACATCAGGCAGCGTCTCCACCGCCTTGACCATCTCCTCAACCTGCCCGGTCCGGACCACCAACTCCATCCGGTGGGTCGCCTGCTGGTCCTCGATCGCCTCGAGGCTCGGCGAGCAGGCGATCACGGCACCAAAGCTGGATGCCTCCAGATACACCTGCAGACATCGTGCGGCGAGCAGCAGGCAGTCCTCCGCGATCTTGACCACTATCCGCAGACCGTCGGACTCCGCTAACTCCTGCTCTTCGGCTGCCCTGGCGGCCACCAACGCGGGGTCCTCCGTGGGCTGCGCATCTCGGCTCCCCGCCACCACGGCGTTCAGCCGTTCCACCAGTTCCGAGGGGTCAAAGCCACAATCCTGGAGGGTTTCCACCTCTTCCTTTAGCAGCCTCAACCCATCCAGGCTTTCCAACAAAGCGTCGATCAGCTCGGTTGAGCACTCCGCCTTTCCATGGCGCAGCTGATCCAGGACGTTCTCCATGGAATGAGTGAGTGCAGCCATCTTGGCATGGCTGATGGTCGCCGAGGACCCCTTGAGGGTATGGGCAGCCCGAAAGATCTCCTGGAGAAGCTCAGGACGAGGTCCCTCCTTTTCCAGAAGGACTATGTCCTGATCCAGCAGTTGCAGCTGTTCTTCCGCTTCCTCCAGGAAGAGCTGCAGTTCGTCTGGCGCCGCATCAAAACTCAGCATTGTTGCCCTTCCCGTACGGCCGGGCGCGGTGAACGCCCCTAGTCTCGTTCCACCAACAGTATCGGCCACTCGTGGCGCCCACCACCCTGCCCAAGGTCCCATATCCGAGGGCCAAAGGTCCCCACCCGGTTTCGGGCTCTTTTCGGCACCCCACGGCCGTCTCAGTCCTTGGATCTTAATGCAGGCAGAGCATGAAGCCCGAGCGGCCTCTGAAGGGGAAATGGGTGACCTAATGCACATCGGTGGAGGACAGAATGGCGGAGGATTGGGGACAAGAGGCGTCGCTCCCGAGTATTGGCACACGAATCCAAAGGGTGCCCCCTACGGACCAGCGTCGAGGGTCCCCATCGCCCTAGCCTTCAACTGCTGGCCGAAGGCTAGCTATGTCGATCGACCAGGAGGCCCAGATACTGGTCGATGGCCTTGGCGAGGCGAAGCATCTCGTCGGCCGGTATCTGGCGGAGCACCTTGCCGGAGGAGTCCTTCAGTTGTACCACCAACTCCCCGGAGTCTTCGTCCTTCTGAAAGGTGATGCGGGCATCCTGATTCTGAGCCTGCAACTGCAGCCTCAGCCCTTCCCCCATCGGCGTGGTGTCCTGGTCGCTGCCGGCATCGGCGGCGACCTTCACCGCCGGCCCACCCTGCCTCGCATTCTCCGACAGCCCAGGACCGGAAGGGACAGGTCGATCGACCGGTATTCCCGTTACAGGCGCGATGCCGTCGTCATGCGGGACCATCCCTCTGTCCTCCTTGCTCCCGCTACAGAACCCTATAGGGTCCATCCTGAAGTCGCTGAAAAGATGGAGTTCAACTGCTGCTGCTGTTGGTACGCGGCCACCATCATCGACTGCAGCTGTATGAACTGCGTGCGCAGGGTGGCCTCTCTTTGGGTCAGCCGACCATTAAGCGTGTCTATGCGATGGTCGAGAGCGGTCTGCTGGCCGGAGATGGCGTCCAACTCCTGCTGAACGTAGGATTTCTGGGACACGACCACCGGATCCACGTAAGGAGCCAACCGATTCGACACCAGCTGCGCCACACCCGAGCTGCTCCCGAAGAAGTACTGCACCCCGGTCGGGTTGCTGCCGAGTTGGCCATCCAGCTTCGCAGAGTCCGAAATCACGAAGTGCCCGCTGCCGTCCATCTGGATGCCAAGATCCCACAATCGCTGTGGGGAACCCGCCGATCCTCCCGTGACCTGCGTCAACAGATCGCTGGCCAGGCTCGATTCCAAACTGGTGTAGAGGGTGTAGCCGCCCAACGGGCCACGGGTGTAGTTTCCGTCGCTGCCTTTAGTCGACGCGGACTTGGTCTTCAGGTAGTCCACCAGGCCATTAAGTCCGTCGAGAAAGGACTGGATCTTCGAGTGCATGGAGGTGGTATCGCCCGCCACCGTCAGCTTCACAGCGGTTCCGGCCGTGCTGTCCTTGAGGTCGATGGTCAGTCCGCTCACAACGTCCGAGAGGCCGGTGTTCTTGGAACGGGTTACGGCGACACCGTTCACGGAGAACTGCGCGTCCTGCGCGGGAGACAGCACCGGTTGGAGAAAGTTGCCGCTGCCGTCAACGAGGTCCACACCGCCGGAGGCCGCGGGGCCGAGCACCGCTCCAGTAGGATCAGACACGGTCACGGTGGCGCTGCTCCCAGTGTTCTTGTTCTCCAACACAAGCCTGCTGTTCGTGGCGTCGACGTTGACGATGGTAGCCATCACTTCCTGGCCCGCCGCATAGCTGGCACCGTTGATGGCGTCCCGAAGGGCAGACAACGAGGCCCCGGCAGCAACGGTGATCGCGACTCCGTTCACCGTGACGGTGCCCCCGGCAGCGGTCGTCCAGCTGCTGGCTACCGAGTTGGACTGCACCCGTTGGCCGGAGGCCAGCTGCGTCACGTCTATGGAGTAGGTGCCATTGACGGCCGATGAAGAAGTGGTGGCGGCCACCTTGGTCGAGTCGCTAGAGCTCACGGTATGGGACGAGAATACCGAGTTCGTGCTGCTGGCCAGCCCATCGGACAGGTCCTTCAACCCCTGCAGCTTCCCCTGCAGATCGGTGAATACGCCGGACAAGACGGCCAGATCGCCCTTTCTCGCCTTCAGATCGTTTACAGGCTTCTGCTCCACCGCCATATACATCGAGACCAATTTGTCGATAGAGGTGGTCGTGCCGGCATTCGCCAGTGAGCTTAATGGGTCGATAGCCATCTGACGTCCCTCCAGTCTCTATGAAGCGGCCCCTCCCGGGGATCTGAGAGCCTGAGCCCAGGTCTCGCGCAGCTCCCTGAGGATGCGGGTCGGCACATCGTACTCGCCTTTCTTGGTCTCGTCCATGCAGTAGCGGTAAAGCCTGAACAGACCAAAGGCGATATCGTGGTACCGGAAGTCGAGGCCTTCTATCAGCTGCGCCAGGACACGGGTCGCCCGCTGCTGGTCCCCTGCCGAGAGGGCGGACAGCCCCATGTCGTACAGCTTCAGCACCAACTCGCCGGGGGTTAGCCCCAATACTGAATTGGTCCTGTAGCTATTCAGCTGGAGGCCATTATTGGAGTAAGCCACCGCCATCAGTTTCCCTCCCGCGTCGTTTCGCCGGCCGCCCGGCTCCAGTCAATCTCTAACACTATCTATCGGCAAGTCGGGCCGGAACTTTAGGGTAATCCCGGCTACCGGTGCGCAGCGACTACGGTCTCACCCTGCCCCTCCCGAAAGAGGGGCAGGGTGAACCGCTCCGCGCCCGGAGGACTCAGGCGGATTCCCCGCCGGTCCACCGTGCCCGATTACCGAAATAGCGAGAGGACGCCCTGAGGCGTTGTGTTCGCCTGGGCCAACATCGCCGTGGCCGTCTGCTGCAGGATCTGATACTTGGTCGCGTTCAACTGCTCCTGGGCCATGTCCGCGTCCATGATCCGGCTGTAGGCCGCATCGGTGTTCACCTTGGCGATGGTCACCGTCTCCTCTCGGAAGTCCAGCCGAGACACCAACGCGCCCACCGTCTGCAGGTTCGTCGAGACTGCGCTGATAGCGCTGCTCAGGCTGGTGATAGCGGCAAGAGCGCTGGCCGCGCTGCTCACGGACACGGTGTTGATGGTCAGGCTGGTGGAGTCCATGGCCGTGAAGCCGGTCGAGGTCAGACTGATCTGGTTGCCGGCACCGGTGTCCGCCCCCGTCTGGAACGTAACCGTGCCGCCCATGCTGCTCAGGCCGTCCAGCAGCTTGTTCCCGTTCCAGGTGGTGCTGTTCACGATGGCGTCGATTTCCTGGGTGAACTGGGTGAGCTGGGAGCTGATGGCGGTGCGCTCCGAGGTCCCCAGGGTGTCCGAGGCCGCCTGGGTCGCCTTGTCACGCATCTGGGTCAGGATGTCGCTGATCTTCTGCAGTCCGCCCTCGGCCACAGCCATCATGTTCTTGGCGTCGCCGATGTTGGCCAGGGCCTGCCCCAGCCCGCTCGACCGATACCCGAACTTCGTCGCGATGGTCAGCCCTGCCGGATCGTCCGACGCCTGGTTGATCCGCTTGCCGGTGGCCAGCCGCAGCTGGGACATTCCCAGCTTCGACTGCACATTCTTCAGGGCGTTCAGGGCGTTCAGGGCACCGATGTTCGTGTTGATCCTGGTGAAATCGCCTTGTGCCATGGTGCTCTCTCCTTGTTGTCGCGCCTGGCGGCGCTGCTATTCCCCGCGCATCCTTTCGCGGGTCGCTTTGGATCCGCAACCGCCTCGCCCCTCGGCCGCCTCGCCGTGGCCGCCGGTTGCTCTGCTTACACACTTAGATCGGCATTTCTGGAAGGAACTTTAGGGGCAACACCCGGACTTCTTGAAAGGAATCCCTTCAGTGCAGACGCCCGCCATCCCAGGTCAGCGATGTCGATGAAGCCTTACCTCGGAATTAGGGGTGGGCGAGAGGAGAACTAAGGGATTTCCCGATGTTGCCCCTTCCCGGTTGACCGTAGCATCGCGCAAGTCAAGCCCGATTCTATCGTCGGATGGAGGCCTCCACATATGTTTCGAGTGCTCGTAACCGGCGGGGCCGGCTACATCGGGTCTACTCTGGTTCCCGCTCTATTGGCGGAAGGCCACAAAGTCACGGTCCTGGACAACTTCATGTATCAGCAGAACAGCCTGCTGGACTGCTGCTCCTATGAGGGCCTCTCGGTCATCCGAGGTGACTGTCGGGATGAGAAGATCCTGCGCTCCGCTATGCGGGATCAGGACGTCATCATTCCCCTCGCCGCCGTGGTGGGAGCCCCTCTGTGCAAGGAGGACCAGACGGCCGCGCGATCCACCAACCTCGACGCGATCAAGCTGCTGCTCTCCCTCCGATCCCGGGAGCAGCGCATCCTCTTTCCGAACACGAACAGTGGCTACGGGGTCGGAGAGAACGGCAAGCAGTGCACCGAGGAGAGCCCACTGCGGCCCCTGACCCTGTACGGGCAGACCAAGGTGGAGGCCGAGAAGGCGATCCTGGAGGAGGGCAACGCCATTGTCTTCCGGCTCGCTACGGTCTTCGGCACCTCCCCCCGAATGCGGATCGATCTCCTGGTCAACGAGTTCGTCTATCGTGCGGTGACGGATCGCGCCATCGTCGTCTTCGAGGGTCACTTCAAACGCAACTACGTCCACGTCCGCGACGTTGCCGCGGCGTTCATGCACGGGATCGCCCGCTTCGAAACCATGAAGGACCAGCCCTACAACCTGGGGCTCGACGATGCGAACCTCTCCAAGCTGGAGTTGTGCGCCAAGATCAAGGAATACGTACCCGGTTTCGTGTACCTGGAAGCTCCCATCGGTGAGGATCCCGACAAGCGGGACTACATCGTCTCCAATCAGAAACTGCTGAAGACCGGTTTTCAGCCCCGGCACTCCCTGGACATGGGGATCCGCGAGCTGATCAAGGGATACACCATCCTGCGCAACTCCCGGTATTCGAATGTCTGATCCGATAGCGCCGGACGCGATCATCCTGGTCGGTGGAAAGGGCACTCGCCTGCAACCGGTGGTGAAGGACCGGCCCAAGCCGATGGCCGAAGTGCTCGGCCGTCCCTTCCTGGAATGGCTCCTCATGGGTCTCCGGTCCCAGGGCATCAGGAGAGTCGTCCTCGCCACGGGCTACAGGGCGGAAGTGATACAGCACCACTTCACGGGTCCTTTGCCCCTGGGGCTCGAACTGGTTTTCTCTCAGGAGTTGGTGCCCCTGGGCACCGGCGGGGCCCTTCGCAACACCCTGGGCCAGCTGTCCACAGATCGCGTCCTGGTGCTGAACGGTGACTCCACCTGCTCTTTCGATCTCCCGACGATGATGGAGGCCCACCTCAGGGCAGGAGCCCTGGCAACCCTGTGGCTGGTCCCCATGGAGGACTGCAGTAGATACGGCTCGGTGGAGCTCGATGGTGAGGGCCGCGTGAGCGGATTCCGCGAGAAATCCTCCCTACCGAGCTCGGGGCTGATCAACGCGGGGATCTACCTGCTGGAGGAGCGCCTTCTCCAGATGATCCCCCCCGGGCAGGCGACCTCCCTGGAAAGAGATGTCTTCCCTTCCTTGATCGGTCGAGGGATGTCCGCCGTCGTGGGCCAGGGGCCGTTCCTGGACATCGGCACGCCCGAGACATACGCGATGGCCGATCGGTTCCTAGCGGAGAACAGACTGGAGATGGCCCCTTCAGGCCCGGAAGGCAAGAACAAGCCCGCGGAGAGCCAGGCGGAAAGGAAGGTGGCCTGTGGCGTTGTCAGCCGTTGACTTGCGAGTCGAAAGGGTGCACGCCCACCTGCTGGAAAGCGCCGAGGTCAAACGGCAGGTTGCCCGGGAGTGTGAGGACTCCATCGTCGCCGCAGCGTGCCTCATCGCCGATGCCCTGCGGTCCGGGGGGAAGGTGTTGCTGTGCGGAAACGGCGGCAGTGCTGCCGACTGCCAGCATATGGCGGCTGAGCTGATGAGCCGGCTTACGATCGACTTCGACCGCCCCGGCCTGCCCGCCGTTGCGCTGACTACCGACAGCTCGTTCCTCACCGCCTTCGCCAACGATTGCGGCTTCGACGGCCTGTTCGAGAGGCAGGTGCAGGCCCTGGGGAAGCCGGGCGACGTCTTGATCGCCATCAGCACCAGCGGCAACTCCGCCAACGTCCTGCGGGCCATGGAGGCCGCAGGGTCCCTCGGGATGGGCAGCGTCGCCCTCACCGGCGGCGGGGGCCATCGGCTCGCTGGAACAGCCACCGTGGCCATTCGAGTTCCCAGCCAGAACACGCAGTACGTTCAAGAGAGCCATCTGGCCATCGAACACATAGTCTGCGACCTGGTCGAGCGGTACCTGTTCGGCCAGCCGTCTCCGTCGGGAGGTGACAGCCTGTGATCATCAGTAGGACCCCCTTTAGGATCTCCTTCTTCGGTGGCGGAACCGACTATCCCGCCTGGTATCGCAGGCATGGCGGAGCAGTGCTGGCAACCTCCATCGACAAGTACTGCTACATCACCTGTCGCTACCTGCCTCCCTTCTTCGAGCACAAGATCCGCATCGTGTACTCGAGGATCGAGAACTGCCACTCGCTGGAGGAGGTGGCCCATCCGTCCGTTCGCGAGGTGCTCCGGTTCCTGAGCATCGATCGCGGGGTCGAGATCCACCACGACGGCGACCTGCCGGCCCGCAGCGGCATGGGCACCAGCTCCTCCTTCACGGTGGGGCTACTGCACGCCCTGCACGCCCTTGAAGGGCGAATGCCGGGCAAGAAGCAGCTGGCCACAGAGGCGATCCAGGTCGAGCAAGAGGGCATCGGCGAGACAGTGGGCTCCCAGGACCAGGTATCGGCCGCCTACGGGGGGCTGAATCACATCGTCTTCCATCCCAACGGGGATATCTCGGTGCAGCCCATTACCATCAGCAAGGATAGGCTCGAGGAGCTGAACTCTCACCTGATGCTGTTCTACACCGGCCTCAAGCGCACGGCCTCGGAGATCGCCGACAGCTATGTGGGGAACGTGGACGAGAAGAAGAGAGAGCTCCGGGTCATGAAGGACCTCGTCGACGAGAGCATCTCTATCCTGGTCGGTGGTCAGGAGATCACCGACTTCGGTGAGCTGCTCCACGAGTCCTGGCAGGCGAAGCGGAGCCTAAGCTCGCAGGTCTCGAACGCCGACGTGGATCAGATCTACGAGGAGGCAACGTCGGCCGGTGCCGTCGGAGGGAAACTGATCGGCGCGGGCGGCGGTGGGTTCATGCTGTTGTTCGTTCCGCCCTCTCACCAGACCAGGGTGAGGGAGAGGCTGAACGGCCTCCTCCACGTTCCCTTCCGGTTCGAGCACTCCGGCAGCCAGATCATCTTCTTCGACCTGGAGCAGGATTATGCCGACCAGGAGACGGACCGCGCCAACCAGCCGATTCGCAAGTTCCGAGAGCTGGTCCTGAATCGAAAGAAGGAGGCGGTGAACTCGTGAGCCGGACTCCAGAAACCCTGCTCTCCCTCTACTACAGCATGCTCCGCATCCGCAAGGTCCAACTGCGGATCGAGTCGCTATACCACCTGGACGAGATGAAGACCCCGGTCCACCTGTGCATCGGCCAGGAGGCGATCCCGGTGGGCGTGTCGGCCCACCTGACCCGAGATGACTACATCTCCAGCAACCATCGGGGCCACGGGCACTACCTGGCCAAGGGCGGTGACCTCAGCGCCCTGATCGCCGAGCTGTACTGCAAGAAGACCGGATGCTCGAAGGGCTTCGGCGGGTCCATGCACCTGGTGGACAGCTCGGTGGGCCACCTGGGTAGCTCCTCCATCGTCGGCGGCGGCATCCCCATCGGCACCGGCCTCGCCCTGGCCATCCAGATGCAGAAGCAGCCGCGGGTCAGCGTCGTCTTCTTCGGCGACGGCGCGGCCGACGAGGGGGTCCTGTACGAGAGCATCAACTTCGCCATGCTCAGGCAGCTGCCCGTGGTCTTCGTCTTCGAGGACAACGGCTTCGCCGTCTGCTCCCGCACCCACGTCCGGCAGCGATGGCCGCTCCTGTTCCACTCAGCGCCATCCGAGCTGCTGCACACCACCACCGTGGACGGCAACTCCGTCCTGGAGGTGTACGAGGCCGCCCAAGTAGCGGTGCAAAGGGCCCGCAGCGGCCTGGGCCCCTCACTGATCGAGTGCAGGACCTACCGGATGCGAGGCCACTCGGGGGCAGGCTCCGACGCCAAGCTGGGCTATCGCACCGAGGAAGAGATCGGCGATTGGGAGCGGAAGGACCCGGTAGGCGCTTTCAGAGACAAGCTCTTGGCAGAGGGCGTCTCCACCCACCGCCAGTTGGAAGAGTTCGAGCTGGCCATCGACGCCGAGATCGACCAGGCCTTCCAGCTCGCCCAGGAGAGTCCCCTCCCCACGGGGGAGGATCTCCTCGGCCATCTGTTTAAGGACTGAAGCATGTGGTCTAAGGTCAAACCCGAACTGTACGAGCCTTCCCTCTCCGGCCAGACCGCGGAGACCGACCGGCGGCTCACCTATGACCAGGCTATTCGGGAGGCTCTCGACCAGGCCCTGGCCCTGGACCCCAGGGTGTTCGTCATGGGCCAGGGGGTCGACGACCCCTCCGGCATGTTCGGCGGCACGAAGGATCTCCACCTCCAGTACGGCGCGGAGCGGGTCTTCGACACCCCCCTGGCCGAAAACGGTCTCATGGGTATTGCCGTCGGGGCCGCCCTCGGGGGGATGCGCCCCGTCTACTTCCATAACCGCCCCGACTTCCTGATGCTGGCCATGGACCAGCTGGTCAACCACGCCTCCAAGTGGAGCTTTATGTTCGGCGGCGCCGTCAGCGTCCCCCTAGTGGTTTGGGCCTGCATCGGTCGAGGGTGGGGCTCCGCCGCCCAGCACTCCCAGGCCCTCCAGGGGCTCTTCATGCACGTCCCCGGGCTGAAATTGGCCATGCCCGCCAGCTGCTACGACGCCAAGGGCCTCATGCTATCGGCGATCGCGGACCCCAACCCGGTTCTGATCCTGGAGCACCGATACAACTTCAGGCTCCAGGGCTTCGTTCCGGAGCACAGCTACAGGGTCCCTCTGGGCAAGGGGGTAATCCGCAAGCCCGGCAAGGACGTCACCCTGGTGGCCGTCTCCTACATGGTCACCGAGGCCTATCGGGCCGCCGAGGAGCTGGCAAGAGAGGGGATCGACGTGGAGATCGTGGATCCTAGGACCCTGCGCCCCCTGGACGAGGAGCTGATCCCGAGCTCCGTCGCCAAGACCGGGAGGCTGGTAGTCGCAGACACAGGCTGGAAAACCGGAGGCGTGGGGGCCGAGATAGCTGCCATGGTGGTGGAGAAAGCCTTCGGCCATCTCAAGGCACCGGTGCTCCGGGTGGCGTGTCCCGACGTGCCGACGCCTGCCGGCTACACCCTGGAGCAGGCCTTCTACGCGGGGGCTCCTGAGATCGTGGCGGCCATTCGCCAGGTTATGCAAGGTTAGAGGATGAGCCCTTTGGAGAAGCACGCACGAATCTATGTCGCTGGGGGCGACACCCCGATCGGAGCGGCCCTCTTGCGGGAACTGGATCGCCAGGGCTACCCCGAAGTGGTGGGCCGGCCGGGGAGGGAACCCGATCTTACCGACCCTGCCCAGGTGGAGGCATTCTTCGCACGGCAGTCCCCTCAGTACGTCTTCGTCGCCGCGGGCAAGTCGGGAGGCATCGCCGCCAACCAGAAGTACCCGGCCGACCTGATGTTGGACAACCTGCTGGTGGGCTGCCATCTGATCCACGCCTCCTACCGCCACCGGGTGAAGAAGCTGCTCTACCTGGCCAGCTCCTGCAGCTACCCCAGGCAGAGCGCGCAGCCCATGCGGGAGGAGTACCTGCTGACCGGCCCGCTGGAGCCCACCAACGAGGCCTACGCCGTCGCCAAGATCGCCGGCGTCAAGCTGTGCCAGGCCTACCGGCAGCAGTATGGGGCCAACTTCATCACCGGCATACCGGCCAACACCTTCGGCCCCGGCGACGACTTCGCCCCGGAGAACTCCCACGTCATCGCCGCCCTGATGCGGCGCATGCACGAGGCGAAGGAGGCCGGCGCCGAGGTGGTGGAGATCTGGGGCACAGGGTCACCGCGCAGGGAGTTTATCTTCGCCGACAACCTGGCTGAGGCGTGCCTGGTGGCCATGGACCGGTACGAGGGTCCGGAGCCGGTCAACCTGGGCGGAGGCGCCGACCTATCCATCACGGAGTTGGCCTCCATGATCCAGCAGGTGACCGGCTTCGAGGGCCGAGTAGAGTTCGATGCCACCAAGCCCGACGGCATGCCGGTGAAGCTGCTGGAGTCCAGCAAGCTGTTGGCCCTGGGTTGGAATGCTCGAGTCGGATTCGCCGACGCCTTGCGGGCCACCTACGACTGGTTCCTGCAATCGACGGACGGAGCCGCCGTCGGCCGGGTGGGCCGCAACTAGAGACTGAAAGCATAGAGAGAGGCAAGGAACGATGGCAATTGCAGCCGCAAAGAGAACGGTCGTACCCTTCGGCACCATATCGATAACCGACAAGGCAAAAGAGCTGATCGCCGAGATCCTGGAGACCAAGCGCGTCTCCAGCGGCAAGTACGTCCGGATGTTCGAGAGCCAGTTCGCCCGGCTGCTGGGGGTAAAAGAGGCCGTGGCGGTCAGCAGCGGCACCGACGCCGATATCCTGGCCCTTGCCGTACTCCACGACTTCGGTGCCAAGAGGGGCGCCGAGGTCATCGTTCCCGCCCTCTCCTTCGTGGCCACCGGCAACGCCGTCCTCCACGCCGGGTTCACCCCCGTCTTCGTGGACGTCCAGCGGGAAACCCTCAACATCGATCCGGCCCAGATCGAGGCCGCCATCACCGACAGGACCCGGGCCATCATGCCCGTCCATCTCATGGGCAAGCCCGCCGACATGGACGCCATCCTGGACATCGCCAGGAGGCACGACCTTCCCGTCGTCGAAGACGCAGCCGAGGCCCACGGCGCCTTCTACAAAGGTAAGCCTGTGGGCTCCATCGGCGACCTTGCCGCCTTCAGCACCTACGTGGCCCACATCATCACCACCGCCGAAGGCGGCGTCGTCACCACGAACAACGAGGAGTACGGGGAGATCCTCCGATCCCTCCGCTCCCACGGACGGGCCTGCAACTGCAAGAGCTGCGTCCTCAACAGCAGCCAGAGCTACTGCCCCAAGCGCTTCAGGGGCGAGGGCGGCGAGGACGTCCGCTTCACTTTCGAGCGGATCGGGTATTCCTGCAAGATGAACGAGATGGAGGCCGCCATCGGCGTCGGCGCCATGGAGATCTATCACCAGATCCTGGCCAAGCGGCGGGAGAACCTGCTCTACGTCCTGAGCCGGTTCCACCGTTTCAGTCCGTACCTCGCCACCATCCAGGAGGATCCGGACGAGCAGATCGGCCCCCACGCCATACCCATCATCCTGCAGGAGGGGGCCTCCTTCACCCGAGCTCAGCTCACGGGCTATCTGGAGGAGCGGGGTATCGACACCCGCACCCTCTTCGCCTCCATGCCCACCCAGTGCGCCGGCTTCGCCCACCTGGGCTACCGGCTGGGCCAGTTCCCCAACGCCGAGTACATGGGCCGCCACGGTATCCACATCGGCGTCCACCAGGATCTCGGCATCGAGGAGATGGACTACGTCCTTAACACCCTGGAGCGCTTCCTTGAGCTGCACCAGAACTAGGATCGAGAGGTAAAGGTAGCCTTATGAATTCCAAGTCGCGCCTGGACCTGGTGCTGGTCAACCCGGGCAATCGCACCCAGGCCTACCAATCGCTGGCGGGATCGCTGGCCGCCATCGAGCCGCCCATCTGGGCCGGCCTCATGGCCACCTTCGCTCGGAAGCAGGGCCTCTCCGTGCAGATCCTGGACGCCAACGCCGAGGGGCTCGGCCCCCGGGAGACCGCCGAGCGTGTCGCCGACATGAACCCCGTGCTGGCCGCGGTGGTCGTCTACGGCCACCAGCCCTCGGCCTCCACCCAGAACATGCCCGCCGCGAGCGCCCTCTGCACCGAGCTCAAGCAGCGGGCACCCCAGCTGAAGACGATACTGCTGGGAGGCCACGTGGCCGCCCTGCCCGAGCGCACCCTCCGGGAGGAGGACGCCGACTTCACCTGCGAAGGTGAGGGCCTCTACACCCTGGTGGAGCTGGTCCAGGCCCTGAAGTCCGGCCGCTCCGAGGATCTCGCCAAGGTTCGGGGCCTCTGGTATTGGGAGGGCGACAAGGTTCGCTCCAACGCCCCTGCCCCGCTGGTCACCGACCTGGACGGCCTCATGTCCGAGATGGCGTGGGACCTGCTGCCCATGGAGCGCTACCGAGCCCACAACTGGCACTGCTTCGACGGGCTCCAGCGGCAGCCCTATGCCTCGGTCTACACCACCCTGGGCTGCCCCTATCACTGCAGCTTCTGCTGCATCCAGGCCCCCTTCCGCAGCGGCGAGGCCATGCTCGGCTTCAAGAAAGGGGTGAGCAGCTACCGCTTCTGGAGCGTCGAGGCGGTCCTCGCTCAGCTGGACAAGCTGGTCAAGCTCTACGGGGTCAGGAACGTCAAGTTCGCCGACGAGCTCTTCGTCCTGAACCCGCGCCACGTCCATGGCATCTGCGACGGCATCATCGAGCGGGGCTACGAGCTGAACATCTGGGCGTACGCCAGGGTCGACTCCGTCAAGGACGACATGATCGAGAAGCTGAAGCGGGCGGGAGTCAACTGGCTGGCCTTCGGCATCGAGGCGGGCAACGACAGAGTCCGCGACGGCGTCCAGAAGGGGGTGAGCCAGACTGAGGTCTACCGAACCGTCCATGCGGTCAGAGACGCGGGCATCTACGTGATCGGTAACTACATCTTCGGCCTGCCCGACGACGACCTGGCCAGCATGCGGGACACCCTGGACATGGCCCTGAAGCTCAACTGCGAGTTCGCCAACTTCTACTGCGCCATGGCCTACCCGGGCTCCCAGCTGTACCAGGTAGCTCTCAAAGAGGGCTGGCCCCTCCCCGGGAGCTGGTCCGGTTACTCCCAGCACTCGGTGGACACCCTGCCCCTGCCCACCAAGCACCTCTCCGGGGGTGAGGTGCTCCGCTTCCGCGACCACGCCTTCCATCTCTACTTCAACAACCCCACGTACCTTGACATGATCAAAGGGAAGTTCGGTGAAGAGACGGTCGAGCACATCCGAGAGATGGCGGGCCACAAGCTCGAACGACACTACTCGCGGCCTTCCACGACGGCAGCAATCTGACGGATTGTCCCTGAAAACATCTTCGCGAACGTGACCGACAATGCTAGAGAAAGGCGCCATGAGAGTTCTGTTAGTCCCGCCGAAGAACAACTACCCAATTGCATCGCCTAGCCTTGACATTCCGGGCCAGGGCTTCCCCTACATTGCAGGCGCACTGCGGAGAGCAGGGCACGAGGTCCACGGGCTCAATCTCAACTACCTGCACCACAGCGACTCGGCAGAGTCCACTCTGGTGACATCGCTACGTCGCGCGATCAAGGAGTACCAACCGGACCTCATCGGGCTAGGGGGCCTCTCCGGGGATCATGCCTTCGTGCGTGATGCCATGCTGGCTGCACGTCGTCTAGCGCCATCCACTCCCATCGTGTCTGGCGGTGGAATCATCACTTACGACCAGCACTATGTCTTCACGGACCTTCGCCCCGACTTCGCCCTTTACGGCGAGGCCGAAAAGACCATCGTCCAGCTGGCGGACGCTCTGCAGCACGATACAGATATTTCTCACATTCCTAACCTCGCATACTGGGAGAGGGGCAGGCCTGTCTACACGACCATCTCGCCATCCGACTCGGCGCTAGAAGACCTCGCCATGCCAGACTACGATGCCTTTGACATAGAAGGGTTCTTCGATGGCCTGAAGTACGCCAACACTCTCTTCGGCCACACTCGCCGTCAGCCGAAGGTCATGCCTATCACCTTGGGGCGCTCTTGTCCCTTCAAATGCACGTTCTGTTGCCACACCACTGGACCAAAGTACAGGCAACGTTCTATCGAAAGCGCAATGAAGGAGATTGCCTACTTCTACGACCGGTATGCCTTCAACATTCTGTTCATCTACGACGAACTCTTCTCTATTGATGAAGACAGAGTAAGAGAATTCTGCGCCAGAGTGATGGAACTCAAGACACAGTCAAACATGGATTTTGACTGGACCTGTGATCTGCGGGTGACTCACGTCAATGCATCCGTGCTCAAGGAGATGAAAGCTGCCGGCTGCATCTTCATTGGATATGGGCTCGAGAGTGCCAGCCCTACGGTGCTCAGAAGCATGAAGAAGGGGATCACGGTTGAGCAGATGGAGCGAGCCATCCGATTGACTGAGGAAGCTGGCATCGGGGTCCAGGGCAACTTCATCTTCGGCGACCCCGCCGAGACGGCTGAGACAATCCAGGAAACGATGAGCTTCTTCTATGAGCGCTGCAGAGACGCAATGATCCATCTGAACTATATCACACCATACCCAGGCAGCGAAATCTTTCAGTACTGCCTTGATAACGGGATAATTCCAAGTAGGCAACAGTACTACGAGCGGATAGGATGGATTGGGAAACACAAGATCAACATGACCAGGATGCCGGATAATCAGTTCTTCGGCCTGGTCAACAGCATAGTGAGTGTCACGGACCCTACGAACCATCACCTTCTAGGCCTGAAGCAGACGAAGGCCTTGTCGTGCGAACAGGTGAGCGTCTGTGAGCCCGATAAGGACATGCCCACCCCGTCCCCCCTAAGAGTGCTTGAGATACAGGCTGTCTGCCCGCATTGCGGGGAACCGAACTCCAACTCCTTGGAGCGATCCAACCCTCTGGAAGCAGGATTGGTGAGGACATATTGCCGCCAGTGCCACAAGCGATTCAACATCGAAGTCCGTGCGGAAACTCTTGAATCCTTTGCCGAGGATGCTCAACCAAGGTTGGTACAGGCGAACTACAAGGGCTTCAACATAGTTCGCTACGACTCCAGATACTATGCCCTCTCTCAGAGCTTGGGCCCTACTGATCTGGCAACAACCAGCCAAGCTGCCGCTGCTACATATCGGGCGATGAGAAAGTGGTTTGAATCCGATTCAGTCCAGGATGTGAGACATCAGATAGACAGCAATTGAAGGGGCCAGATGGAGAGCAAGAAGGTAGAAGGATGAGACTAGCACAATGACAGAGGGTCTTCCTGACAGTTCCACCGCGCAGCTTTTCGATGCTGGAAACTACGCTGCCTCCGCTATGACCGGCAGTCAGCAGGATTGGCGGACCTTCGCGGCTCACGGCCTGGTCGGCAATACTCGATCAGCGGTGCAAGGGCTTGCGCGATTCGATGATCCGGAGGCCCGGTTCTACTTAGCGGTGGCCCGATGGATCGACGGCGACGAGGCTGCTGCGGTGCAAGAACTGGAGAAGGTCCAAACGCCTCACGCCCAGAACTTGCTTCGGCTGATTCGCCAGCCCAAGATCAACATTCTGGCCCAACTTCGGTGGGACAGGATGGCGCAGTGGGATCTGCTGACAGCTGCCTCCGGTGACAAGAAGTTCGCCATCAGGAACGTCAGCTATCACCCGAACGATCTTCCCAACCGGCCCTATGCCGATGTGCACAGCTTCTACGATCGGGACAACCCACCGGATTTCTACGTCTGCGCCATGGTGGAGTGGCACGCCCTTCCACCCAACCTGCAGGAGCTACCCTGCCCGATCTTGGGCCAGACTGCCGACTACGACCTTCACCTACAGACGGTTCATCCCTGGCTGCAGCTGTTCGACGAGTTGGTGGTGACCGATCCCACCGAGTGGCAGGACGTGAGCCGGCTGGTCGACGCTCCGGTCTCGACCTTTCCGAAGACCTTCGGCATCCCCGAGAATCTGCCCCGTCTGGAAAGGCATTCTCGGCCCCTGGATCTGTTCCTCTCGGGGTCGCTGCTCCATCCATACCACCCTGACAAGGCCCGACTATTTCACCAACTGCTGCACGCGCCCGGGATCACGTCGAAGCTGATCAACGGCTTCACCGCGGTAGACGAGTACAGCCGTCTGCTCAACGACTCCAAGGCATGTTTCACCTACGTGCGGCACTCAGGCGCCACACCGAGCCGAGGCATCGAGGCGCTCAGCATGGGGTGCGCTGCCATCGTGCAGAGGGGCTGCGTACTCGAGCTGTACCTCGGACAAGACGAGGGCCTCCTGACCTACGACTATGATGCAGGCGACCTGGTCCCTACTATACGAAGGGTGCTGGATCAGTGGCCCGAGTACGAGCAGCGTGCTCTGCGCGGTGCGAAGATCGTCCGCAGAGAGTTCTCCATGGGGAAGGTCGCGTCCCAGTATCTGCGGTTCCTCACCTTCTTGGCAGCCAAGCCCCGGGGTGAGCGCAAGACGCAGCCGGCAGGCTCGCTGATCCAGAAGCGGGGCATACTGCAGAAGGGGCTACTGTTGGGTTCCCCCGAGGTATACCAGCGCCAGCTCCAGGCCAACCGCGCGCGCTGGGAGCCGCAACTGGAGAACGCCACGACACCCAACATCCTCATCGATTTGGCGAGGGAGCAGGTCCTCGAGTACAGCGCAGCTGTAGTCGACGTCAATGGAAAACCGGCCGACGGTGCGCTGCTCGACAATGCCCTCAGCCTCTATCGGAGCGGGCTGGACCGCTATCCGCGGTCGCTGGCGCTCCGCTTCAACTTCATCCGAACCGCCCTGCACTTCGGCCAGCCGTCGGACGTCTTGGAGGCGCTGGGTCTCGCCCGCCGCACTCTGGAACAGCCCCAATCTCACTGGTTGATGGATCCGATGGAAGACGTCTTCCCGTGGGACTTCTTCCCGACCCACTTCGACTACCGCGGCTATTTCGACGCCATCACCGGCCAGGTCATGGGGCAACCGGCTACAGGACCATTGACCGTAGAGCTGATCCAAGCCTCTTTGCACAACTACCTTGCCCATTACGAGGGTGCGCTGGCTCATCAGAAGAAAGCCGTCGCCCTCAACCCCGCTTTCCCCCACTACAAGATGAGACTGGCTGTGCAGCTGGCAAGGCAGGGTAGGCCAGAGGACTTCGCCGAGGCAGGCCTCCTCCTGGTGGAACTGGGGCATGACTCGATACTGTTCGAGCAGGCGATCCGGCTGCTCCAGCACCTGCATGAGAAAGGTCTGGTCAGCTGCCCGCAGATCGAGGAGTTGCAGGCTGCCCTCCAGCGGGCCAACAAGAACATGGATACCCTTGAGGGCACGGGGCCCGATGGCCTGCAACCGACCTCGGCAGAGGCGCCGCCCCCGCCGCCTGCACGGGTTACCGGCAAGGTGACCGTTCACAAGCGTCGGAAAGCCGCGACTGCGGCCAAGGTGTCGGTGGTCTTGCTGGACTGGTCCTGTCGAGAGAGCTTCCACTGTTTCAAGTGGTTGTCGGAGCAGACGGTGCCCCGGGACCAGTACGAATTAATATGGGTTGAGCTCTATGACCGTGTCGCGCCGGAAGTGATGAGGCGAGCCGACGTGGTTCTTACCTGCAACCAGCAGGGCATGTACCACAAGCACGAAGGCTACAACGAGGCGCTCCTTCTGGCCTCCGGCAAAGTAGTGACTGTCTGCGACAGCGACGCCGTCTTCCCGCCGAACTACATAGAGTCCATCATCAAGGAGTTCGGACTGGACAGCCAGGAGGAACCGACTCCCAAGGTGCTACTGCACCACGAATTCCGATCACCGGTGACTTACCCCGCACAGCTCTCCGGTGTTGGGCAATTGCCAGGCCTGCAGTGGAAACCGCTCTGGCCCAATGCTGGCGCGTCAGTGTCCGTAGCCGTCAGGGATGCCATTCGCTTCGGCGGATTCGATGAGCATCCTGCCTACCGCGGCTATCTTTGCGGGCCGTACGAACTGGCCTGGCGACTGGTCAACGCCGGACTCCCCGAAGAATGGCATAACATGGTCTCCCTGTATCATTTCGCCCATCCCCATGCTTCGCAGACCGCCAACGAGCCAGGCTGGAACGAGATGGTATTCCCCCACATCGACTACCACGCCGGACTGGCCGTGGAGGCCTTCTCCACCGGTCGGGTACTGCCGCTTCAGCCGCATCCCGAGATACAGAAGCGCAGGATGGAGTCTCGCCGGATCGGAACTCAGTTTGAGGTCAAGTACTCTCGGATGCTGGGCTCGACCCAGCTGGCCCAGGTGACCGCCCTGCTTCAGGGGCATCGGGGTTCGGATGCCACAGACTCGGCAACTGCCCCGGGAGCCGCCGCAGCCCGGCTGGCCGCCATCCCCGCCGTTCAGGCACCGCCACCGGTCTCGGTCTACCAGGGCTCCGATCGCTACCTGGTCTCTGCGCTGGTACCAACCTACAACCATGAGCGCTTCATGCGAGGGCTGTTGCAGGATCTTGAGGCCCAGACCATCGCGAATCGCCTGGAGATAGTCATCGTAGATACCGCATCTCCCACCAACGAGCGAGCCATCGTGCAGGAGTTCCAGAAGCGATACGACAACATCGTCTACGTGCGCGTCAGCCACAAGGAGAACTCCCACGAGGCCATCAACCGATGTCTTCGGATGGCTCGTGGCAAGTACGTGACCCTTGCCTGCACCGACGATCGGCATCGACGAGACGCCTATGAGCGCATGGTGGCTGTCCTGGATTCGAGGCCCGACGTAGCCCTCGTCTACGCCAACTCTCACCTCACTACAAAGGAAAACGAGACCCTCGATGCCCACAAGCCACAGATGATCATCAAGTGCCGCGACTTCGACCCGCTCACGCTGATCCGAAACTGCTTCGTCGGCCCCCAGCCGATGTGGCGAAGGAGTCTCCACGATCGGTACGGCTACCTCGACGAAACGCTGGAGAAGGCGGCCGACTGGGACATGTGGCTCAGGTTCGCGGAGGGCGAGACCTTCTTGCACATCGACGAGCTGCTGGGCCTCTACCTGGACTCGCCAACCAGCAGTGAGCACATCAACCCCGAGTTGTCTCGACGGGAGGCCGTCACGGTGCACCAGAGGTACCTTCACCGGGTTCCTGCTCTTCTGAAGAAGCAGGAGATGGCACAGAGCAACGCGCCATCAGAATCCGGAGTCCTGGTTCTCGTTCCCAGGGGTGCGGTGGCCACGAACAACTTGGAGCGCTGCGTGCAGCAGATCAGGGACTCCGGGCGGCGTCTCGACGATTTCAAGTGCACAGTAGTGAAGCTCAAAGCCGAAGACCCCGACAACAGCCTCGGAGTCGAGGTGTCGCCAGGGACTGCCACCGCGTTGGACGCATTGCAGAGAGCTACCGCAACGGAGGCCCGGTTCGTGGCCCTGGTGTCGCCCGACGTCACCGTTTCACCCGACTGGCTTGAAAGGATGATCGCCGTGGCGAAATCGGCGCCGGAAATAGCCGCGGTCGGACCTGTTGCACGAATTGCACCCGTGCCTCAGCGAGTGACGGGGCCGAAGGCTGCCCCTGGCGAGCGTGCGGGTGGGCACTCGCGGGCATCTCAGGAAACCCCCTGGGATGAGGTCGATTACCTGGGCGGCTTCTGTCTGCTGCTGAAAATCCAGGCTGTGCAGCAAGTGGGTGGCGTTCCCAAGGATCTCCCGCTGGCAGAAGCCCTTTGGCAGCTATACGGCCGGCTTCGCGCCGGCCGGCTTCAAGCTGGCCCGCGCCCGGGAGATCTACGTCGAGCACGAGAGGATGACAGAGGAGGAAGGCAGCCGCTACGACGAACTGGCTTCCGCGCAGCAGGCAACCAACGAGGCTCTTGCCCCCGGCAGCAGTGCGCTGCAGGCGGGGGATCTGGAAGGGGCAGTACGGGAGTTCAGCCTGGCCGCCAAGCGCTTCCCAGACACAGCGGATATCCATGCCGCACTCGGCGCGACCCTGATGGCTCTCGAAAGGTACGAGGAGGCAGTTGCAGCCCTGCGGCGGTCCGCGGAGCTAGCCCCGCAGGCTGCACCTCTCCACGATCAACTGGGCGTCGCCCTGTTCCGGGCCGGAGACCTTCGCGGCGCCGAGTCGGAGTTCCTGAGAGCCCGGGATCTCGACCCCAGGGACATGCAGTGCCGTCTGAACCTGGCAGATCTGCATTGGAGCCAGCGACGCTATGACGAGGCCACGGCAGTGATCAGAGACGCCCTCAAGCTGGATCCCAACCACCCTGATGCAATCTCCACCTTCGGGTTTCTCTGCCTGGATCTCGGGGATGTCGATGGAGCCAAGATGGCCGCCGAGCGGCTGCGGACAGTCGCCCCCGAGCACTCGGACATCGATACCCTTCAGCGAGGGATCTCGGGTCTGCGCCAGGACGGTACCCAGCCTGACCTCGGCGCCGCCCTAGATGCAACCAGTCAGCTCCTGAGAGATGGAAGCGCTGCTCTCGATCGAGGCGATCTCGACGCCGCCGTAGTCGAGTTCTCCAGGCTTGTCCAGGAGATGCCCGGTCTCGCCGCAGCACATACGGCGCTCGGGTCGACCCTGATGGCGCTGGAGCGAGTGGACGAGGCTATCCCCTCGCTGCATCGCGCCGCGGAACTCGCCCCAACCGCTCCCGCCCTTCACAATCAGTTAGGGGTGGCTCTGTATCAGACCAATGACCTGGAGGGCGCCGAAGCGGCCTTCGCAAGGGCGCGAGAGGCCGACCCCAGCGACATTGGGACTCTGCTTAACCTGATCGACCTGTATCGCACCCAGAACCGCTACGTAGAAGCGACGGAACTGGTGAAGGAAGCGCTGCGGTTGAATCCCAACCATGGAGACGTGCTCATATCTTTCGCTATCTTGAGCCTGGAACTGGGAGACTTGGAGGGCGCCGAGATGGCCCTGGCTCGTCTCCTGGCCACCAACCCGGATCACCCGGAAGCGGATGCGCTGAGGCAGGCCATCGAGGGGGCACGAGGCGTCACGTTGCCAGAGGAAGCAGGGGTAGCCCGGTGAAACGAAGCAAGGCCCGCTGCCACCGTTCACAAGCCCCTCGACGCCGTCTGGTCTCGCCGTCGCGAGGGACCCGAGTCCAGGGCCAGTTCAGCATGTTCGAGCTTCCGGTGGAACCGAGGCCGGTATCGTCATGGCCATCGATATCCCTGTGCATGATAGTCAAGAACGAAGAGGCCAACCTTCGACCCTGCCTGGAGTCCATGGGCGACCTCCCTTCCGAGATCATCATCGTGGACACAGGGTCTACCGACAACACCGTTGCAGCGGCCCGCGAGTTGGGGGCGAAAGTCCATTTCTACGAATGGACAGCCGATTTCTCCGCCGCCCGCAACGAGTCGCTGAAGCACGCCACGGGGGACTGGGTCCTGTGGGCGGACGCAGATGACCGCCTGGACCCGAAGGCCGTTGCTCAGTTGAAGTGGGCACTCCAGTCGGGGATTGCCGACTCCTACTCCTGCGACGTCTGTAGCCAGCGGAACGAGGGAGGCGAGGACGTCACTGAGCACCTCAGGATGTTCCGCAACGGGCTCGGCATCCGTTTCGAAGGTGCCGTCCACGAGTCCCCCGTCCCAGACATAGTTCGGCTCGGGCTCAAGATGGCGAGGACCGGGATACGGATAGAGCACGTAGGTTACCACTCGGCTCAGGCCACACACGAGAAGGGCAAGCGCAATCTCGCCATCGTCGAGCGGCAGCTGGCGGAGAGACCGGACGATGTGGACCTCCTGTTCTATCGCGGCCAGTGTCACGGCATCACCGGCAACCTGGATCAGTGCGTGGCCGATATGCGGGACTTCCTGGCTCGCACCCAGCCCCATCCCATGGTGGAGTGGAAACGGATCTGGGCCTATATCGCACAGGTGCGGGTGCTGGATCACAAGAAGCAGCGGGATCAACTCGAACCTGTCCTCAGGGATGCTCTCGCGGAGTTCCCGACAGACCCACACTTCCTGGTCCTCCAGGCCCGGCTACTCGCGGCCAAAGGGCGACCTGAGGAAGCGCTTGCTCAGCTGGACAAGGCTCGGACTGCTCTCAAGAAGCCGGTGCGCGGCTTCTGCCCACCCGAGTCGTGGATAGAGTTCACCACGGCCGAGTGCTTTCAGGCGCTAGGCCAGACCAAGGAGGCGATCCTATGGGCCAGGCGAGCCCTGGAGCACTCCCCCGACCTGGCCGACGCATCGCTGCTGCTGGCTCGTCTCTGCGTCCAGACCGGCCGACTGGATGAGGCGGATTCGCTGGTGCAACAGATGGTGCCCTCCAGCGGAGGGCGGCTTCTGTTGGCCGAGATCCGTTTCCGCCAGAGTAGGGTAGAGGAGGCATTGCAGGCCGTCCAAGAAGCCCAAGAGGCCGGCATGCCAGCGGAACAGGCCGAGGCTCTGCGAACCCGCATTCTGGTCGCCCAGAAACAGGCGGAGGGGATAGAACTGATGGGGAAGGCCGATTTGCTGAGCGCCGCTGAGAGCTTTGCCGATGCCATCCAACTTGCCCCCGAGGATCCCGCGAACTACCGGTATCTCGCTGCCGCGCTGAGAAAGATGGGGCGGGAACAGGAGGCTCTGGAAGCCTGGCAACTCGCCACCCAGTGGCAGTCCAGGGCTGGCTCCGAGACCGAGCGGGCGCCAGCCTCCGTGTTGCGATAAAGTATGTTTACCTATCCCACCGTCTCCCTCTGTATGATAGTGAAGAACGAACAGGAGAACCTCGTCCGCTGCCTCGGAAGCGTGAAGGACGTAGTCGACGAGGTCATCGTGGTCGACACCGGGTCGGAAGACGCGACGCCGAGGATAGCGATCGCCCACGGGGCAACCGTGATCCGACACGGTTGGCAGGACGACTTCGCCCGGGCCCGCAACGTTGGGTTGGACAGGGCAACCTCCGACTGGATCCTGGTGCTGGACGCCGACGAGGAGCTGGAGGCTGCATCTGCAAGGGCGTTCAAGCAGGCCGTCGCCGACACCAACGCCGACGGCCTGACGCTAGTGCAGCGCTCACTGACGCCACCCGGCGAATTGCAGAGGTACGACGATCTCTCTATCACCCGCCTCTTCCGCAATCGTTCGGAGTATCGCTACCTGCAGCCCATCCACGAGCAGATCCGCCCCTCCATCGAACGACATGGAGGCAGGGTAGCGGAGAGCCGCCTCGTCATCCTCCACCATGGGTACGGCCAGAGAACAGCCCAGGGAGGAGAGCTGAGAGCGGCCCGGAACCTCAGAATCCTGGAGAAGGCTCTCGCCGAGTCCCCCGAGGACCCCTACTTTCACTACCAACTCGGGGTCACCTACAAGGCCCTGGGCAAAGCCGAAGCGGCAGAGAAGCACTTACGTCAAGCCGTGCAGCTCGGCAGTCAGACACTGGACCGAGCCATTCGGGACCAGCTCTACATGAAGCTCGCCCAGCTGGCGCTGGCCTCGGAACAATACTCCCAGGCCGTCGAGTGGGCGAACCAGAGCCTCGGCCTGAATCCCAACAACCTGGTGTCCGAGTATGTCGCCGGCGTGGCCCACATGTTTCTTGGCAACCTTCGGCCGGCCCACGATATCTTTGCTCACCTTCGATTGGAGGGGGCCGACATCCTATCGGATCCCGGGGAGTTGGACACAGTGCTCGCCTACTGTCGCCGAACCATGGGATCGGTTGCACGTTAGTGGAGAGAACATTGCCCTCCGTTTCCGCCTGTATGATCGTCAAGAATGAGGCGGCCAACGTCCGCCCCTGCCTGGAGTCCCTGGGGGACCTGCCGTCGGAAATCGTCATCGTGGACACCGGATCCTCCGACGACACCGCGAGGATCGCTCGCTCCATGGGCGCCCAGATCCACCACTTCCAGTGGGTCGGCGACTTCGCGGCTGCTCGCAACGAGTCTCTGCGCCACGCCACTGAGGATTGGATCTTCTGGCTGGACGCCGACGATCGGCTCAGCCCTGAGACAGTAGGTCAGCTGAAGCAGGCCATCAGATCCGGACTGGCAGATGCATACATCTGCCCCGTGACCAGTCGCCTGTCCGACGCGAGTCAAGGGGTAACCGAACACGTTCGGCTATTCCGAAACGGTCTTGGAATCACGTTCCGCGGTGCCATCCATGAGAGTGTCCTTCCGGACCTGCAGCGGATGGGGCTGAGATCCGCTCGTATCGACGCGATAATCGAGCATACCGGCTATGAGTCGCCAGAGGCCCTGAGGAGGAAATCCCGGCGGAACCTGGAAATGATCGAGGCCGAGCTGTCTCATGATCGGCAGCAGGTCGATATGATCTTCTACCGAGGGCAGTCCCGTCTCCACATCGAAGACCTCCAGGGGTGCGAGGCTGACATGCAGGACTTTCTGCGCCTCACCCCTCCATCGGCCAGCTTCGACTGGAAGCGGCTCTCCGCATACATGGCGCTGGTCCGTTCGCTGGAGAGGCAGAGCCGGAGTGAGGAGATAGAGCCGTTCCTGCTGGCCGCCCTGCGGGAGTTCCCGCAGCATCCCACCTTTCTGGTGATGCTGGGACGGCTGTATCTGACCCAGGGCAAACCCCAGACGGCCCTCCCAATGCTCCTCACCGCCCACGAGGCCTGCCAGGCGACAGTCCGAGGGCACCATCCCCCTCTCGCCGCCGTAGAAGTCGGCCTGGCCCGGTGCTACCACGCCCTGGGCGCCAAGGCTGAGGCCCTGTATTGGGCCGAACGAGCAAGCGAGCACTCCTCCACATCGGATTCGGCGAACCTGGTGACGGCCCGATTTCTGCTGGAGGCCGGCGACCTAGCTCGGGCCGAGCATCTACTATCGGCCGTGGCAGCCGCCAATCCCACAGCTGAGTCCCTGGTGATCGAGTCGGAGCTACGGATGCGCAGTGGCAGGTTCCAGGAGGCCCGACTTGCCCTCCAACAGGCGAAGGACAAGGGCCTGGCAGGCCACCAAATCGAGGGCCTCCTTCGTCGGGTGGAGGCTGTTAGCCGGCTGGCTGCCAGCAGGACTTGCACCCCATCTTCGAGTACAGAGGCAGACCGCCAGCTGCAGGGTTTGGTCTCCCTGGCCGAAGGGAGGCATCTTCAGGCAGCAGAGCTGTTCGCGGGCATTATCCAGCTCACTCCGGCCAATCCGGACAACTACCGATATCTCGCGGTAGCCCTGAGGGCAATGGGGAAAGAGGATGAGGCCCTGAAAGCGTGGCAACTGGCCGACCTGGCAGCACAGCACGAGGCCAGCCGATCATAGCCCAACGAAACAGAGGTGACCGCATGAAGAATACCCTGTCGCCCGCCATCTCCGTCTGCATGATCGTCAAGGACGAAGCAGAGAACCTCGGCCCATGTCTGGAATCCCTCGGCAACCTGCCGTCGGAGATCATCGTGGTGGACACCGGGTCCTCCGACGACACGGTGAAGATCGCCGAGGCGCTGCGGGCGAAGGTCGTTCGCTTCGACTGGATCGACGACTTCGCCGCGGCCCGCAACGAGTCGCTCCGGCACGCCACCAGCGACTGGGTTTTCTGGCTGGACGCCGACGACCGGCTGAGTCCAACCGCCGTAGCCCAACTGGGGCGCGCGGCCGTCTCCGGGAAGGCCGACGCCTACGCCTGCCTGGTCAGCAGCCTCGAGCCCGATGGCAGGGTGAACTCGGTCGAGCACGTGCGGCTGTTCCGCAACGGTCTGGGGATCAGCTTCTCCGGAGCCATCCACGAGACCGTGGCCCCCGATCTCGCCCGCCTGGGCCTGCGGCTCGCCGGTACCGACATCGTGGTGCAGCACACCGGGTATCGATCCGTCGAGGTCATTCGGCAGAAGAGCAAACGCAACCTGCCCGTTATCGAGCGCCAGATCGCCGTGCACCCCGAGCAGGTCGATCTCCTCTTCTACCGGGGGCACTCTCTCACCAACGTTGGCAGGCTGGAGGAGGGGCTGGCGGACATGCGCGAGTTCCTCGCCCGCTCTCGGTCCCGCAAGGCGTTCCACTACACCCGCTTCCTGGCCTACGCCACCTGCGTTTCCATCCTTGACATCCGAGACGATCGGGCTTCGATGGAACGGCTCCTGAGACAGGCTCTGGAGGAGTTTCCGGGCCACCCCCACTTCCGGTTCCTGCTGGCTCGCCTGACCCTGCTTCGAGGGCAGCCTGCGGATGCCCTCCAGTCTCTGCTGGCTACCTATCAGGCGATGCAGCAGCCGGTCCGGGGCATGCGTCCGCCGGATGCGTGGGTGGAATTGGCCATCGCCGAAGCCTCGCGGGCCGTCGGCCAGAAGCAGTCCGCCGTAGAGTGGGCCGAGAGAGCCAGAAAGCACTCACCTGATTGGTCGATGGCCGCCACTTTCCTGGTGCGGCTTTACCTCGACTCCGGCATGGTGGCCGAGGCCGAGAGCCTGTTGGCCGGGCTTCTCTCGTCGACCAGGAGCGCCGAGCCATGGATCATCCTCTCCCAGCTCCGCCGGCAGCAGGGCAGAGTAGAGGAGGCCGTCGCCGCCGTTCGTGAGGCCGAGTCCAGAGGATTGCTGCGCGCGGAACAGGCCAAGAAGCTGCTATCTCGCCTTCGGACCGCGGCCACGCCCGCCGGCTCCACATCTCGGCAGCAGCCCTCCAACGGGGCGATGAGCCAGCAGCAGAGGGGGATAGATCTCCTGGGGAGGCGGGATTTCGTCGATGCCGCCCAGTGCTTCGCCGGGGCCATCGACGCCGCACCCAAGGACCCGGTGAATTACCGATACCTGGCGGCCGCACTGAAGGCGCTGGGCAGAGAGAGGGAGGCCATCGAGGCCTGGCTGCTGGCCGACCACTGGGAGGGCCGGCTCTAAGCCGTCACGGGCGGAGGCTCTTCTCCATCGGGTTTCGTTTGAGGCTGCCCGCGAGCTGCCGCGGCAGTCTACCTTGCAGGGAGGCGGCAAGGCGGTTCTGTTGCTCCACCTCGTCCCTCAGCTCCTTGCGCAACACGGGCACGTTCCGTGGGGCCTGGATGCCCAAGCGAACGTAGTCGCCGCTCACCTCCAGGACGGTGATCTCCACATCCCCACCTATGTTGATCGCCTCGCCGCCGCGCCGCGTCAGGATAAGCACTGGGTAGCCTCCTGCCGCTCTCGGGAGCCGTTTCGTCTTCCACCGGCCCGCCCGGACCGGCCCGAGGTCGGGGCATCCAGCATCAACTCCCCCTCGGGAGAGACGGGTAAGGGGTAGCGAACCGGATAGGGGCTCTCCTGCGGGATGATCTGCGTCCCCAGCCCCTCGTCGAGGTTGATGGCCAGGGGCGCTCGCAGGTTGACCGTGGCCGGAGTCCCCTCTGCCGACAGGGTAACGACGGACAGCAGCTTCGTCTGCCGCGCACTCCTCACCTTCAGAAGTGCCCGGTCGTCGCCGGATAGGGACGCGTCGTAGCCGGCGGCCACCAGCAGCGGATCCAGCAGAAGGAACCCCACGTCGGGGTCTTCCACCGCTTGAAGAAGGTATAGCGGCTGCTCCAGTTCAAAGAGGGCGTAGCGGGTGAACTCCTCGAAGCCGATCACGCCCCTCGGGAAGGACAGAAGCTCCTCCTCCGGCACCTCCACTCGCTCGACGGTCTCGCCCAGGACAACAGTGACCTGCACCTTACACCCCCGCCATAGCTATTTCAGGAAATCCAATAGGCTCGGCTGGATAACCCGGGCACCTACGTTCAGCGCGGCCTTGTAGACGTTCTCCTGCATCATCAGCTTCGTCATCACCTCGGCCACGTCGGCGTCCTGCTCTCGGGACAGCATCAACGTTACGTTGGTCTGCATCTCTTTGATGGCATCCTCCGTCTGGTTGATCCGCTCCATCTTGGCACCGACGGTGCTCCTGACAGCCGGCAGCTCGTCCAGGGCAGTGGTGAGTTGTTCGATCTGGCCGAGAGTCACCGTAGCGGAGTTGAGAAGCTGGTCCCGGATACTCAGCATGGCCTGGAGGCCGTTCGTCAGCACCTGGTCGGTGCCAACGGTCACGTTTCCCCAGACGTTTACCCCAAGCTGCACACCCGGGGCGATCTCCAGCTTCATCTCATTGGAATCGCCCCTGTACACTATCGACGGAGTAACCGTGAGCTCTCCGAAGGGCATCGTCCCCGGCCCGACCTGGAACCCTCCGAAGATGTACCTGCCCTCGTGCGTCGTGTTGCCTGCCTGCAGCGCCTCCTGAAGGAAGTTGTCCACCTGCTTGCCCAGCGCCTTCAGGGCATCTTTGTCCAGGGCGTTGGAGGACCCTCGCAGGGAGATGTCGCGGGCGCGCCTCAAGGAGTCGCCTATCTGATTGAGAGCGGTGTCGCTGGCCTCCATCCAGCCCCTGGCGGAGGAGATGTTTCGCTTGTACTGATCGTACTCAGCAGAGGTGGTCCTCAAGGTTAGGGCGCGGCTCACCGCCTGCGGGTCGTCGGAGGGCTTGCGGAGCCTCTTCCCGGAAGACAGCTGATCCTGGAGTTCCGCCAGGTGCTCGCTGTTGTAGTTGATGTTCTGGCGGAGGTTGTCCACCATCATTCGGCTCGTTATGCGCATGCACTCACCCCCTAATCACGGGTTACCGTCCGACGATACCCACGCTGTTGACCAGCTTATCCAGCATCTCGTCCATGGCGTTCATCACTCGAGCGGCCGCTTGGAACGCCCGTTCAAACCGGACCACGTTGGCAGCCTCCTCATCCAGGGAGACCCCCGAGAAGGATTCACGGTTCTTGGTCAGGCGGTCCACCAGGGACTTCTGGTTGGTCACCATGTCGTTCGCCTGCTGCCCGTCCACCCCCAACTTGGCGATCATCGCCCTGTACCAGTCGTTGAGAGAGGCCGTGACGGTCGCCCCGAGAGTGTCGCTCACGATGGAGACCTTGGTGTCCCGCAGCGCATCGGCGATGTCGTTCGCGCGCTGCCCATCGCCGTCCTGTCCAGGGGCTGAGGCTGCCGCGACCAGGTTGGGGTTGGTTCCCAGGTTGGGATTGACCCGGATGTCGGCGGCGCCCGTGCTGGGCGTCGCATCTGCAGACCCGAAGAAGACGCGAGGAGTCGTGTCGACCAGGTTGTATCCGGTGGTGTGTCCCAGGTTGCTGGGGGGCGTACCGTTGTTCACCAGGGTGATCAACTGGGATGCCAGTTGGTCCAGCCGCCAGGTGAAGCTCTGCCCGAAATCCGGATTCCCGTAGCCAGGGCTGAGAGCCGCCAGGGCAGCCGACGAGGGATTCAAGGTGACGTTCCGGGTCTCCAGCAATCCCTTCAGTTCGCTCTCGCCTATTCCTGCGTCCGGATTTGTAGGAGGATTGGAGGGGTCATTCCAATAGACGTGGCCTATGCTGTAGGCACTATTCGGCGCGGGCAGAGCGACCTTTCCATAGCTCAGGCCGTTGACGGTGCCACCCTGCACCAGAGTCTGCTGCGTGCCGCCGCTGCCTGGCAGCCAAACCGTCACCGTCCCGTCATCCTGCTCCTGGTAGCTGACCCCCACGGCACGAGCAAGGTTGTCCAGGACCAGGTCCCTCCGGTCCCTCAGGTCGTTCGCCTGGTCCTGGTGGACCAGGACCTTTGGATCGAGGTCGCTGGCAACCTGGACCTCCACCGCGCCGATACGCTTGTTCAACTCGGCGACGTCCTTCAGCCAACCGTTGACCTCGACCAGCTTCGAGTCGATTTCGGTGTCGGCCTGCTTCTGAAGAGCGACCATCTGTTTGTAATCTCGCTGGATCACGTCGGCCAGCAAGGTTCCGCTCTGAACCAGCGCCACCCGGGCGGCATAGTCCTTGGGACTGGCGGCCAGGTCTTGCCACGCGCCCCAGAACTTCGTGAGCAGGCTGTTGATCCCCTGGTCCGAAGGCTCGTTGAAGAGTGCCTCGATTTGCGCCAGGTAGTCCTGCTTGGTTTGCCAGTAGCCCAGGGAGCCCACCTGGCTGCGGACCTGGCTGTCGAGGAACTGGTCCCGCATCCTTCGGATCTCTTTGACGATCACCCCCGTTCCAAGCTGGCCGGCCTGTCCGGCGATAGAGGCCGTGGGCACAGGGAAGGGATCAGCCGCCACCATGTGGGCATCCTGACGGGTGTAGCCCTCGGTGTTGGCATTGGCCACGTTGTGGGCAGTAATGTCCAGCGCCCTCTGCTGTGCCATCAGGGCGCTGACGGCGATATTCAGACCGAAGAAGGTGGAAGTCATTCGCTACCTCGTGCGGGGCTCAAGCGTGGCAATCTACCGCAAGGGTGCCGGCCGCGCTCAGCCGAGGCTGCCCGCTCCACGTATAGCTGTTTCCAGTGCCCGTTGCGCGGCGAAGTTGCCGGATTGAGTCCCTGACGGTCTCCAGCGACTTGCGCATCAACTGGATGTTGCCCTCGTTGGTCTCCCTGAGCCTGGCTACAGACTGGGCCACTCGATGGCGCGTGTCCAGCAGCTCCTCCGCCTCGTTTCCTCCCACTCGGGCAGCCAGCGCCAGCAGGGAGATTTCGGTGGGGAGACCCACTTCGCGAGCCAGCTGGACCGCGACGCCACGCCGCTTCTGCTCCAGCCGGTCCATCTCCGCGATCAGGTCGCTCTTGTCCCGGGTTACGTTCTCCAGGAGATCCACGCTCCCCGCCAGCATCGCCTCTCGCTCTCCTCGAGAGAGCTCCAGCAGCCTGGCGCAGAGACGCTCCTGCTCACGCATAACCGCGATTAGCTCGGAGCACCGATTCGAGCACCGAGCCGAGGATTGCACTGTCGCTTGCTTGAGTGTCATTTCGTCCTCGACGCCAGGAGCGCCTTGGCAATCTCCGCGTAGGACAGTTGATATCTCCCATGCTCGATGGCTGCTCGCAGTTCAGCTACCTTCTCGTCGCGCACGTCGGAGGAATCCCGGACCGCTTCACCCAGCTTCTTCAGAAGCTGGCCCTTATCGGAGATCACGGCCTCATCCGCTCCCGACTGCCGTCGAGCGCCCTCACGCACCCGCCGCTGCGCCTGGTCCAGCTCCTGCGTCCTGTGAGAGTCCCGGACAGTACTGGATTGAGTTGCGCCGCTGCTGGAGATATCCATGCTGCTATTCACCCCCGGAGGACTACCTTGGCCCACCTGATCCCATCACTAATAATCGGCACGCTACCCTAGATCTTTAGGCCTGGCTCCTACGTCACCCGGCCGACTTCGTTGACCGCTTTTCCCAGCAGTTCGTCCTCGGCCTGCAGGATCCTCTGGTTCGCCTGGTACGCCCGGGTTATCGATACCAGATCGGTCATCGCGGAAACCTCGTCCACATTGGACGCTTCCAGGAAGCCCTGCTTTACCGCCGTGTTGGTGGCGGCAACCGGCGGCATGGCATCCTGCGGGTCGGGCGTGTAGAACTCCCGCCCAACCTTGCTCAAGGTCGTCCCGGGCGCGAACTCCACTACCGCCAGGGTTCCAGCGGGCTTGTTATCGACGGTAATGTCCCCGTTGCCCCCGATGGACACCACGTCTCCCGGCAGCACCAGCTCCTGGCCGTCGGCCCCCAGAAGCTGGTACCCCTCCGACGTCACCAGCGTCCCGCCGGCATCACGATAGAGGGGACCGCCACGAAAGAAGAGAGGTCCGTCCGGCGTCCTCACCTGGAGAAAACCGTCGCCCACCAGGGCAACGTCCAGAGGCCTGTGGGTCTCCTCCATCCGCCCCTGGCGGAAGTCGACGGAGACCCTATCGATCACGGTGTCGACCCCCAGGCTGCCCAGCACCCTGGTGGCCGCCGCCAGCTGCAAGGGGCTGCGCGCCACCCTGGTTTCCATCCGGCCCAGGGTCGCCGCAAAACCATCGATTGCCCCATTCTCCTGCTTGAAACTGGGAGTCGTGAGGTTGTCCAGGTTCCGCGCCACGACCTCCTGTCGGGCCAGCTGCGCCCTCATGCCCTCCATGGCCGACTGCACGCCTCGAATCATCGCTAATCCTCCTGCCGGCGCCATATCTGCAACTGCGCCCTCAGCCGCAGGATCGCCCGAGTGTGGAGCTGACACACCCTGGACTCCGACACGCCCATCACTCGGCTGATCTCCCGCATGGTCAGCTCTTCTTTATAGTAGAGGGCTAGCAGCAGCTTCTCCCTATCGCTCAGATGGGAGATCGCCTCGGCCAGGGAGTCCAGCAGGCCTCGCCTCTCGGCCAGAGAGACCGGATCGGGGCTGTTGGGGTCCTCCAGCGTCGACAGCAAGCTGCCAACGTCCCCCTCGCCGTCGCCTCCCATCATGGAGTCCAGCGAGAGGGTAGCGGGACCGATCTCCGTCAGTATCCTGCGGTAGCTGTCCACCTCCATCCCCATCTGCTCGGCCACCTCCTTGTCGGTTGGCAGCCGACCCAGGGCGGTCTGCAGGGCAGTCATGGCCTTTTCGATCTCTCTGGCCTTCTGGCGCACGGAGCGAGAGATGGCGTCCAGGGACCTCAGCTGGTCGAGGATCGCGCCCTTGATGCAGGTCACCGCGTAGTTCTCAAATGGAACCCCGCGCCGGGGATCGAAGTGCTCGACGGCTCGAATCAACCCCACCATTCCCGCGCTAAGGACGTCATCCATGTCCAGCACCGGCGGCAGGGCAATGGAGAGCCTTCCTGCCACGTACTTCACGAGAGGAGCGTACTGCAGAATTATGCTTTCCCGAGCCGCTCGATCACCCCTGGTACAGTGAGCCTGCCATAGCTCCTCGGTTACTGCCGTCGCTGCCACTCCATCACCTCCCCTCTACCCCCATAACGCGCCCTGGAAGATGCCGCTCGCCTCCGGCACTGCTGCACATGGCCTACTCCTCCTGCGGGCTCTCGGCTTCACGCTGAGGCCGCACTTGCGAGGCTACGCTCGCGATCACACCCAGCGCTGCGAAGAGAGCCAGGGCTGAAAGGCCCCTCGTCATCGCGGTCATCACTGATGCACCACGGAGTAAGGCAACGGCGTTCAAGCCGAAAAAGAAGCCGAGTCCAACGTATAAGGAGAGTGCGATCAGAAGCTTTCCCACCATCGACCTCCTACAAGAGCCCCCTTCGTCGAAGCAGTTGCTGCTGGTACAGAACGAAGCCGGTCACCCTGTCCCGCTGATCATCGGGCATGTCCCGAAAGGCCACGCCGACCCTCCACTTCTTGATGCCCGCCAGGTCAATCTCGATGCACCGGACCGCCTCGGCCTCGGCTTCGAGGCGTCCGAACCCTCGGGGCAGATCCACCGTAACCTGGACGATAGTGCCCGGGGGGATCGGCCGCCGGCACACGAGCCCCAGTCCGCCGGCACTGATGTTGACGACCAGCGTAGGCCGCTTATCGGGCCCGTCCGTCACATCGCTGTCCACTATCACCATGTCCACCAGCTCAACGCAGGCGTCGACCCGCACGTGCGAGCGCCGTTCGTCCTTCTGCATGTCCCCGACGTCCCGCAGATAGAGAACGGGGAAGGGGCTCTCCGACCGCGCCCCCACGACCGCCCGAAAGTAGTAGCGGGCACTGCCGCGATGAAAATAGGCCGAGACGACAGTATCGACGGGGAGGGCCACGAGGGCTCGCCTCCGCATCGGCATCGACACCACCACCGCGTCCTCCTGAACGTCCTCGATTCGGCTGGGATATCCCTCCGCCTCGGGCCGCTCGTGATGCGCGGCTGACTCTGGAACGATCGTGATCAACTGACCAATCGAAAAGATGTTCGTGTCGACCCGAGTGCCGGTCGAACCCATCGTCCTGCCTCCTGACCTGCTAGCTGTCCTGCCCCAGCGTGACCGTAGCCTCGCACTCGACCTTGAAGTCCGCTGGGACCTCTGCGAAGGAGAGCACCACCATGTTCGGCATCGAACGCTCGGTGAGCCGCTTGAGCGGCAGCCTTATCCGGCCCGAGCAGAGGATCACCGGAAGATAGCCGGCCTCCGTTACTCGCTGGATCTCCATGCCCAGCTGCTGGAGCATCCGGTGGGCTATTCCCGGCTCGAGAGCCACCACCGCCGTCCGATCCGAGGACTGGAGGGCGTTGGCGATCAGCTGCTCTGCCTCCGGGCCAATGGTTATGACGTGCAGGGCGCCATCGGGCGCCTTTAGCTGAGTGCAGATCTCCCGCCCGAGGGCGCGGCGAACCTGCTCGCTCAGAACGTCGGGGTCCCGACTGGCCCGGCCCTCGACGGCCAGGGTCTCTAGAATGGTGCCCAGGTTACGGACGGACACCCGCTCCCTGAGCAGGTTCTGCAGGACCCTGTGGATCTCCCCCGCCGTCAGGATGTTCGGGATCAGCTCTTCTATCACCGCAGCGTGGGCCGTCTTTGCGTTGTCCAGGAGCTGCTGAAGGTCCTGCCGCCCCAGGATCAGGGGCGCAAAGGACTTCACGATCTCGGTGAAGTGGGTGCTGAACACCGATATGGAGTCCACCACCGTGTAGCCCATGGCCTCGGCCTGCTCTCGGTCGGCCTCGCCAATCCAGACGGCGGGCAGGCCGAAGGCGGGATCGGAGGTCTTGACCCCCTCCAGGCCCGTCTCGTCCCAGCCCATCCCCAGGGCCAGGTACCGGCTTGCCATCAGCTCGCCCCGGCCGATCTCCACACCACGCAGCTTCACCAGGTAGGAGTTGGGGCCCAACTGCAGGTTATCCCTTATGCGCACGGTGGGAACCACTATGCCTAGCTCCTGCGCCAACTGCCGGCGAATGGCCGTGATTCGGGCCAGCATACCCCCGGGCTTCTGCTCCACCAGCGGGATCAGCCCGTACCCGATCTCCACCTCCATGGGATCCACCTGGAGAAGCACCGAGGGAGTCTCTTGATCCATCGCATCGCCGGAGGCCTCTTCCTCCTGGGCGATAGGCTCGGCCACCGCTGCCCTGCCCCTGTGCATCATCCAGGCGACACCGCCGAGAACGGCAGCCGCTCCCAGGAAGGGCAGCTTGGGCAGCGAGGGCACCAGGCCGAAAGCCGCCATGATCCCGGCGACGATCCCGAGTACCCTGGGGTTCCCCAGGATCTGGGAAGCCATCTCGTGCCCCAGGTCCGACTCCGAGGCACTTCGAGTTACCACGATACCGGTCGCCGTCGAGATTAGAAGGGCCGGGATCTGGGTTACCAGGCCGTCGCCAACCGTCAAGAGGGTGTACACCCCGACGGCATCCATGAGGCTCATCCCTCGCTGGAGGACCCCTATGACGAAACCGCCCACAATGTTGATCACTATGATGATGATGCCGGCGACGGCGTCGCCCTTGACGAACTTGCTGGCACCATCCATGGCCCCGTAGAAGTCCGCCTCCTGCTCGACGGCTCGCCGCCGCCTGCGAGCATCCTGCTCGGTGATCAAGCCGGCGTTCATGTCCGCGTCGATGCTCATCTGCTTCCCAGGCATGGCGTCCAAGGTAAACCTGGCGGCCACCTCAGCTATGCGGCCCGCACCGTTGGTGATCACCACGAACTGGATGACCACCAGGATGAGAAAGACCACGACGCCGACGACGTAGTTGCCCCCAACGACGAAGTTGCCGAAGGCCTCGATCACCTTGCCGGCTCCACCATTGAGCAAGATCAGCCTGGTGGCCGACACGTTCAGGCCGAGGCGAAAGAGCGTGGTGATCAGCAGCAGGGAAGGGAAAACGGAGAACTCCAAGGGCTCCATGACGTACATGGAAACCAGCAGGATGGTGAGTGCCGTCGCGATGTTCACCACCTGAAGGACGTCCAGCATGGGGGCCGGCAGGGGGATCACCATCATGCCGACGATGCCCACGACCGCCACGGCCAGCAGCACGTCGCTCTGGCCCATCAGCCGGCCCAGCCCTGTATCCCTCTTGGAGCTAACTGAGGTAACAGCCATAGTGTCTTCCCCTCAAACCCGCCGTTCTGCCGAGCGCTGAGTGCTGGTACACGACCAAGGCAATCCTCATATGTAGGGCGGCGCCCTGTGCGCCGCCGCCCGGTGCCGTCGTAGGGGTCACCGCCCCTGCCGGCCCGCCCGGCGGCGGGGCAGAGCGCCCCGCCCTACGGCATAGACTTGCCGGATGCACCACTCAGGATCGATCTTCCGGATGACGTAGCCGGTAGATGAAGGCCAGCACCTCGGCCACCGCCTGGTACATCTCGGGTGGGACGGCGTCCCCGATTTCCACAGAGCCGTAAAGGGCTCGAGCCAGGGGCGGGTTCTCCACCACCGGGACGCCATGCTCCTTGGCCACCCGCTTGATCTGCTCGGCGACGAGCATCTGGCCCTTCGCCGTGACCACCGGGGCCTGCATCTTCGAAGGCTTGTATTCGAGAGCCACCGCATAGTGGGTCGGGTTTGTGACCACCACGTCGGCGTTAGGCACGGACTGCATCATCCGGCTGCGCGCGTACTGCCTCTGCAGCGATCGGATCTTCCCCTTTATCTGGGGATTCCCCTCCTGCTGCTTGGCTTCTTCCTTGACCTCTTGTTTGGTCATCTTCAGGCTGCCCTCGTAGGAGCGCTTCTGGTACAGGTAGTCGGCGGCAGCCATCACCAGCAAGGCCATCCCGCACTTCTGGGCGATCTCCAGCATGATGCTGCCCAGCATAGCCAGAGCACCGGTTGGCGACGCCGACTGAAGGCCGACCAGCATCCAGTAGCGCTCTCGGACAACCTGGAACGCCACGAACCCCATCACCGAGATCTTCGCCACGGCCTTGACCAATTCCATGAAGATCCGAGGGGACCAAAGCCGCCGGATCCCCATGATCGGGTTGAGCTTGTTCAGGTCCGGCTTCAATACCTCGGTGCTGAACATGGGACCGACCTGCACGACGTTCGACGTCATCCCCGTTATGGCCACGGCCAGCACCACAGGGGCAACCACCAGCACGCTGTTGGCCAGCAGGGTCATGGCCAGGGACAGCACCGCTTCAGGACGCTCCCCTCGCAGCGCTATTTGGCGAAAGGATTCTCGGCTCACTGTGGCGTAGGCATTCACCAGATCGGGAGCCTTCGAGGTGAGCATCCACATCCCGACGAACAGGGCCGCCACGGAGGTAATCTCCATGCTTCTCGCGACCTGGCCCTTGCTCCGCGCCTCGGAGCGCCTTTTCCCTGTAGCCTTTTCCGTCCTGTTGTCGCCGGCCATTGCCTACCTACCTACCGCAGTATCCCGGCGACGGCCGAGGCCACGCTCTGAGTCAAGCTGCCCACCCCACTGACGGTCAGCGGCGTCAAGGCCACCAGGGTCAGGAACCCAACCACCATCTTCACGGGAAGCCCTACGGCGAAAATGTTCATCTGCGGGATCGACCGCACCACCAGCGCCATGGCGCAGTCCGCCAACAACATCGTTCCCACTACCGGCAACGCCAGCCGAAGGGCCATGCCAAAGGCCAGAGCGCTGAGAGCGACCAGCCGGTCGCCCACCACCGGGTCCGGTCCGTAGATCCCCACCGGAGCCAGCTGGAAGCTCTGGCTAAGCCCCGTTATCAGGGCGTGGTGTCCCCCCAGGTTGAGAAAGATCACCACCGCCATCATGCTGTAGAGAGTCTCCAAGAAACCGGAACTCTGGGCCGACAGCGGGTCCACGGTATTGGAGAAGGTGAACCCGATCTGCACGCCCACGATCTGTGCGGCCATTTGGATAGCCGAGAATAGGAGGGTCGCGGCGAAGCCCAGCAGCAAGCCGATCACTACTTCTCGGGCCACCGATATCATGACGGTCAGCCAGTTGGTGAAGAGAGGCTCCGAGACCGTCTGCAGTGGCGTCAGAAGCACTGCCAGCAGTACGGCGAGACCGATCTTCACCTGGGAGGGGATCGGCCTGGCTCCCAAGACCGGCGCCACCATCACCATGGCGGCTGTCCGCACCAGTGGCTCGTCTCGACCATCCCAATGGCCGACCGAGACGCTGAGAGACAACGGTTTCTCCTAGTGGGCGTAATTGGGCAGCGAGGACAGCAGGTTCGCGGTGTAAACGATCAGGTTATTCATCACCCAGGGGCCAAAGAGCACCCCCGCGACGCCGACGGCGAGCACCTTGGGCACGAAGCTGAGGGTCATCTCCTGGATCTGCGTCGCCGCCTGGAAGACGCTCACCAGCACCCCCACCACCAGGCTGATGCCGAGCAAGGGCATGGCCGTCACCAGGGTGACGGTGAAGGCGTCTTTGCTCAGCTGCATGATCATGTTCTGGGTCATCCGTTCCTCCTACGCGAAGCTTCTGACCAGAGAGCCCACCACCAGGTACCACCCGTCGACCATCACGAACAGCAGCAGCTTGAAGGGAAGAGAGATCATGGCCGGCGGCAGCATCATCATGCCCATGGACATCAGGGTGCTGGAGATCACCATGTCGATCACCAGGAACGGGATGAAGATGATGAAGCCCATCTGAAAAGCGGTCTTCAGCTCGCTGATGACGAAGGCCGGTATCAAGACGTGTGTGGGAACGTCGTCGGGCTGGTTGGGACGGTCGAGACGAGCCAGTTGAACGAAGAGGGATAGATCCTTCTCCCGGGTCTGCTTCAGCATGAACTCTCGAACGGGCCGTTGTGCCCTGTCCAGCGCCACCTCCTGCGAGAGGCTGCCCTGCATGTAGGGCTGCAGCGCATCCTTGTTAACGGCATCCATCGTCGGCATCATCACGAACAGGCTGAGGAATAGCGCCAGTCCCAACAGCACCTGGTTGGGGGGCATCATCGGAACGCCCAGGGCGCTGCGTATGAAGCCGAGAACCACGACGATGCGGGTGAAGGATGTAACCATCACCAGCAGCGCCGGAGCCAGAGAGAGGATCGTGAGCATGGCCACCAGCTGGATCGCCAGGCTCACGTCGTTGGGATCTTTCGACCCGTCCACGCCGACGTCGACCGCCCCTCGAGCTCCATCTATGGCAACGCTCAGCTTGGGAACCCCGCCGGCGGAGGCTGGCGCCGTCGCACAACCGGCAAGTGCCAGCGCCACAGCCAACAGGGTCACTATCACCAGAACCCTGGTGAGGGGCTTCAGCCGCCCCCTGCTAAGCCACTTCATTCAACTTCTCCAGTGCCGGAGTCTGACTCGCCCCCCCTGCTGAAGGGTCGCCTCTTCAGCCGCGCCGGAAGCGAGCCTGCCACGTCTATAGCCTTTCGCAGATGACGCTCGAAGCTGTCGGGTGTGTCCACGGCTTCCGGCTCCGCCGCCGGATCCATCGACCCCACTTCGGCCAGCAGCGACACCTGCTGAGAGGTTGCCCCGATCAGCAGCATCTTGCCGCCGACCCCGATCAGGTGCACCGACCGGCCGGGGCCCAGCTGAGTGCTTTGAACCACCAGAAGGGAGGGACCTCGCTGCAGAACCCCGCTCTTTCCGTAGTACCGCCGTATGGCCCACAGCGCGGCATACAGCAGCGCCAACACCAGGGCTGTCTTTACGGCCACGTCCCAGATCAGATCCAAAGGCATGTCCACGGCAGGTGCCCCTTACCTCAGCGAGTTGAGTCGCTTCTCGGGAGTGACTATGTCGGTGACGCGCACGCCGAAGTTCTCGTCGACGACGACGACCTCTCCGCGGGCGATCAGCTTCTCGTTGGCCACTATGTCGACGGGCTCGCCGGCCATCTTGTCCAACTCGACCACCGACCCCTGTCCCAGCCCCAGCACATCCCGGATCGTCATACTCGTCTTGCCCAGCACCACCGAGATCCGCAGAGGCACGTCCAGCAGGAGATCGATGGCGTTCGACTGCTTCTGTCCTCCCAGGTCATCGAAGGAGGCAAACTGGGCCGGATTTACCTTTGCGCCTTCCTCTTCGTTCTCCACAGACGATCCTCCCTATTAAGCCGCCGGCTTCTGTCCGGCAGTCCCAGCTCCTCAGACGGCGACGTCCTGGCCGACTTGCTCGGGCACTTCCAGATCTTCAACCTTCCCCACGATTTGAACGGCAAGCCTGTTCCCGACCATGCCAGGACGAGCCACGAACTTTCGGCGGCTGCCGATGACTACGTCCAGGGGCGTGCCCATAGTCCGATCCATGAGAACCACGTCCCCCTCCTTCAGATCCATCAGGTCCTGCACCGTCACCATGGTGCTGCCCAGCTCCACCATCACGTCGATGTTCACCTTGTCCAGGCCCTGGCGAAGCGACTCCATCTGCTGCTTCGCTGCGCCCCGCCGGGCGCTGGCAAACCACAACTGAGCCGTCAACTTGGGAAGAACCGGCTCCAGGGCGACGTAGGGAAGGCAGAGGGTGACGGTCCCCGAGTTCTGGCCGATACTCACCTCGAGAGCAATGACCACCACCGGGTCGCTGCGCAGCGCCACCTGAACGTACCTCGGGTCCAACACCACGTCTCGGATGGCCGGTTGGAGATCGACGACCCTGCTCCACGCCTCCGTCAGCCCGCGCAGCATGTTGTTGACGAATGCCTGCAACAACGCCAGCTCGATCTCGGTAGGGGTTCGCGCGGTATCCGGCGAAAGGCCCGTGCCGCCCAACAACCGATCCACGGCGGTGACGGCGGCCACACGGTCCAGCCCAATCAGCACACTCCCGGGGAGTGGATCCATGCTGAGAATGTGCAGGATGGTATCGGGTGGCATGCGCTCCACGTATTCCCCGTACACGCCCTGCTCGATAGAGACCAGGTTCAGTTGAACGGCAGTCCTGAGGTAAACGGAAAGGGACGAGCTTGCCAGCCTCCCAAAGGTCTCGTGGATCAGCTGGAGGGTTCGCATCTGATCCTTGGAAAGCTTGTCCGGCCGCCGAAAGTCGTAGGTCTTGATGACCTTCCAGCGCTCTTCAGGCGGCGTCTCCGTCGCTTCGCCCTCGGTAGCCAGCTTCGATAGAAGAGCGTCAATCTCCGATTGGGAGAGCTCTCTTGCGTCAAACCCTGCATCCATGCCGCCCGCCATTCGCCTTACCTACTGCATCACAAACTGAGTGAAGTAGACGTTGCTGACCTGCTCACCACCCAGGAGGCGGTTGAGGGAATCCTTGATGTCGTTCTTCAGCCGCTGCTTCCCTTCAGAGGTAGAGATGTCGCTGGGGCTGCGCGCGGCCAGAATGCTGATGATGGCGTCGTCTATCAGCGGAGCCTGGGGCGCCAGCGTCTTCTCGAACTCCGCCTGTTTGACCTTCCGCTCCTCCGGGCCGGCCTTCTTCAACTCGGCCGCACCGGTGGTGAACTCTATTGAAAGGCCAACCTTCAGATAGCGGCGCCCAGTGGGATCCGCCAGGTTCACCACCCGATCCTTCAGCACGTACATGAGCCCGGGGCCCCCCGAGCCGAGCGACTTCTCCTCGGCCGCTGAGCTCGGGCTGGCGTTCGCCCGCCCGGCGCCTGAGGAGGACCCCAGGAAATAGGCCCCCCCAACCAGCAGGACGACCCCGAGCCCGGCTGCGACGCCGATGATGCTACCTCGTCTCACCCGCACTTCCATTCTCCTTCTCCGGCGTGGCCGCAGGCTTCGCTGCCTCTGCACTACCCGAAGCCGTGCCCGTCGACGCCACCGGCATGTTCAAGATCACGATCTCCGATCGTCGGTTCCGGGCGCGTCCTCTAGGCGAATCGTTGGCGACCGCCGGTTGAAACTGGGAAAAGGCCACCGCCGACAGGCGGCTGGGCTCTACCCCCTCTATCTCCGTCAGGTACCTGACTACGGCCACAGCCCTGGCCCCGGACAACTCCCAGTTGGAGGGATACTCCGTCCCGCTGGGAGGCACGTCGTCGGTGTGGCCCTCGACCCGCACGGGGTTCGGCAGGCGGTGCAGCACTCTCCCCACGGCCTGCAGCAGCTTGACGGCGTCGGGGCGCAGGTCCGCCCGGCCTGAAGAAAAGAGCAGATTGCCGGACACGCTGATGGCGATGCCATCCTCCCGAGCGCTGACGCTCACCTTGTCCGCGAGATACTCGTCCTGCATCACCGATCCCATCTCGTTGAAGACGGTGTCGAGTTCGCTGGAAGCCGCGGACATCTCCTCGGCGCTGGCTTCCTCCGAAGAGATGCCCATGGTCTGCTCCAGGATCGACGCACTCGGGTCTCCCTGGAGCACCCCCACGTTGAAGGCCTTCTTCATGGCCGACGAGAACTTGGAGAACTTCTGGACGTCGGCGCTCGAGATGCCGTACATGATGACGAAGAAGGCCAGCAGCAGCGTGATCAGGTCCGAGTAGGTGAGCAGCCACCGGTCCGAGTTGTCTTTCTTAGGCCGTTTGGAAGTCCTCACGTACCCCGCCTGTTGCCGCATCGCTCTCCTGCTCCTTGGGTGGCTCGGCCTTCCCCTCTTTCGGCAGGTAGGGCTCCAACCGCTCCTGCAGTATCCTGGGGTTCTCCCCGGACTGGATCGAGGCAAGGCCCTCCAAGATCATCTCGTCCAGAAGTTGTCCCCCTTCGGCCTGCTTCTTCAGCTTGGTTCCCAGGGGGAGCCAAATCAGGTTGGCGGAGCCCACACCGTAGAAGGTGGCGATGAAGGCAACGGCGATGGCTTCGCCCAGGTGGGAGGGATCGCTCATCTTGCTGAGGACGTTCACCAGCCCCATGACGGTGCCGATGATCCCCATGGTAGGGGCAAACCCACCCATCGCATCCAGCATGCCGGCCTCGTTTTCCACCTCACGGTCTCGCACCGCCATGTCGGAGAGCAGAACGCTTCTCACCAACTCCGGGTCGGTGCCGTCCACGACCAGCATCACGCCCTTCCGCAACAGTGGGTTGTCCAGCTTGGGCAGCTCCTCCTCCAGGGCTAGCAGTCCCTCCCGCCTGGCCCGTTCCGACAGGTCGACCAGGGTATTGGCCACCTGCACGGGCTGCGGCGCCTTGTTGACGAAGGTCCTGCCGATCACCTTCGGCAGCCTCCTTAGGGTGGAGCCAGGATGGCTGACCATGGTGGCACCGAAGGTCCCACCGAAGACTATGAGGAACGCTGAGGGCTTCGCGAAGGCAAGGAGGTTCCCGTCCTCCATCAGAAGGCCCCCGATTAGGGCACCAAAGCCCAGCAGCAGTCCAACGACAGTGGTAATGTTCACCGGCAGACCTCGTTAGCGAAGTCGTGATCGCTGGACCTCTCTGGAAGAAGAGGGCCGATCCTCTGCCTGAGCAGCGGGCACTGGTGCACCTTCTGTCGATATGCCACCACCCGGTCGACTATCTCCTCCACGGACTCCCTGACCACCAGTTTGTGGTTGTTGACGAGCGAAATCACCGTATCTGGAGTGTGTTCCACCGACTCCAGCAGTTCGCAATTGATAGTGAGCTCCGAGCCATCCAGCCGCGTGACTACGATCACCCTCGCCTACCCGTCTAGGCCGATCATTCCGGCCTGGATCGCGTGCCTTACCAATCCGGTACGGCCGCGGACGTTCAGCTTATTGCAGATGTTTGCCTCGTGGGCCTCGACGGTCTTGACGCTGAGGCACAGTTGGCTCGCGATCTCACGGTTGGTGAAGCCCTCGCCCACCAGCTGAAGCAGCTCCCTCTCCCGGCTGGTGAGCAGGTCCGGCGAACCACTGTCCTCGCGGGTTCGCCAGCGCCGCACGTATTGGTCCAGAGGGCGCCCATCGAGGCTTGGGGTCAGGTAGGAGTAACCGGCGTGGACTTTCCGAAGGGCAACCGTCAGCTCCTGGAAGTCCGATTCCTTCAGCAGGTACCCAGCAACTCCGGCGTCCAGCGTTCTCAACAGCAGGGGCTCCTCACCCCGGGAGGCCAGCAAGATCACCCTCGTCGAGATCTTGGCCCTCCGGAGTCGCCGGCTCACCTCCAGGCCATTCAACAGAGGAAGGCCCAGGTCTACCAGGGCGATCTCCGGCGCGCTCTGCTCGATAGCCTTTAGCGCTTCCCTCCCGTCGGAGGCCTCGCCGACGACCTCGAAAGCCCCGTCCATCTCCAGCACCGTCCGAAGGGTTTGCCGGAACAGGGTGTGGTCGTCAGCGATGAATAACCGGATGCGCGCATTGGCGCGACGAGGCTGGATCGCGTGCATAAAGGTCGGAGGTGTCGCCATTCGAGGGGCGATCAACTCTGCGGTACTCAACACAATCTCCTCCCTTCGTCGCAGTGTCGTAGTTGCCGGCTTCTAGGGTTTTCCCTGAGGCCAGCGTCACGATACCCCCAGGAAGAAAGGAGGTTCAGGGCCTATGGTCCTGGATTCGGGGGTCCATCGGGCACCTGAATTCGAAGAAGAAGGTCACAGGGCAGCAGGACGCGATGCTCCGGAACTCACGTGCTCTCCTGCTCGGCCAGAAGCCCATGCCTCAGGGCGTAGATGGCGGCCTGGACACGGTCGTTGATCTGGAGCTTCTGGAATATGGTGGAGAGGTAGTTCTTGACGGTCTTCTCCGCCAGACAGAGTTGGCGGCCGATCTCTTTGTTGCTCATCCCCATGGCGAGCAGCCTCAAGATCTCCAGCTCCTTGGGCGTAAGCCCGCCCACCCCCTGGTCCGGCTCGACCTGGCTGGCCAACCGCCGGAACTCCTTTAACACCGTGGTAGTCATCCGAGGGTCAACCAGCGAAGCTCCCCGGGCCACCATGCGGATAGCGAAAACGAGATCCGAGGGCTTGGCATCCTTGAGCAGGTAGCCCCGGGCGCCAGCTCTCATGGCATCGAAAACGTACTGGTCCTGCCGGTGCATGGTGAGGACGATGATGCCCGTATCCGGCCTCTCCTCCAGGACCTGGCCGATAGCGGTGACCCCGCCAACCACAGGCATGTTTATGTCCATCAACACGACGTCGGGCAACAGGTCCCGGGCCTTGGATACGGCCTCGATCCCATCGCAGGCCTCGCCGGCCACCTCGATGTCCCGTTCCATTTCCAGGAGCTGCCGCAGCCCTTCACGGAACAGGGTGTGATCGTCGGCGATAAGGACTCTCACCTTCCTCATGAGGGGTCCTCCGTGGGGAGATGCTGGAGCGCTCCGGCGCGCCGGCGGGTGGAGCGAACATCATAATACCATGGACTGCAACAGGATCAAGAACCTTGTCCCCTTCTTTCCTTAGGTGTACTATCTTCCCCACTGTTGACGTCAGGGGGATGAAATGGCAGGCAATCAGGAGGAGGGCCCCGTGCTGCGCCCGGGGGTTCACAGCAGGGAAGCTGTGGAGGCCATCCTGAGCGCCACCGCCATCCTGGCCGAACACGCCGCCCTCTACGCCACCACCCCCGCGGACCCCTCTCGCCTGGCCCTGGTCGGGCAGCGAGGCAATCCGCGCCGCACCCGACCGGCCGGAGACGGCAGTGCCCCGCTCCCAGAGCGGGCTCTCGCGTCCGGGCAGATCGAGCCCACGCCACTCCCCACGGATGCTACTGCCATCGCCCTGCCGATCAAGCTGGGGCAGGACACGGTTGCCGTGCTTCACCTGGACCGTGGTGACGGGCCGGCTTTCTCTTCGGCCGAGCTGGCGGCGGCCCGGGCCCTCACCACGGTCGCCGGACCTCTCGTCCGCCTCGACCAGCTTCACCTGGCCTCGCAGGAACTGGTGGTCCAGGAGGAGAGAAACCGGATCGCCCGCGAGATCCACGATGGTGTCTCCCAGAATCTTGCCCTTCTGATGCTGAAGATGGAGATCATCTCCCGCCTGGCTGACAGCGATCCCCCCAGGATGAGGGTGGAGCTGCGAAAGGTCATGTCCATCCTGGAAACCAGCGTGCAGGAGCTGCGGAGATCCATCTACACCCTGCGCTCCCCGGACCTGGCGAGGCTCGGCTTCGTGCCGGCACTGAAGCGGCTGGCCCACGACTTCGCCGAGCAGACCAACGTCGATCTGACCTTCTCGGCGCCCCTGGATCTGACCCTTCCGGCCGAGACGCAATCCGCCCTCTTTGGCGTGGTGCAGGAGAGGCTGGACGCGGTGGGCAAGGCGGGCACCGCCACCAAGGTCACCCTGAAGCTGGAGGCGGCCCAGGAGCAGCTTCTGATCCACCTGGTCGACAACGGCCAGCAGGCTCCACCCCTTCCCATGGAGGATGGCACCCCGAGCCCTCAGTGGAAAGAGAAGCTCCAGGAACGGGTCCGCCCCTTTGGAGGGACCGTTCGCGTCCTGTCCCATCCCCCGGTCACCAGGGTTCAAGTCCGGATCCCGTGCCTCTAGATTCGCCCCGCTGCCCGAAATTCCAGGTTTCGCACCTCTAAGGGACCAGCGTCTCCGGACAACTCGGGACCTTTGGCCATATTGCTGCTCCCAAAGCTGCCGATAATTAATAGTGGCGTCTACTGACACCATTCCGGTGGGAGCAGCCTGTGCACCTCAACAGCACGACCGCGTGGCGCAGGGCCATCCCAACACGAAGCCTCAAGGAACCGTGGGTTCCCCGGTTGGCCACGGCTGGGGTCTTCCTGGCCTTTTTCCTGCTGGCTCTTCTCGCCTTTGCACTGCTACTGCCCGACAACGGCGTCTCGGCCCTGCGCCTCATGGCCGTTGTGGGTCTATCGGCAGGGCTGGGGGCCGCGGTTCGCTCCAGTGAAGGCGCGGCTGCCCTGAAGAATGCGGCCTTGGTGGCCATCAGCGGCGACGTCAAAGCGCTGCAATCGAGGATCTCGGAGCTGGAATGGTGGCATTCCCGGCTCGACCTGTACGCCAGGGACCTGGCGCGCACCCACCAGGAGCTCGATCAAGCGCGCTCGACCATCGACGAGACCAGCATGGCTACCCTGGAGACCCTGGCCAGCGCGGTGGATGCTCGAGACCCCAACACCTACGGCCACTGCCGCCGGGTGGCGGAGCTGGCCTCGATGCTCGCGCAGGAGATGGGGATGGACGATGCCAACCGGGAGACCCTCGTAAGGGCCGCTCTACTCCACGATATCGGCAAGTTGGGGGTCCCCGACAGCACCCTGCGAAAGACCACCCCCCTCAACAGGGAGGACTCCGCAGCCCTCAGGCAGCATCCCGACATCGGTTACAGGATGCTGTCGGGCCTCCATTTTCTCGGCGAGGGGCTCGCGGCCATCCGTTACCACCACGAGCGGTTCGACGGCAGTGGCTATCCCCACGGTCTGGCCGGCGAGCAGATCCCGCAAATGGCTCGAATCCTGGCGGTGGCGGATGCCTACGACGCAATCACCTCGGATCGTCCCTACCGGCTGGGACGCCCCAAGACCCAGGCAGTCGAGGAAGTCCTCCGTTGCTCGGGTACACACTTCGACCCGGCAGTCGTGGCAGCACTCCTCCGCGTCTTGGGCCGACCCTCCTGGGCTGCACCGGAGGCGAACTCTTCTCGTGCAGAGCCACCGGCAGAAGGCCCTCGCGACCTGGTAACCTATCCTGGTTCTGAGACGGTGGCTCCTCTCGGGGGTCCTTCGCGACGGCCCAACCTCGGACGGCTTGGCCGCACCGCCGTCGCTTCGCGATCGCGTTCGGCAGGTCGAAGGATGGATCTACCTATTCACCACCGGAGGCTGAGGCCAACACCTTAGCAACCTTCGCCCGAAGCTCGTTGACCCGGTAGGGCTTCTGGATTATGGTCTCCATGTCGGAGCTCCGCTGCCCATCCCGAATGAGATCCACGGGCCAGCCGGTCATGGCGATGATGGGGGTCCGGGGACTGAACCGTTTGATCTCCGCCGCCAGCTCCCAGCCGGTCATGCCGGGCATTCGCAGGTCGGTGATCACCAGGTCAAATGGGGTCTTCTTGAAGATCTCCAGGGCCTCCCGAGGGCTCGCCGAGAACACCACCCGGTAGCCGACCATCTCCAACGACAGCTTCAAGGCCTCCCCCAGTCCGGCCTCGTCGTCGACCACCATGATGGACCGGACCGGCCCGGCCGGCTTCTGCATCGGCTGCGCGGCGGCCTTCGTCGCGATGGGCAGCCTGAACTTGAAGCAGCTGCCCTTGCCCAGCTCGCTCTGCGCCAGGATGTCGCCGCCGTGCCGGGCCGCGATGCCCTTGGACACCCAGAGACCGAGGCCGGAGCCCGATTCCCCCTTCGTGGTGAAGAAGGGGTCGAAGATGTGCTGGCGAACCTCTTCGGTAATCCCGCAGCCCGTGTCCGCAACGGAGATCACAGCCCAGCCGTCGTCCTGGCGAGTCTCCACCACGATGTCACCGCCGTTGGGCATGGCGTCCACGGCGTTCATGATCAGGTTGACCATGACCTCCCTCAACTCCGACGGCACGCCCATCACAGTGGAGGTCTGGCCCGGTTTGAACCGAACCCTCACCGCCCTGCCCTTCGCCGAGGGAGACGGTTGCCAGCGAGGCCTGGTCATCTCCAGGACGTCCTCCACCAGCTTGTTGACGTCCAGCCCCACCAACTCCTGGGTGCGCTGCCGGCGGGTGAACTGAGTCATGCGCCGAACGACGGTGATGCCGTCGTCCACCGCCTGCCGGATGGCGTCCAGGGAGGCTTCTGCCTGGCGGCCGACCCCTTGAAGCTTCAACAGGTCTGCCCTGGCGGAAATGAGGCCGAGTATGTTGTTGATGTCGTGAGCCACACCGGAGGCCAGCTCGCCCTGCACCACCAGCCGCTCCGACCTGGCCAGCTCATCCCTGGCCGCAGCCAGGTCCTTGTGCGCCGCCTCCAACCGGTCGTAGAGCCGGAAGCTGTTCACCGCGGGCCCCACCAGCAGGGCCAGCTGGACCAGGGGGTGAAGCTCACCCACGTTGAAGGAGCCAGACTTCGAGCGACCGGCCACCAGCCAGCCCAGCAGCTGCCCGGCCACCACTATGGGTACGCACAGCGAGGCGGCGAGGCCCTGCTCCCCGAACCAGGCCAGCACCGGGTGGGAGCTGGAGCGGTTATCAGGGCAGCAGAAGGCCTGAGGCTTGTCCTCGGCAGCTTCCACGCCGATGCCGGCCCGCAGCTGCTCCACGGCCACCGTCTGGGCCTTGGGCATTACCACCGCCAGCTGAAAGCTCCCGGAGGGCTCACGCCAGAACAGACCGAGGGCATCGCAGGGAACGATGCGCTTCAGCTCCACGAAGAGCAGATGCAGCAGCTCCTCCCGCTCCAGGGTCGAGCTGGCCACACGAGCCACTCTCTCTAAGAGGGAGGAATCCCACGGCAGGGTTCTGCGATCTCCAGCAGCTCCTTCGACACTCACAACCCTACACCCTCTACATCCACCTGGTTCGAGCGCCAGGATCAGGCTCCGGCTGACGTCTGCTGAGCGCCACGGCAGCACCGGAATCGCGTCCTCCAGCAGCGGCGCACCGGAAGTGCACGGACCGTGGGTCCGCGGGATCTGCCCGTCTAAAGGTGACGTGGGGAGAAAACACTAAGGGTAGAGGACGCCCAAGGCGCGGGTTCGTGATGCTGTGCATCCTCTGGTACGCCTGAGAGGATTCGAACCTCCGACCCGCGGCTTAGAAGGCCGCTGCTCTATCCCCTGAGCTACAGGCGCTAGTCCGGCTCGGAATCGACCGGAATTCACACTCAATTATACCACATGCCCACGCACGGAAGCCTAGAGAGCGGGGCGAATCCCCTCTGGCGGCGGCTCTCCCCGGCAGCTTTCTTGCCTCCATGTTCTGCCCCAGCGCCGCCGCCATCTCGGGATTCGGTGCTACAGCCGATCCGACACCAACGTGCCGCCGCTGGCCCAGTTCTCCTTGTCGATCTCATCGAAGATTATGGTAGTGGCCTCGGGACTGGTCTTGGCGACCCGAGCCATCACCTCGGTAAGCGCCTTGGCCAACTCCGACTTCTGCTCGTGGGTTCGCCCCTTCCACATGGAAACCCTGAGTATCGGCATTCTCTCTCCTCCCAGATCTGCTATTTCGATAGTAGAGTGCGCCTCAGCAAGTCCAGGGCGTCCAGCACAGCCCTTCGTCGCACCTCTTTGGCGGTGGTGGTGTACCGGCTGGTGGCGCTGCCGACGCTACCGCGATCGTCGACGGCGCAATGCACGACCCCCAGCCGCTGGCCCCCTTCCGAGTTGTCCTCCATGCCACAGACGACTGCCAAGCCCACGTCGGCCAGGAGAGACCTCCTCGCAGCCGCCGCCATGGCCCGCGCTACCTCCTCCGCAACAGGGCCGTGAGCGGCAACCAGGGCGGCATCCACACCAAGGTGGCTTAGCATCTTCGGATTGAAGGCCACAAACCCGCCGAGCAGCCGGTCGCCACCCGCAGAACCGGAGGCCAGCGCTGAGGACAGCTGGCCGGCCGTGCAGGACTCGAGGGTCGCCAGGGTGAGCCCTTTCCTCTCCAGGAGCCCCATCACCGAATCCGGAACGGTCTCCTCGTCCACTCCGTAGATGTGATCGCCCAGGATCCGGCGTACCTGCGCCTCCACCCCGGCCACCATCTCCTGGGCTGCCTCCCGGCCGGCGGCCTTGGCGGAGACCCGCACGTGGATGCCGTCCTCCTTGGCGTAGGTAGCCACAGTGGGATTGGGAGACGGGATCAGCTCCTTCAGCTCCTCCTCCACCCACGACTCGCCCATGCCGAGCACTTTCAAGGTCCGCGACAGGATCACGCCGGCACCGGCCAGCTTGGCCAGCCGAGGGAGCACCTCCTGCTCCCACATCCGCTTCATCTCCACGGGAACCCCCGGCATGGCGACGATGGCCCGGCCGTCGCGCTGGACCCACCAGCCAGGCGCGGTGCCGATGGGGTTGAGCAGCGCCTCGGCCGAGGATATCAGGGTGGCCTGCTTCACGTTCCGCTCCGGCATCGTACGTCCCCGTCGGGCGAAGAATGCCCTCAGCTCCGCCTCCAGATCGGGCTGGACTACCATCTCCTCGCCCATCAGCTCGGCGATGGCTTCCCTGGTTAGGTCGTCACCGGTGGGGCCCACACCACCGCTGATCACGATCAGGTCGGATCGCCCCCATCCGCGCCGGAGCGCATCCACCAACCGCCCCTGGTTGTCTCCCACCTGGCTGATCCAGTAGACGTCGATGCCGAGGGTAGACAGCGACTGCGCGAGCCATGGCGCGTTGGTATCGACCAGCTGCCCCAGCAGCAGTTCGGTGCCCACCGACAGGATTTCACCCTTCATAACGATTACGCTCCGTCCATACTCGTCTAGCTAGTACACGACCACAGAGAAGGTGATATGTACTGTCATGCTGAGCGCAGCGAAGCATCTCCCCGTGGCGAGAGGAGATCCTTCGCTATCGCTCAGGATGACACCTGTCAGAACC
>JAMCTB010000118.1:0-4945 GCA_023380955.1 Chloroflexota bacterium | reverse complement strand
CCGCAAAGAGAACGAGCACCGCACAGGTCCCTTTGATCGTGCCATATGCCGTACCCGCAACCAGATCGAGCGTCTGATAAACCGGCTCAAGCAGTTCAGGCGACTGGCGACCCGCTACGAGAAGCGGGCGGAGAACTATCGAGCCATGTGGACCATCGCCGCCACTCTCTTGTGGCTATAGTTTGAACATACGCCCTAGTACACGACCACAGAGAAGGTGATATGTACTGTCATGCTGAGCGCAGCGAAGCATCTCCCCGTGGCGAGAGGAGATCCTTCGCTATCGCTCAGGATGACACCTGTCAGAACCAATGTGGCGGAGTACTAGCGGTACAGCGCGAACATGTGGTTCACCGGCCCGTGGCCCTTCCCCAGGGGATAGGCGTACCGGATGGCCGCCGAGATGTACTCCTTGGCGCCAGCCACCGCTTCGGCCACCTCCCGCCCGAGGGCGAGATAGGCAGCGATGGCGGCCGACAGGGTGCAGCCGGTGCCGTGGGTGTTGCTGGTATCGATGCGAGGCGCCCGATAGGGGGTAATCTGCTTTCCATCGAACAGCCAGTCCACGGCATCCCCGGGGGCATGTCCGCCCTTCACCAGGACGTAGCGTGGTCCCAGCCGATGGATCCGGCGGCAGGCCTCCTGCACGTCATCGTCGGTATTGAGCCGCAGGCCCGACAGCACCTCCGCCTCCCGCCGGTTGGGGGTAACCACCAGGGCCAGGGGCAGAAGCCGCGCCTTGACCGCGTCGATGGCATCTTCTCTCAGCAGCAGGTCCCCGCTGGTGGCCACCATTACCGGATCGACCACGACCCTGGAGACGCCGTACTGGTGGATCTTGCCGACCACGGCCTCGATGATGGCCGCGTTGAACAGCATGCCGGTCTTCATGGCGTCGACGCCGATGTCGCCGGCTATGGCATCGAACTGAGCTTCCACGAAGGCGGGAGGTAGATCGAAGATGCCGGTTACTCCCAGGGTGTTCTGGGCAGTGAGGGCAGTGATGGCCGAGGTGCCGTGCACCCCTATCGCAGCAAAGGTTTTCAAATCGGCCTGAATCCCGGCGCCGCCACCGGAATCCGACCCCGCCACAGTCAGAGCCGTCTTCATGTTCCCTCCGTTAAGAGCGATCGGCTGACAGCCATCGGCCTTCAGCAAGACCTGCGCTGCTGATGATTGATGATTGATGATTGATGATTGATGGCTGAGAGCTGAACGCCGTGAAGTGTATGCCATCGCCGCCAACCTGCCAAGGGGAGCCCTCTTCCCGGTACGGGTTACGCACGGGGATGCCCTGCCGCGGCTGCTTCAAGCCGGCACCCGGAGCGGGGCTTCCACTCTCCATAACCCCCATCCTCCCTTGTGCAGCTGCCACCCCTGCTATAGAATGCGACGGTGCCGCCACGGCGCCCCAGAAGGCAACCTCGCCGACGGCCGGTCCCACGTCTCCCTACTTCACCCCTTCGGGAGGCCGCCCTTGTTCGGGAGAAGGTTGCTCTGGAGGTCCTACTTCATCGTCTTCGTGGGCAGCAGCTGCGGGATGACCATCGAGTTGGTGGCCAGCCGCATCCTGGCGCCTTTCCTCGGCGTATCCCTCTACACCTGGACCAGCATCATCGGCGTCATTCTGGCCGGCATGAGCCTCGGGAACTACCTGGGTGGCCGCATCGCCGACCGCGCGCCCAAGCCCCAGACCCTGGGGGTGCTGTTCCTGCTCAGCGGACTGGCCAGCCTCGGCATACTCGCCACGATAGGCTTCGTCGGCAGCAAGTCGGTCAACCTTCCCTTCCCCCTCATGGGGAAGATCGCCTTCCTCACCACCATCGTCTTCTTCCTGCCCAGCCTCTTGCTCGGCACCATCTCCCCCGTGGTGGTGAAGCTCACTCTCAAGGACCTGAGCGCGGCAGGATCCACGGTGGGGAAGATCTACGCCTGGTCCACCGCGGGCAGCATCGTGGGGACCTTCGCCACCGGCTTCGTCCTGATCTCCTGGTTCGGGACCCGAATGATCGTGGCGGGGGTCGCGGTGGTGCTCATGTCGATGGGAATCGTCTTCGGGGAGATGTGGAAGAGGGGAAGGGTGCCGGCGACGGTGGCCGCGCTGCTGCTCTTTCTGGGGTTCGGCTACTACCTGAACACCACGAACGCCTTCGCGTCACCCTATTGGAAGGAGAGCAACTACTACTCCATCCGCTTCTTCGACCAGGGAGCCGGGCAGGACGGCAACAAGGTGCGGGTCCTGGTGCTGGATCACCTGGTGCACAGCTTCGTCGCGCTCGACGATCCCACCCACCTGGAGTACGCCTACGAGAAGGTCTACGCCGACATCGTGAAGTACCTCTCCCAGACCCGGCCCTCCATGAACGCGCTCTTCATCGGCGGTGGGGGATACACCTTCCCGAGGTACATGGAGAAGGTGTACCCCACCAGCAACCAGGAAGTGATCGAGATCGATCCGGATGTGACCCGGGTGGTCTACGAGGAGCTGGGACTGCCGAGGGACAGCAGGATAGTCACCCACAACATGGACGGCCGGATGTTCTTCGACAACGGCTCGACACCCAAGGGGAAGTACGACCTCATCCTGGGAGACGCCTTCAACGATCTATCGGTGCCATACCACCTGACGACGCTGGAGTTCACCCAGAAGCTGAAGGAGTCGATGAAGCCCGATGGCTTCTATCTGGTCAACATCATCGACAACCCGAAGCGAGGCGCCTTCCTCCGTCCCTACGTCAACACCCTGAAGCGGGTGTTCACCCACGTCACCGTGGCGGCGGTAGGGGAGGGGTGGAAGGCTTCCGCGCAGAACACCCTGATCGTGGTGGCCTCTCAGCTCCCCATCGACCCACCCACCTTCATGGACGAGCTGACGGGGCTGTACGGTGGCAAGGAACCGGTGACCAGGATCATGCCCGAGCAGGAGCTGGCCGACTACATGGCCCAGGGCACCGACCTGATCCTCACCGACGAATACGCGCCGGTGGATCAGCTGATCGCCACCCTCTTCGACGAGCGAGGCTACTGAGTAGGCAACAAGGAGTCTTTGTAGTTCTGGGGACACCCCAGACCCCGCCAGGCGCTGCGCCCTGGACCCGCTCTTGGGGATACCCCAGGACTCAGCACTCAGCACTCAGCACTCTTTCTGCGAGGGCCTTCACCAACCCCGGCATGGTGTGCTCGGGGGCTACCACGTCCACCCGAAGCCCCGACTCCCTGGCCGTGTCGGCTGTGATGGGGCCGATGCAGGCAATCAACGGCCGGGACAGCAGCGAGACCGCCCCCTCCCCCAGCCCTGCCACCAGGTAGCGCACCGTAGATGAGCTGGCAAAGGTCACGACGTCGATCTCGCCGGCCGATAGCTGCTCCCGCAATCGAGTGAGGTCACCCGCGGCCGGCACGGTCCGATAGGCGACCACGTCGTCCACCAGAGCCCGCGCCCTCTCCAGCTCCACGGCGAGCAGATCTCTCGCCAGGTCGGCTCGGGGCAGCAGGATCCTGCTGCCGGCCACCCCCGTGGACAGCAAGGCCGCGGCCACTTCCTCAGCCACGTACTCTGAAGGCACCAGGTCGACCTTCAGGTGGTAGTTGCGCAGCTCCTGGGCCGTGGCCGGACCGATGGCCGCCAGGCGAGCATCTGCCAGAGCCCGCACGTCCAGACCCAGGGTCTCCAGCCTCTCCATGAGGGCCTTCACCCCGTTGGCGCTGGTGAACACCACCCAGTCGTAGCTCCTCAGCCGGGCGATGGCGCCATCCAGCGGCTCGTAGGACTCAGGGGGCAGGATCTGCAGCACCGGAACCTCCACCGGATCTGCGCCGTACTCCCGGAGCAGCGCCGACAGGCTGCCGGCCTGCTCCCGGCTGCGGGTCACCAGCACCCGCTTCCCGAAGAGAGGTCGGTTGTCCCACCAGCGCAGCGTCTCTCGCAGGCCGACCACCCCTCCGACCACGATCACCGCCGGCGGACGGAAATCGGCTTCCCGGACCCGTGCGACGATGTCGGCCAGGGTGCCCACCAGGGTCATCTGGCGAGACCAGGTCCCCCACCGAATCACAGCCACCGGCGTGGCGTCCGGGAGACCGTTCCGCGTCAACTGCTGCACGATGGCCGGCAGGTTGGTCAGCCCCATCAGGAAGACCAGGGTGCCGACGCCTGTGGACAGCTTCTCCCAGCACAGGCTGGACTCCGGCTTGGTGGGGTCCTCGTGGCCGGTCACCACGGCGAAGGAGCTGTTCTGGCCCCTGTGGGTCACCGGAATGCCGGCGTAGGCCGGCACGGCGACGGCTGAGGTGACACCCGGGACCACCTCGAAGGGCACCCCCGCGGCGGCCAGGGCAGCGGCCTCCTCACCCCCCCGTCCGAAGACGAAGGGGTCCCCACCGTGAAGCCGAACGACGATCCTCCCCTCCAGCGCCCTGGAGACCAGCAGCCGGTTGATCTCCTCCTGGGGATAGGTGTGATGGTCGGAGGACTTCCCCGCGTAGATCCGCTCGGCCTCGGGGCGAAGGTATCGGTCCAGCAGCACGCCGTTCGCCAGGCGGTCGTACACCACCACCTCGGCCCGGCCCAGCAGCTCGGCGCCGCGCAGTGTCAGGAGTCCCGGGTCCCCGGGCCCACCCCCGACCAGGTAGACCTTCCCCGTCATGGCTGAACCTCCCCCAGCAGCTGGGCCGCGCCCCGGGCCAGCAGCTTGCCGGCGATGCGCTCGCCCAGGGCGGCGGGGTCGCCAACCCCTCCCGCGTCTCGCTCCCGCAGTACCTGCACCCCGTCTGGGCCGGCCACCAGCGCCTCCATCACCAACCCACCCTCTGCCGATCTGCAGAGGCAGGCCATGGGCAGCTGGCAGCCCCCGCCCATCACCCGCAGGAAGCTTCGCTCGGCCTCGGTCGCCCGCCTGGTGGCTGGGTGGTCCAGCACCGACAGCGCCTCTATCACATCTCGGTC
>JAMCTB010000117.1 GCA_023380955.1 Chloroflexota bacterium | reverse complement strand
CTGGGGGGCGTAGCGTTCAGTCAGCAGCGTCATCCGAGCACGCTCCTCTCTCGACCAAGCGGCATCTGCGGGAGATCATCGGTGTTCAAGCATACAACCTTTTTGGTTTCGGCTTTGCCGAGTTAGGAAAGTATTAGTCATATTGGCCGATTGCGCGGTCGCGAAGTGGTTGGATAGAATGTAGCTCCGCAAGGCCGCCCCGGCGCTCCCGATGATGGACGACTGCGTCCCGGGGGGCGGGCGATGGATTGGCCGAGACACGGACAAACGAAGGAGTGCGCGATGCTGATTGACGAACAGGCCTGCAGCGGCTGCGGGGAGTGCGTGCCCTACTGCACCGTAGGTGCGATCTCCCTGGATGACGATGGCGTCTCCCGCGTCGATCTCGACGAGTGTGTCGAATGCGGCGCTTGCCTCCGGGCCGGCGTCTGCCCGACTGACGCCTTCTATCAGCAGCCGATGGAATGGCCACGGGTGCTGCGCAGCCAGTTCAGCGATCCCCTGGGCGTCCATCCGAAGACCGGCATCCCGGGCCGCGGAACCGAAGAGATCAAGACCAACGACGTGACCGATCGGGTGAAGCCGGGCTTCGCCGGGATGGCCATCGAGGTCGGGCGACCCACCGTCGGCACCAGGCTTGGCGAGGTGGAGAAGATCGCCATGGCCCTCTCCAAGATCGGGGTGCAGCAGGAGCCTGCGAACCCTGTTACTTTCCTGATGACGGACTTGCAGACGGGCAAGATGCAGGACGACGTGCTGCAGGAGAAGGTGCTTTCGGCCATCGTCGAGTTCATCGTGCCTCAGGAGAAGGTGGTGGAGGTCCTGAACACCTTGAAGGAGGTGACTCCCAAGGTCGACTCGGTCTTCAGCATCGACCTGGCGGTCCGCTACGAGCCGGACGGGTCGGTTCCCATCAAGAAGGTGGTCGAGGACGCCGGGTTCACGCTGCTCCCCAACGGGAAGACCAACGTCGGCATGGTCACCCACCAACAGGGCCGGTAGAGGAGGACGAAGATGACTCACACCCATCACCGACGGGGCACGATCGAGAGCCTCTCCAGGGACTACATCTTCACGACCATGGCAGGGAAGGGGGTCAACGTCCCCGGCACCGGCGAGAGGATGAAGAAGTTCTACGAGATCGTCATGAAGTACAACCCCACCTTCGTGGGCGACGCCGCCAGGGGCAATCAGTTGACCCTGGGCGTCAAGGCGATCCTCGAGGGCGTCAACGACAAGACCATCGGCCACGCCGTTTTCCGGGACGCTGATACCGTCGCTGCCGTCATCAAAGATCTGATCGACGCTGGCTTCGATCGCTCCGTCGTGGTCAGCGGCCTCTTCGACAACGTGAAGGAGTGCTGCAAGAAGGCCGGCATCGGCATCCCCCACACCATCGAGTACTCCCTGGGCACCTGGGGTCGGGCCGAGAAGATGGCGCCCATGGAGGAGTTAGAGGTGATGACCATGTGCGGCCACGCCCAGGTGCCGGGGACTCTGGTGCGCCACATGGCCCAACAGGTGAAGGCCGGCAAGCTCACCGCCGAGGAGGCCGGGCTGAAGCTGGGCCATCAGTGCACCTGCGGCGTTTTCAACGTCGCTCGGGCCGCCGAGCTGGTGGCGGCCATGGCCGCGAGAAGCTAGAGGTTCGGCGCGGGGTGAGGGAGGGGGCAGCTTCGGTACTGTACGCGGGATTGCGGAAACAGGACGTCCTGCACCATGTCATGCTGAGCGTCAGCGAAGCATCTCCTCGTTACTGCCACTGGGCGCTCAAGTCCAGCCACTTCGGGTTCACCGACTCGATCATGGACACCTTCTTCGCCCGCAGCCAGCCTTTGATTTGCTTTTCGCGGGCGATGGCAGCCAATATGTCAGGCGTTGACTCGAAGTAGACAAGGAGCGTCAGGTTGTACTTCCTGGTGAAACCATCGCTGAGCTTCTGCTTGTGCTCGTAGACGCGCCGCTGCAGGTCGTTGGTCACGCCCACGTAGAGGCTTCGCGAGACGTTAGCCATAATGTAGACGTAGTATTCCTTCAAGGCGGTCACCCACTATCGTTGGTCGCGTCATGAAAGCCACGAGGAGATGCTTCGCTGACGCTCAGCATGACATGGTAGACGTTTCCGCAATATGCCGTACACTACCGCAGCTTCCCCCCTCACCCCGTGGACCTGCCCTCTGGCCGGTCCACGCCCCTCCCACCGGGAGCGCCATGGCCGCGAGAAGCTAGAGGTTCGGCGCAGGGTGAGGGAGGGGGCAGCTTCCCCCCTCACCCCGTGGACCTGCCCTCTGGCCGGTCCACGCCCCTCCCACCTACTCTGCCAGCGGCCGGCCCAGCCCCAGATTGACCTTGCCGTTGGGTCGCACAGCGATGCCAGCCTCTTCCAGTAGCGGTCGCAGCAGGATGGAGCGGCCATCTTCCCCCACCCGTGAGATCACCCCCACGGTGAAGACGGTGTTCACCTGGCCCTCCACCTCCCGCAGCGCGCCCACCAGCTGGGGGAGCTTCTCCGGCCTGGTCTTCAGCTCGATCACGGCCGAGAGCACCCGCTCGCCCTTGATCTCCTCCCGCAACCGCCCTGTGGCCGCATTGACCATCAGCATGGTGATGGGGGAGAGAGGCTCGAACTCCACGCCCACCTTCGCCACCGCCATGGCCAGCTTCTCCACGTCGGCGAGGCTTGTTCCCGCATTGGGCCGGCCGATGTCTATGGCGACCCCTGCTTCCTCCTTGCCGAACCGCCCCGTGACCTCGTTGGTCTTCATCTCCTCGGTGCCCCGACCGGTGACCCCGGTCTCAGCGAAGCAGGTCAGCGGATTGCTGAAGATGCTGCGCAGGGATCGGGGCCAGGCCAACTCCTCCTCGACGAAGGCGTCGGTGGGGCAGACGCCCGAGCGCCGGCAGACGGAGCACTCGACGCAGAGCTCCAGGTCGACGGTGGCGATCCCGCCGGCCAGTCGGAGGGCGTCCACGGAGCAGTAGTCCAGGCACTCCCCGCAGCCCGTGCACAGCTGCTCGTCGACTCTCATCGGTCGCTACCTCCTTCTGGAAGGTTCACAGAATCGAGGATCCTGGCGGCTCGGATCGGGTTGAAGATGCCGCAGCTGCAGGTGGAGGCCAGCTTCTGTCCTGCCTGCTGGGCCGTGATCTGCCCCGTCTCCACCCTTCCGGCCAGCTTCTGCACCAGCTTCGGGCAGACCATCCCGTGGCCGCACATGGTGGTGATCTCCAGCACCCACTCGGGGGGCAACAGCTCCTTCTTCCCGAAGAGACCCAGCGACATGTGGACCGTGTGGGCCTCGAGGCCCGCAGCTTCGGCGGCGTCGAAAAGCTGTTGGAAGGGGGCGCTCACCACCACCGAGATCCCCATATTGGCGGCCTTGAATGCCCTGAGCGTCTCTACCAGCTGGTCGGCCTCCACGAAGACCGCACCCAGGTAGCTGCCGTCTCGCATGCCCTCCAGGATCGCCGCGAGGGGGACGCCGGTGAAGAGGCCGCCGTGACCTTCGTCCCCGAGGTTTGCGGGATGGTGAGATGCAGTGATCTCCCCCATCCGGCGCAGCTTAGCGGCGGCCCCTTTCTCGTTGAACCCCTGGGTTGCCATGGCCAGCATCACGAAGTCCATTGCCAGTGACTCGGGACTACCCATGCGATGCAGGGTGTTGGTCATCGAACCCCCCTCTCTGCCTCGTACGGCGCAACAGGAGCATAGTAGCTTCGCCCACCGTTGAACTGCCACGTAGGTATGGAATTACGAACATATTGATCGCAGGTGGGAGGCGAAATCCGCCCCGTGGCGTATAATAATGTTGTTCTAATTGGGGCCTGCCACATCGAGGTGGTTGCCGGGGATGTGGTGGGCCCCGAACTGTCTGAATCCACGAAACCATCTTGTTGTTCCAACCCGCCAATCTCCGAGTAGGGCTCTAGCCCCGTTGACAGTGCCGGTGTGGCTTTCGGGCCGCAGACTACCTGGAAGAGAAGGGAGGTGAGGGGTCTAGCCGACGAGTCGATCCAGGGGCGACAACCAAACGGGCGGTTCAACTCGCGCGCCAGATCTTCAAGAAAAGGAGTAGGGTGACTATGTTGCCGATCCTTCGATCTGCGCGGAGCCGTTGGGGCTCCGTGGGCGTGGCGACTCTGCTGGCGGCGTCCTTGATCGCCGGCGGTCTGCTGATGAGCGGCTGCCAGGGCGGCGAGAAGTATCCCTCTAAGCCGATCCTGATGGTTGTCCCGTACGCTCCCGGTGGAGGCACGGACATCATCGCCCGCAACTTCGACAAGCTTGCCATGGATCTGAAGGTGATCCCTCAGAACTTCGCGATCGAGAACAAGGCGGGCGGCGGCGGCATCGTGGGCAAGTCCTACGGCAAGGAGAAGCCCGCCGATGGCTACACCATCGTATGGAGTGATGACAGCAGCGCCTACGGCGACCTGATGGGCAACGCACCCTGGAAGTACAACGACTTCACCTTCATCGCGAAGATGGTCTCCGACTACAACATGTTCATAGTGAGGACCGAATCGCCGATCAAGGATCTGAAGGACATGATCGCCCAGGGCAAGGCGAATCCGAAGAAGCTGAAGGTCGCTGGAACGGGCGTCGGTAACACCGACCAGATCCAGCTGGCGCTATTCACCAAGAATGGTGGTGGCGATTACACCTACGTCTCCTTCGAGAGCGGTGGCCAGGTGATGACCAACGTCCTGGGTGGCCAGGTGGATGCGGCGCTGGCCAATCCCTCCGAGGCCTACGAGCAGATACGGGCTGGCAAGGTAAGGGCGCTGGGCTACTCCGCTCCCGAGCGGGTCCAATTCAACGATCCGGTGTTCAAGGACACCCCCACCTGGAAAGAAGCTGGGGTCAACCTCAGCATCGCCCAGTGGCGTGGCGTCGTCGGACCTCCCGGCATGAAGAAGGAGCACGTCGATTGGCTGATCAACGCCTTCAAGAAGGTCTCCGACAGCAAGGAGTGGAAGGAGCAGTACCTGGACAAGTTCCAGCAGATGAACGCCTTCATCTCCGGTGATGCCTTCAAGAAGGCGGTCGAAGACGAGTACGCGAGCTTCAGGCCGGTCTTCAACGAACTGGGTCTCACCAAGAAGAAGTAGTAGCTAGGGGCCTAAGGCTTTGCCGGGGGAGGAGCCGGTTTCTCCCCCGGCCATTCCCTGGAGGGGGTATGACAGAGAGACTTGCCAACACCATCAGCGCGGTGTTCCTGCTGCTTCTGGCGATTGGGATGGGCGTGATGTCTCATGTCCTCCCCACCACCGTCACGGACCAGTATGCCGGCCCAGGCTTCATGCCCACGCTGCTCTCCGTCTGCCTCGGTGGGGTGGCCGCCGGTATCCTCGTCCAGGCACAAGGGATACCCAGCTCCATCCGCATGCCGGGCTGGTCGGGGGCCGACCTCCAGGGAGCGATACGGATCGGCGTAGTGCTCGCCGCGACGGCCGGCTACAACCTCCTGCTTCAGCCCGCAGGGTATATCATCACGACGGCTGCATACTTGCTGTTCCTGCTCTGGTACATGCAGGTTTCCTGGCGTCTCAACTTGATCCTGACGGTCGCGACCACCGTCGCCACTTACGCGCTGTTCTCGATATGGCTGAAGGTGGTCTTACCCATGGGGATCACGGAGATCTACTTCTAGTCCCGGTGCCGAGTACCCGCCGGTCACACGGCGGCGACGAGGGTAACCAATGGAAGTCGTCCAGGATCTCGCGTACGGCTTCAGCATCGCGCTGCAGCCGGTCAACCTTGTCTACTGCTTCATCGGGGTGTTCGCCGGCACTCTCCTTGGGGTTCTCCCGGGCATCGGTCCGGTGACCGGAGTAGCGATACTGATCCCGATCACCTTCGGCATGAATCCGACCACCGCCATGATCATGCTGGCGGGGATCTACTACGGCTCCATGTATGGCGGCTCCACCACGTCGATCCTGGTGAATGTTCCGGGCGAGTCGGCCTCGGTGATGACCGCCCTGGACGGATATCAGATGGCCCGACAGGGCCGCGCCGGTGCCGCCCTCGGAATGTCGGCCTTCGGCTCCTTCATCGCCGGCACCTTCTCCGTGGTTGCTCTCATGCTGGTCGCCACGCCTATCGTCACCCTGGCTCTCTCCTTCGGTCCTCCCGAGTACTTCGCCCTGATGCTGCTGGGTCTCAGCACCCTCACCCGACTCGCCGGCAAGAGTCTGCTGAAGGGGCTGGCGATGGGTCTCGTGGGCATGCTGGTGGGCACCGTGGGTCTCGACCCAATCGCCGGGGTGCCGCGCTTCACCTTCGGTCGCTCGGATCTCCTGGACGGCGTCAGCTTCGTCTCGATGGCGATGGGGCTCTTCGCTCTCGGCGAGATCATGACGAACCTGGAGGGTTCGTTCAAACGGGAGATCTTCTCAACGACCATTGGCTCGGTGCTGCCGACGCGGCGGGACTGGGCAGCCTGCAAGTGGACGTTAGTCCGTTCGACCCTGATTGGATTCGTGATCGGATCCCTCCCCGGGGCTGGTGCTACGGTCTCGGCTTTCATGGCGTACGCGGTGGAGAAGCGCGCATCTAAGACCCCGGAGCGGTTCGGGAACGGCGCCATCGAGGGGGTCTGTGCCTCCGAGTCGGCCAACAACTCGGCCACGGGCGGCGCCCTGGTACCGCTGCTAACTCTGGGCATTCCTTCCTCAGCTGTGGCGGCGATAATGATGGGCGCGCTGATGATGTACGGTTTACGCCCAGGTCCGCTGCTGATGTCGGAGAACCCGGAGTTCTTCTGGGGGGTCATCGCCAGCATGTACGTGGGAAACATCATGCTGCTGGTGCTCAACCTTCCGCTCATCAGCATGTGGGTGCAGATCCTGAAGGTTCCCTATCCGGTGCTCATTCCCCTCATCCTTCTGTTTGTGCTCCTTGGCGCCTACACCGTCGGCGGCGCCATGGTAGACCTCTGGATCATGTTCGCTTTCGGCGTCGTCGGCTACCTGATGCGCAAGTTCGACTACCCGCCGGCGCCGATGGTCCTGGCACTGGTGCTCGGCCCAGTGATGGAGAGGAACTTGAAGCTCTCGCTGACGCTGTCGGACGGAAGCCTGCTCATCTTCTTCCATCGACCCATCACGCTGATCATCTTCGGCCTGATAGTGCTCTCCCTTGGTTGGCCTCTCCTGGTGAGGCTGTTCACCAGGGGCAAGGTGCCGGTGGAGGTACCGATCGCCGACGAGATCTAGATCGGCTCCGCCGCTGCCATCGCATCTACCCGATCGAGTGCCCCGCGGGATGCCAATCCCGCGGGGCACGTGTTAGAATGCCGCGGTTCCACTCGTCACTCGGTACTAATTCCTCATCACTTCTCTCGGGAGAGGCAGATGGCCAACTTCAGGCAACGGCTGGTGGCGGGCGAAAAACCCTAGCGCGATTCCGGTCTACATCTCGCTCAACGAGGAGGAAATATGACCCATCTGGTAGTGTTGACGGACCACGTTTTTCCCAGTGCCGACGCCGTGATCGAGCAGAAGGTGCTGGAACCGGCGGGCGCTCGGCTGGAGATCCACGAGCGCCTGGACGAGGATGGAGTGCTGGAGATCGTCCGCCACGCCGACGGGCTGCTGGTGGAGAGGGCGCCCATCAACCGGCGAGTGATCGCCGGAATGGAGCGCTGCCTGGTCGTGGCTCGGTACGGCGTGGGCTACGATTGCATCGACGTCCAGGCAGCCACCGACGCCGGTATCATCGTCTGCAACGTGCCGGACTACTGCGTCCCTGAGGTGGCGGACCACACCATAGCGCTGCTGCTGGACCTGGCCCGATCCACCTTCCAGCTGGACGCCGAGGTGCGTCGTGGCGTCTGGGACGTCTACTCGGGCGGCAAGACCAACCGGCGGATCGAAGGTCAGGTCCTCGGTATGGTCGGCTCGGGCCGGATCGGTCGGGCCGTGGCGAAGCGGGCGATCGCCTTCGGGCTCCAGGTGATCGTGTTCGATCCCTACGTCGACGCCGAAGCGATCAAGTCATTCGGTGCCCGCAAGGTGGAGTTGGAGGAGTTGCTGAAGACCGCGGACTTCGTGACCTTCCACCTGCCCCTCACGGCGGAGACCCGCCACCTGTTCGGTGCCGAGCGGATCCGGCTGTTGAAGCCCACGGCCTACGTGGTGAACACGGCAAGGGGCGGTCTGATCGACCAGAAGGCCCTCACGCAGGCGCTGATGGAGGGACGGTTGGCCGGGGCCGCCCTGGACGTGCTGGAGCAGGAGCCGCCCGATCCCAGCGACCCTCTGCTGAAGCTGCCCAACGTCATTCTGACCCCCCATGCGGCCTTCTACTCCAAGGGGGCGAGCGACGACCTTCATCGGATGGCAGCCGAGGAGGTGGCGCGGGTGCTGCGGGGGCAGAGGCCGAAGTCGATGGTCAACCCGGCGGTGCTGAAGAACGCCCGAGCGAAGCTGTCGTAGATCGGCGCAGGGGCGGCCGTCAGGGCGCCTCTACCTCCGAGGCGCCCCGATGCTGGCATATCCCTTGCCGTTCTCCTTTGTCACGGTCTTGGGAAGGCCGAGACAAACCCAGGAGGTTCGCTGATGCAGCAGCAGGACACACTGCAGGGTGTCCGTGTGGCTATCCTCGTGAACGACGACTTCGAGCAGGTGGAGATGACGGAGCCCCGTAAGGCCCTCGATCAGGCGGGGGCGGAGACCGTGCTGATCTCGCCCGTCCAGGGTGAGATCCATGGGATGAAGCACGACGTGAGGGCCGATAGCTTCAGGGTGGAGCTGTCCATCGACCAGGCGAATCCCGACGGTTTCGACGCGCTGATGATCCCGGGCGGCGCCCTGAATGCCGATTACCTCAGGATGAACGAGAAGGCGCGCGAGTTCGTCCGCAGCTTCGACAGTCTCGGAAAGCCCATAGC
>JAMCTB010000116.1 GCA_023380955.1 Chloroflexota bacterium | reverse complement strand
GGGGCACGGCTGCAGACCGTTGTTGCAGCCGCTTTGCCCCGCGCGGTGCGGAGTCGTTTCCGGGGCCTGGTCCGCGACCTGGACGCGGTGTTGAGCGGGTTTGTCCGGGGGCAACTGCTGGTCGCCTCCAGTGTCGGCTTGATGGCGGGCGTAGCAACCTGGCTGCTGGGGCTGCGCTATGCGGTGGTTATTGGGGTGTTGGCAGGAGTGGCCGATGTCATCCCCTACTTCGGGCCGGTGATCGGCGCCCTTCCGGCGGTGCTGCTGGGCCTGGCGGTATCCCCGTGGAGGGCCTTGCAGGTGACGCTGGCCTTTGTGATCATCCAGCAGCTTGAGAACGCCGTGGTGGGGCCGCTTTTGATCGGCGACCAGGTCCGGTTGCACCCGCTGGTGGTCATCTTCGCCGTGCTGGTCGGAGGGACCCTGGCCGGCGTCTGGGGGATGCTCCTGGCCGTGCCGGCGGTCGGCATGACAAGGGTCCTGTGGGAGTTCTCCAGCGAACAGCTTCTGGACTGGCGAGACCTGCGTTGACAAGCGGCAGACTCTCCCGCTATACTCAAAAGAAATCTCCCTCATCCCTGGAAAAGCTCGGTGCAGGGACGAGGGCTTTGCATGTTGGGGCCAAGAATCGGGAGGGCAATAGCTATGATCACCGGCGGGGAAATCCGGGAACGATTCTTACGCTACTTCGAGGGCAAGGGACATAGCCGGGTAACCAGTTCCTCGCTGGTACCGGCGAACGACCCCACCCTCCTCTTCACCAATGCCGGCATGAATCAGTTCAAGGACGTCTTCCTGGGGCTGGAGACCCGGCCGTACCGGCGGGCCACCACCGCCCAGAAGTGCGTACGGGCCGGGGGCAAGCACAACGACCTCGACTCCGTGGGCCGCACGGCCCGCCACCACACCTTCTTTGAGATGCTGGGCAACTTTTCCTTTGGCGACTACTTCAAGCGGGAAGCGATCGGGTACGCCTGGGAGTTCCTCACCGAAGGGCTGCAATTGCCCAAGGATCGACTCTATGCGACGATCTACCTGGATGATGACGAGGCGTTCGCGCTCTGGCAGGAGGTGGCCGGGCTGCCGCCGGAGCGGATCATCCGCCTGGGCGAGAAGGACAACTTCTGGTCGATGGGCGATACCGGACCCTGCGGTCCCTGCAGCGAGGTGCTGCTTGATTTGGGGGAGGATCACCGCTGCGACGCCCCCGAGTGTGCAATCGGCAAGTGCGACTGCGACCGCTGGCGCGAACTGTGGAACCTGGTCTTCATGCAGTACAACCGGGACGCCTCCGGAAAGCTCACGCCGCTGCCCAGGCCCAGCATTGACACCGGGATGGGACTGGAACGGCTTACCTCGGTCCTGCAGGGGGTCTATTCGAACTATGATACTGATCTGATCCGCCCCTTGATCAGCTTCGTGGAAGAGCTGTCCGGGCGGACCTACGAGCCGGGCGACGCCGGGATGCCTTTCCGGGTGATCGCCGACCATGCCCGTGCCTGTACTTTTCTGATTGCCGACGGGGTCCTGCCTTCCAACGAGGGCCGGGGGTACGTCCTGCGGCGCATCCTGCGCCGGGCGGTCCGGTTCGGCAAGCTGCTGGGTTTGGACCGTCCCTTCTTGCACGAACTGGTGCCGGTGGTGGCCCGGATCATGGGGGATGCTTACCCGGAGGTGCGGGAGCGCCAAGAGCACGTCCAGTCGGTCCTCCGCCAAGACGAGGAGCGCTTCGCGGTTACTCTGGACCAGGGAATGCGCCGTGCGGAGGAGATCCTGGCCCAGATCCGGCGCGAAGGGGGCAAGGTCATTTCCGGCTCTCAGGCCTTCCTGCTCTACGACACCTACGGTTTTCCCCTCGATTTGGCCGAGGACATTGCGCGGGAGAACGGCCTGGAGGTGGACCGCACCGGTTTTGAGGCGGCCCTGGAGGAGCAGCGCGAGCGCGCCCGGGCGGCCCGGGAGGAGGCGGAATTAGCCGTCCAGACAGCCCTTCCGAGTTTGCTGCAAGGCCTGCCCGGTACGCGCTTCACCGGTTATGAAACCCTTAGCGGCTCCGGCCGGGTACTGGCCTTGGTTCGCGGCGAAGAACTGGTGGGCGAGGCCCACCCCGGGGATCAGGTGGGCATTGTCCTGGATGAGACTCCCTTTTACGCCGAATCCGGCGGTCAGGTGGGCGATCGCGGCGAGCTGCAAAGTGGCGGCACGAGCGCCGCCGTCTGGGACTGCCGGCGCGTCCCGGGTGGATACTTCCTGCACTTGGGCCGGGTGGAGCGGGGCCTGATCCGGCCCGGGGATCAACTGATCACGCGGGTGGACGCCGAGCACCGCCGCGCGGTCGCGCGCAACCACACCGCCACCCATCTGCTGCACAAAGCCTTGCGGGAGGTGCTGGGCCAGCGCGTGGAACAGGCGGGGTCGCTGGTGGCCGCCGACCGATTGCGCTTCGACTTCTCCCATTCCGGCCCCTTGAGCGAAGCGGAACTGGCGCAGGTGGAGGATGTACTGAACCAGGCTATCCTGGACAACCTGCCGGTGGTCGTCCGGGAGATGAGGCTGGAGGAAGCCCGGGCCCTGGGAGCGATGGCCCTCTTCGGCGAGAAGTATGGAGATTGGGTGCGGGTGGTGGAGGTGACCGAGTTCAGCCGGGAGCTTTGCGGCGGCACCCATGTGCGCGCCACGGGCGAGATCGGCCTCTGCCGGCTGGTGATGCAAACCGGCATCGGAGCGGGGCTGCGCCGCCTGGAGGCCGTCACCGGTACCGGCGCGCTGGGCCTGTGGCGCCGGCAGACGGCCCTCTTGGAGGAAGCGGCGGAGGTGGTGAAGGTATCCCGCAGCGAGGAACTTCCCTCCCGCCTGGGCGAACTCTGGCGCGCGCTGAAAGAAAAGGAGCGCCAGGTCGATGCCCTGCAGGCGCGCCACGCCCGCTCGGCGGTGGATGAACTCCTGGCCGTAGGCGCCGAGGTGCAGGGTATCCGCGTCGTAACCGGGGAGGTTCCGGCACCGGATGCCCAGAAACTGCGGGAGGTCGGCGATCTGGTGCGCGACCGGGTGCGCAGCGGTGTGGTGGTTCTGGGAGCCAACCTGGACGGCAAAGCCGGGTTTGTGGCCATGGTCAGCTCTGATCTGGTGTCCCGCGGGGTTCATGCCGGCAAGATCGTGCGTGAAGTGGCGGCCGCGGCCGGCGGCGGAGGTGGTGGTCGCCCGGAGATGGCCCAGGCGGGGGGTAAGGACCCGGGCAAGATCAAGGACGCCCTGGCTCGCGTCCTGCCACTGGTGAAGGAACAACTGGGCGCCTGAGCCGAGCTCGGCAAGCGGGCGCCTGATCCGGGCTCCGGTCGGAGATCCGGGCAGGATTCCGGACGGCGTGCAGCGAATAAGCGTTGGCGGCAGGAGGGATGACGGATGTTCAAGGACCGGGACAAGGACCATACGATGATGTACCGGATGAAGCCGGAGGAGGAGGTCGCTGCCCGGGACATCCTCACCCAGGTGTACCGCGCGCTGAAGGAAAAGGGCTACAACCCCATCGATCAACTGGTTGGCTACCTGCTGTCCGGCGATCCGGTCTACATCACCAGCCATCAGAACGCTCGCAGCCTCATCCGGAAGCTGGAACGGGATGAGCTTCTGGAGGAACTGGTGCGCAGTTACCTGGAAAAGCTCTAGCGAGGGCCTGATGCTCGAATTCCTGGTGGTTGTCTCCGGTGCGGTGTTGATGGCGCTGGAAATCCTGGGGAGCCGCGTGCTGGCGCCCGATTTTGGCAACTCCATCTTTGTTTGGGGCAGCCTGATCGGGGTATTCCTGGCCGCGCTGAGCCTCGGGTACTACCTGGGCGGGATGTTGGCCGACCGGCGGCCCCGCCTGTCCTTTCTGGCCTCGCTGTTGGCCGGAGCGGGGCTTTTCACCCTGGCGGTGCCGGTCTATTCCCCCGGCCTGGCAGGCCGGCTGGCGCAATGGAACCTCACCGGACCGCGGGCGGGGCCACTCCTTGCCTCGGCCCTGCTCTTCTTTGTGCCCGGCGTGCTGATGGGCACTGTTTCTCCGTATGCCGTCAGGCTGCGATCCAGTTCAGTGCAACAGGTCGGCTCGGCGGCCGGGAGGCTATACGCCCTCTCCACGGTGGGAAGTCTGGCAGGAACCTTCGCCACCGCTTTCTTCTTGATCCCCGCCCTGGGCGTGAAGGAACTGATTCACTGGCTGGGCATGGTGCTCCTGGCCGCCTCAGCGGCGGCCCTGCTGCACGAGCGGCGGTGGGTGGCGGCCGGCCTGGTGGGCCTCTTCTTGTTTTCCGCCGCGTTGCCAGCCGTGGGCGCGGGGGGAGGGCCGGAGATTGGGGCAGCTGGCCCCCAGGGGCAGGGGAATGGCGCCCGCGGAAAACCGGCCTCCCCCGCGGGCGGGCTGCAGCTGGTTTACGAAAAGGACAGCTTCTACCATCATATCCGGGTGATGGACAGCGCCGACAGCCGCTTCCTGCGCTTCGACAACTCCTGGCAGAGCGGCATGTTCCTGCGCGATCCCTTTGCAACCCGCTTCGAGTACACCGACTTCTTCCACCTGGCGACGGCGCTGGGGGGCACCCCGAAAAAGGCGCTTTTCATCGGCCTGGGTGGGGGATCGGCTCCCAAAGCCTTTTGGCGTGACTACCCGCAGTTGCAGATCGACGTGGCGGAAATCGACCCCGCGGTCATCCGGGTGGCCCGGAAGTACTTCGAAGTGCCTGATGACCCCCGCTTGCGTCTGCACGCCGCCGACGGCCGGCTGTTCCTGGAGGGAAGCCGGGAGAGGTACGACCTGATCGTACTGGACGCTTTCTTTGCCGACGCCGTTCCCTTTCACCTCACCACCCGGGAGTTCTTCGGGCTGGCGGCAGAACACCTGCAGCCCGACGGCGTACTGGCGATCAACGCCATCAGCGCCGTGGAGGGTCCCCGTAGCCGCTTCTACCGTTCCCTGGACCGCACCCTGCAGGAACGCTTCCCCAACCGTTACACCTTCCCCGTCTGGCTGGGTGACCGGGACCCCGGCAGGCTGCGCAACCTGATCCTGCTTGCGACCCGCAGCCGGCGGGTGGCGGTGCCGGATCTGATTCGATCCGCCGCGACGCTTGGCGACCGAGTGCACGTGGCCCAGTTGCGGGATTACGCGGCCGGGATTTGGACGGCGGAGGTCAAGACGGACGACGTACCAATCCTCACTGACGACCACGCTCCGGTGGACGACCTGCTGAAGCTGGAGGGGCTGCAGTGAGGGTGCTGGGCCTGGACGTGGGAGACCGCCGCATCGGGGTGGCCGTCTCCGACGAACTGTTGCTCACGGCTCAAGGTGTGGCGGTGATCCAACGCCAGGGCTTGGATTCGGATCTGCGGCAGGTGGAGACGATCATTGAGCGGCACGGGGTGGCCGGGCTGGTGGTGGGCCTGCCGCGCAACATGGACGGAAGCCTGGGGCCGCAGGCCGAAAAGGTGCGGCGGTTCGCCGACCAGCTCGAGCGGCGCACCGGACTGCCGGTGCAGTTTTGGGACGAGCGGCTCACCACGGTGGCCGCCGAGCGGGTCTTGCTGGAGGGCGACGTTCGGCGCGCCCGCCGCAAGCAGGTCATCGACCGCCAGGCGGCAATACTGATCCTGCAGGGATATCTCGATCGCCGCCGAACATCCGGGGTTAGCGCAGGCGGCTTGCGGGAAGAGTAACCGCATGATAAGATTAACAGCGCTCCCCAGTAGTTGCTAACATGGAACCATCGCTTGGGAAGGCGAGGTGGACCGAAGTGTCCGAGCCCGAGGAAGAAAGGGAAGAGGTCATCGTCCTCACCGATGAGAACGGCGAGGAGCACGAATTCACCCTTATCGACGTCCTGGAGGTCGACGGCAAGGAGTACGCCGTGTTGCTGCCGCCGGAGGACGACGACGATGATGAGGCGGTGATCCTGCGCCTGGAGACGGATGAACAGGGGAATGATGTCTTGGTCGATATCGACAGCGAGGAGGAATTCGAGCGGGTTGCCGAAGCCTGGGAGGAACTCCTCGAAGAGGGCGAAGACGAGCACGACCATGACCATAGGGAGGATGACGAAGAGGAGTAGGCTTGGGCAGGTTTCCATGGACTTCAGCAAGGCGCGTATAGGCAGGAAGGCCGCAATCTGGTTGCTACTTCCTGCCTTTTTGGTGTTGCTGGCGTTGGGCCTGGACCGGGAGGCGACAGGCCGCCTGGCACCGGTTGACCCCAGTGACAGGAGGCCCGTGGTGGTGGAGGTGCAGGCCGGGGAATCCACGGCCCAGATCGCCCGGCGGCTCCGGGAGCAGAACCTCATCCGCGACCCATTAGCTTTCAGCCTTTACGCGCGGTACCGGAACCTTGATCAGCGGCTGCGGGCCGGCGAGTACGAGGTGTCCCGAAACCTCAGTGCGCCACAGGTGATAGACGTACTGGTGCGGGGCCGGATGGTGACCTACCCTTTCACCATCCCCGAGGGGTATACGGTGCGGCAGATTGCCGACAGCCTGGCGCAAAAGGGACTGGTGGACCGTGACCGCTTCCTGGCCGTGGCGCGCGATCCGCGCAATCTGCCGCCGGAGGTTCCCAAGGGCGCCAACCTGCGCGAGCCCCTGGAAGGCTACCTGTTCCCCGACACCTACCGCGTGCCCCGGCGACATACCGAGGAAGATATCCTGCGGCTGATGCTGGACCGCTTCCATCAGGTCTTCACGCCTCAATACCGCCAGCGGGCGCAGGAATTGAGGATGAGCGTACACCAGGTGGTCACCCTGGCTTCCATCATCGAGAAAGAGGCCACCAGTCAGGACCGCGAGCAGGTCGCGGCGGTGTTCGAGAACCGGCTGCGGCTGGGGATGAAGCTGGACTCCTGCGCCACGGTTAACTACGTGCTCGACCACCCTCGCCTGATCCTGACCTATCAGGACCTGGAGGTGGCCTCTCCCTACAACACCTACAAAGAGGCCGGACTACCCCCCGGCCCCATCGCCAATCCCGGAGAGGCCGCCATTCGCGCGGCCCTCTACCCGGCCTCCGTCGACTACCTCTACTTCGTGGCCAAGAACGACCACGAGCACGCCTTTGCGCGCACCTACGCCGAGCACCTGGCCAACCGCGCCCGCTACGAGAGCCAGCTGGGCCCCGGCAGCCAGCCGTAGTAACCATCTCGCTGGCGCCGCATATACTTATG
>JAMCTB010000115.1 GCA_023380955.1 Chloroflexota bacterium | reverse complement strand
GCCGACGAATTGGGCCTGGTCAAGACCGTCGAAGGGGCCGACTGGAATCTGGAGATCGGCGCCATCACCGAGCTCGGCCTCTCCGTGCCCGACGGTCCGCTTCTGCTCTTCGACAATGTCAAAGGCTATCCCGCCGGATACCGCATCGTTTCCAACTTCCTCAACACGCCCAAACTTTTCGCGCTTTCCCTGGATCTGCCCCTGGAGTCCAAGGGGGTACCCCAGGTGCGCGATTGGCGAGACAAGATCGCCCGGGACTTTCACCCCGTGCCGCCCACGGAGGTGCAGACCGGCCCCATAATGGAAAACGTTCACCTCGGCGGCGATGTCGACCTCTACCAGTTCCCCGTGCCCAAGTGGCACGAGGGCGACGGCGGCCGCTACATCGGCACCGGCAACATGGTCATCCAGAAGGACCCCGACGATGGCTGGGTGAACCTGGGTACCTACCGCGTCCAGATTCACGACCGCAACGTAGCCACCGTCTACATGTCCCCCGGGCGGCACGGCGACCAGATCCGGAGGAAATACTGGGCCAAGGGCGAGCCCTGCCCGGCCGCCGTCGTCTGCGGGTCGGACCCCATCCTCTGGAGCATGGGCCACAGCGCCATCGAGCGGGGCGTCGGCGAATACGAGTACATGGGCTGGCTGCGCGAGAAACCCGTCGAGATAGTCAAAGGACCGATTACCGGACTGCCCATCCCGGCCCACGCCGAGATCGTCCTGGAAGGGGAGATCATGCCCCCCGGGACCGAAACGGTAGAGGAGGGCCCGTTCGGGGAATGGCCCGGCTACTACTGCAGCGGCTCGCGCGACGAGTCGGTCTTCAAGGTCAAGTCCATTATGCACCGCCACAACCCCATCCTCCTCGGCGCGCCGCCTCAGGTGGGCGCCTATGACTTCTACTTCGGCAAGAACGTCATGCGCGCCGGCATCATCTGGGCCGAGCTGGACAAGAACGTGCCCGGCGTCGTGGGGGTCTGGGTGCCCCCCGAAGCCCGAGGGCCCAACATGGTAATAGTCTCCCTGGAGCAGAAGTACGCCGGCCACGCCAAGCAGACGGCCAACTTCCTTGCCGGCTACTACCAGGCGGCCTATATGAACCGCTTCATCATCATCGTGGACGACGATATCGATCCCGCCAATTACTCCGACCTCCTGTGGGCCCTGGGGACCCGCTGCGAGCCGGAGCTGGCCATAGACGTGCTGAGGGGTTGCTGGGGCACCCCGCTGGATCCCCTCTTGCCGCCCCAGAAGCGCGCCCTCCGCGACTTCTCCCACTCCACGGGCATCCTCCTGGCCTGCAAGCCCTTCTACTGGATGAAGGACTTCCCCCAGGCGGTCAAAGGCAGCCAAGAGCTCCTCAACCAGACCCGAGAGAAGTGGGGCAAAGAGGTCTTCGGCATCTCCTAGGGACATCTACCTCGCTTTGCTATGAGGTTAGGTCCTCGAAATCAGGTAGGGGCGTTCAATTGAACGCCCCTTTGGCATTTTAGTCCGCCACGTAAACGTCCAGCACCGCCGGCTTTCCGCTCTCTATGCCCCGGGGTAGGGCGGCAGCGAGATCCTCGGGTTCCGTGACCCGTTCGCCGTAGGCTCCGAGGTCCTGCGCCAATCGGGCGAAGTCAGGGTTGTTGAACCGGGTCCCCGTTATTCGGCCCCCATATACCGCCCTTTGACGCTTCCTCATGCTGCCGTAGCCAAAATCCTTGAAGAGAATGGTGATAACGTTGATTCCCTCCCGCACCGCCGTTTCAAGCTCGGCCATGTCAACGTATTCCCTCGCTTACCAGGGCGTCGACCACGATTTGCGCCCCGGTTCCAGTAGAAGTCCGCTTTTCCAGCAATTCGGCCTACCTTTAGAATGGAAGTATGGGCACCTTGGAGGCCCTCGGCGATACCGAGATGGCCTGCTCTGGACAGTCCATCTCGCACATATAGCACACGGCGCAATCCTGGCCGTAAGCTATGATCGCCCTCTGGCCTTCATCGTCCATTCGAATGACGTCCATCGGGCAGCTCTCTACACAAACGCCGCAGCCGGTACATACGTCCTCGTCTATCTTTTGAATGCTCATAGCTTCTTGTCCCTCTAGTCACTAAAGGTGTACTGGACCGGCGCCGGGATCTTGCCCGACGGCGGCTCGATGGGGTAGCGTTCAAAGGGGATCCGTTCGATTCGGGTCGCTACCTTCCCCCCCTCGTTCCTCTGAATCTGCCACACCAGCCAGTTGTCGTTGTCCTGGAAGGGGAACTCTTCGCGGTAAAGGTAGCAGCGGCTCTCCTTTCGTTCCAGACCGGCCAGATAGGAAAGCTTGACCGCCAGGACGTAGTTCTTGAGCTCGTTGGCCTTCACCAGCTCGTGGGCATCCGGAGCCATCACCCTCGGCAAGTCCTCCTGCTCGACGCGTTCGACCTCCTTGAGAACTTCCCGCATGCGCTTCTCGTTCTTGAAGATGGAATAGCGGGCCGGAATGGTGGTCGCCTTGACCCTCTCGAAGACCTCATCCGCGAAAATACCGTCTTTCACTCTCGAGGGAGCTCTGAGGTTATCCAGCAGACTCTCCACCTGGTCCTGATCTACCTCGGGCTCATCTGTGCCCCTGGCCTGCTTGACGGCATTCTCCCCCGCTCGATGACCGGAAACGTTGCAGGAGGTGAGATTCAGCCCCCCGAGGCCTTCATCTGCTCCGTGCGATGCTCCCTTGGTGCTGGCGCCGGCGGCGAAAAGACCGAGCACGGTGCTCTCGCACCTGATGTTAATCCGAACGCCGCCCGGCATCGTCGGCGCGCGGAAGCGAACCCCGGGGGTCAGCTCCACAATCTGGCCGCGAATGTCGATTCCCGCCTCCCCAAACCTGCGCAGAAACCTGGGGATCCCCCGCTTGCACTTCTCGATGGCCTCCGGAGTGAAGTTCCGCATGTCGGCGTAGATCGGCCCTCTGCTCTCCAGTGACTCCTTCGCCATCGCCTGCGCCAGGGTGTAGAGGTGGGCCCGGTCCTTGATTCCCGGCGCGTACTTCTCCATAAACTGCTCGCCCCTGGCGTTCACCAGCTTTGCGCCCAGCCCTTGAATCATATTGATACCCACCGTGTGA
>JAMCTB010000114.1 GCA_023380955.1 Chloroflexota bacterium | reverse complement strand
TCCTTCGCTATCGCTCAGGATGACACCTGTCAAGATCAGTGTGGCGATGTACTAGCTACCGCTTACTGAGTAGATGGTCACTCCGTCGGATCGGTAGAGCACCGACAGCTTTCCTGCCGCGACCATGCCGTCGAACTTCGCCAGGCCAACCGCGGAGTAGTAGGCCCTCTCCAGGTCTCCCACGTAGATGAGCCGCACGTGGTACTTCTGCAGCAGGACCGACAGCTGAGCGACGTCGGTGGTATCGAACATGGTCTTGACGTCCCTCAGCCGCTCGTCGATCATCCCCTGGTAGCCCCACCGCTGCTGCCGCTCGTGCCAGGTCCACCCCAGCACCGTGGGAAGGCCGGTGTAGATGGAGACCCGCGAGCCCCAGCGATACTCCGGGATCTGGGCTTCCAGCACCACCGGCGACCCGGCCACGTGGTCCTGGATCCACCGAATGGCGCCGTAATCCCGGGCCATCACGATCTCCTGGTTCTGATCCCTGAAGCTGGCGCCCTTCATGTAGGCCATGCCGTCCAGGGTGGGCGCCATGGGGTGGAACCGGGCGGCCAGCTTCACCGGGGTCGCATCCGCAGGATAGATCAGCACCGAGAGGCCCAGGGCCGCCAGCGCGGCGACCCACCCTTTGCGCCAGCCGCGCAGCCAGCCCTTGCTGCCGTCCCTCCACTGCCAGAGGATCCCGGCGACCCCCAGGGTCGAGGCGATACCGAACAGGAACCAGGCCTGAAGATAGAACTTGAAGACGGTGTTCATCCGCCCGATGTCGCCCTTGATGGCGACGAACTCTACCCCCAGGGTGAGCACCACCCCAAGACCTACGAAGAGGGTGAGCAGCAACCGCTCGGGCGGAGCATCCTTCTCGAAGAGAGCGAGGAGCGCCAGCAGCCCCATCGCCAGAAGAAAGGCCACGAGGTACAGCTTCAGGAGGAGGGCACCAAGGGCCATGCCCACCAGTGCCACAACCGCGTACTGAAGGGCTTGGGACCATGGGGTTGGGCGCACCAACCTTGCCGACAGCTCGCGCCGCCTGGCAGCCCTGCGAGATCCCTCGAGTCGCTCCCAAAGGGCTCGCAGCCACAGCCGATGCCGGCGGCTGCGAGCCAGGTGGAACAGCAACGCGGACCCGAAGCAGAAGAGAAAAAAGCCGAAGATGGTCAGATAGTGCTGCAGGGAGGTCTTCCCCGGCGACGGATTGACGCCGTTGTAGAACAGCTCGTAGGACCGGCTGAAGGGAAGGAACAGCAGCTGCGCCACGGCATACATGGCTACGGCCGACAGCAGGGCCTCCAGCGTCCCCTTCGCAGTCAGCGCCCTGTCCCTGGCGAAGGTTGCCAGCAGGAAGGCGGCCGACAGCAGCAGCAGATAGGTCGGGTAATCCCAGCTGTTGGTGACCTGGAGGGCGCCGGCCACGAGGCCGCCGCAGGCGGCGAGCGATCCCCAGTCCCGGGCCCACGCCCTGAGGAAGCCCGCAGGCCTTCTACCCGGACTTGGCGGATCATGCCCCCGGGCCCACGCCCTGAGGAAGCCCGGATGATGTAGGGCAGGGGCTTGTCCCCTGCCGCCTCGCGCCCACGCCTCGAGGAAGCCCGAGAGGTGCTGGGTGCTGAGTGCTGAGTCGTCAGTCTCTCCCCATCTCTTTGTCTCCCCGTCTCCCCGTCGCGTCGCGCTCCCCTGCCACACCACCGCCAGCACCAGCCCCAGCGCCAGGGTCGCGATGGGCATGGCCATCATGTGGGGGTGCAGGTCGCCGTACAGGAAGGTGAAGTAGGGAAACTCCGTGATCGGCGTGGGGTTCTCCGGACCGATGATGCGGGTGGACCTCCAGAAGTCGAAGGCCGGAAGCACCCTACCACCAGACAGCACGGCCCAGACGCCCGCTAAGGCCTTGACGGTCCCCTCCACCATGGGCAGAGTGCTCTTGAACTGCAGGCCGCCCAGCCTCCGGAGAGCCTCGAGGACCTGCGTCGGGCCGTCCAGGTTCCCGGCGATCAGCACGACCAGCGCCGTCGCGAGGCCCGCCAGGATCGCGCGGTCCGGCAGAGCGCGAGCCACCAGGCGGCGGGAGACCAGGACGAAGTTGAACCCAAAGGAGTACAACCCCGCGGCGGTCAGTGCGAAGATGGAGGGGATCGCCAGGTTGAAGGCTACGGCGGGAACGATTCCGGTGAGCCGCATAACCGTCGCGACCATGACGTAGCCAAAGTAGTAGTAGTTTATGTATCCACCGGCCATCCAGGGATCGTAGGGCGGGAAGTAGGTGGACTTGGCCACGGCATTCAGGAAGGCGAACTCCATCGGCTTCTCCCCGCCGAAGTTCAGATGCCACAGGTCGGGGTTGCGGACCCGTATGAACCAGAAGAGGGCGAAGGCTCCCAGAAACAGCAGTTCGTGTACCAGAACCACCCCGCGGTGGGCCAGGTAGAAGCGGCGAAAGGCGCCGCCCTCAGCGCGGAGGACCGCGACGCCGATCAGCCCCAGCACCGCCATCCCCAGCAGGATGGAGAGCCGCCCGAAGGGCACCAGATGCAGGCTGGGCAGCAGCCACGCCAGGTAGCTCACCCCCAGCAGCCCCAGCACCTTGGCCAGGCCGTAGCCCCGGTCCGGGAAGCGGGCGAAGATCCGCCACGCCAGGGGAAGCGCCAACAGTCCCAGCAGCTCGAGGGCCAGCCACCAGAAGAGGGTCGGCAGCCGGTTGGTGACGCCATCGGGATCGTACAGGGAGGACCAGGTCCCGCCCTGCTCCTCCACGGCCCGCCGCTCCTCGCTCAGCAAGAGGCCGCTGCCCCCGGACTGGATCTGCTTCAGGGGTACGATGCGGTCCAGGGGGATGGCGCCCAGCAGCTGCTGGACCCTATCCGGAGAGAAGGTGGGGCTCTTCTTGAAGATCAGCACCTTCGGGTGGTCGTAGACGGTGAAGCTCTCGTCTGCCATGTCGTCCACCGCCTGGAGGGGTCCTACGGTGGGGTAAGAGGCGAAGGTGGCCACCAGGTCGAACCCCAGCTTCCCCTGGAAGAGGAGGGTGTAGTAGGCCGACGCCATCGGGTAGCTCTCTGGAACCTTGGCTATCGAGCCGTAAAGCCGGTTGCTGGACAGGACGATGTAGTCGATCTGGGACAGGCTCTGAACCAGGGCGCGACGCTTATCGGGAGTATCCGGGTCGTACATCGGCAGGGTCGCGATCCGGTAGTCGGCCTGCCGGCCCGGCCGGTCGGACAGGTTCAGGGGAAGAGCATCGTCCCAGTGCTCGCTGCCCAGGCCGGCGCCCCGGGGCACGTTGTCGTAGATCCACCGGCTGGCCTCGACCCTGGTGTGCTCCCTGGAGTAGATGGAGAGGAAGCCGGCCGCTTGAACCGCCGTTCCAACGAGCACCAGCAGCAGCAACAGCGCGGGCAAGCTGCCCCAAAGCCGCGCGCGGAGCCGTCCGTGCCCGTCGCCAACGACCGCTGAGGTCTGCTCCTCGGCCGCGACCTCTGACACCGCTGTGCGCTCGCTCCTGGCGGAGGAATCCGTCCGCCTCCAGAGGGCCACCAGGCCGGCAGCCGCCAGGATCACCAGGATGGGCGCCACCGGCAGCATGTACCGGGCGAACTTCACCTGGAAGCTGAGGTTGATCGCCAGATAGGGGACGAGCCAGCCGGCCAGCACCCACTCGGCGGCAACGCGCCGCCTGAAGAGCCGAACGAGGTAAGCCACCAAGCCCGCCACGGCCGCCGCCGTCAGCGCCGGGCCCGCAGTCCAGAAAAAGAGGGTGCCGACCTGGTACACCACCGGCGGTGTCCGGAGATACTGGATGGTGTAGGGCAACACCGAGATCCCCCGGACCATGTCCCCCTCGTTCTGGATGTCCCGCAGGAAGGGCTGCGGATCCAGCAGGGCGTAGGGCTGGAACAGCAGGAACACACCGCCGGCGACCAGCGAGGCCAGGATCGCCCCGGGGAGCGCCCGCGCCCACCGCTCGCCCGGGCCAGCGCCTATTCCGTAGTTCGCCAGGAGGCACGCCAGCCCCACGGGAAGCAGCACTGGCGCCGCGGAGACCTTGCATGCCATGGCCAGCCCCGCCGCCATGCCCATCAGAACGATCCGGCCCCCCGAGGGTTTCTCCAGCACCCGCAACCCCAGAAACAGGGTCAGCATCAGGAAGAAGGTGAGCAGGGTATCGGAGGCGTAGAAGTGAGAGAGCTGAATATCCAGCACGGTGAGGCTGAGGAGGAGCGAGGCGAGCAGACCGGCGAGCAGGCCGTACGTCCGCCTCGCCATCAGGAAGGCCAGGAGGATCGTTCCCAGGTCGAAGATGGCCGACAACAGCCGCCCCAGCAGGGTCAGACCGTCGAACCCTTCGGACCCCGGCCAGAGGGGGCGAAGGAGATGCCCCGACAGCTTCAGCAGGTAGAGGGGCAGCGAGCCATAGGCGAAGTTGCGGGGCTGTCCCGTCGCGGGATCGGCGGAGCGGGGGTTCAGGGTGCTGCGGCGCGGATCCCCCAGATGGCCGTCTCCCAGGTTGGGAAAGGGGAGGCTGATCCGATCCATCGTCACCATGACGATGAACCGCTCGTCGGGGTGGAGGTGCTGATTCGCGTCCCAGTTGAGGCCGTACAGCCGAACCAGAGCAGCAAGAACGAGGATGGCGACTAGTACCAACCTGGCAGGCGCAGAAAGGGAGACAGACCCCGAAGAGGCGGAAACCCGGTTGGATGGGAGAACGTTCATGGCGCTATTCTATACAGAAGCGCAACCGCAGTCACCTCGTCGATCGTCCGGTATCCCTGGGGTGCCTCGAAAGAGAGGGAGAAGACACCCCCGGCCAGCATGACCGCGAACCAGCCGGCCAAGAAGAAGCCCTCTCGCGTGTGGACACGGAGGGCCACCATCATCAGCCCGAGACCGAACAGGGCGGCCATCACCTGGTCCAGCATCGGGGCCCCGGGCAGGTTGTGCCTCCCATTTCGGTCCCCCGCGTACTGGAACATCAGCAGGTGTTTGCGGAGGTTCTCCACGACAGGCTGGTAAGAATGGCTGTCCGCTGCCTCTTTGAAGACCGTCACAGTTTCGGTGCGCGAGTTGAAATCGGCAGGGTGCTGAACGGCGTACTCAGCCAGTGGGCTCACCGTGATCAGAAACGTTACACAGAAGACCACCAGCCCACCCAGCTGTCTCCTGAAGAAGTTGGCTCGCTCCGCCAGGACCCGGTGGCCGACGTAGAGGGCCAGCACCAGGGGCATCAGGCGCGACGAGTAGTACATGTTCAGCCCTAGGCCGAGCGCGGTCCCGGCCAGGGCGAAGCTGAGCCAGCTGCCGGTGCGCAGCGCCCGGATCAGGAAGAAAGCCGACAGGGCGTCCAGCGCCACCGACCACACTCCGGCCATCCCGATCCGGCTCCAGTTGACGTGCCAGGCCATTACTGCGAGCAGAAGGCCGGCGATGAAACCGGTTCGCTTCCCAAACAGCTCGCGACTCAGCAGGTAGACCGCCAGCACGCCCAGCACTCCGGCGGTGGCGGAGGCGATCCTCAACCCCAGGGGAGTCGGCCCGAAGGCGGCGAAGAAGGGGATCATCACGTACCACATCAGAGCGGGCATCTGAGAGGCGCCCCCGACGAACACCGGCCTGTAACTGGGGTCGTTCATGATGTGGAGCACCTGAAGGCCATACGAGGCCTCGTCCCACCAGAGGCCGAAGGGGAGCGAGTCGATGCGGAACAGCCGGAAGGCGGCGGCTACCAGCAGCACGACGCCCAGGGCGGCCGCTTCGGTGAGATCCCAGTCCCTCAACGGGCGAGGCCGTCGACGCCCCGACGCCAGCCATACGGCCACAGGCGTCGCCACGACGCTTCCGGCATACAGGACCCAGGCGGCGGAGGGGTTGCTGTTGGCAGCGAAGAGTCGGAGGGCGAGCAGGTTAGCGGCCAGGGCGAAGGCGCCCACCGGGGCAACGGAACGGTCGACCGTCCACCGACGCGTACCGTCGACGACGGGCGCCGCGGTCCTCCCGTTCGCCGACCCTTTCGGAGGAAACTCGAAGGCCCGAGCAGCGAGGATCAGGGCAACAGCGTATAGCAGCAGCCCATCGTATGGGAACTCGTGACCGGCAACGAAGCTCTGCGCCCAGATGGCAAGAGCAACCGAGAGAACGCCGATCACCAGCGGGCGTCCCCGCAGGCTTCTCTGCCCTGTTGTCGCTGCCATCTAAAGGGTCTTACTGCCTCCCCGATCTGTTGCAGGCTGTCGACACAAAAGGTAATGCCTTCGGCCACGTGCGGTCAAGGATGAAAATGCTCGTCATCAGATGACGCTATTGTCAGGCCGATCGCCCGCCCTATCGGTGGACCGTTCTCGCGTTGACCGCGGTCCCGCCGCTCGGCTATTATGCGGCAATAACAACAACTCAGAGGGAAGAAGCCGGCACCAGCAGCGCCCGGCGCATCGAGGGGGGATCATGGAGGACATACATTTCGACCGGATCTGCCGCACCACCCGTTCCGAGGCCTACCTCATCAGCCAGGGCGAGGAGCCTATCGCCCGGGTCGACCTGCACTTCACCCACGCCGTCGTCTACGGCGTCCTAATCGTCGAGAAGGAGTTGGAGGAGCAGGAGATCACGGAGTTGATCGGCAGGATCGACGACGACCTCGTCTGGACGGCGGACCTGCCGCGAGACGACTTCGTCGTGTCCGTGTACCTGGGGCGCGAGCTGGGCATGTACAGCGACCCGGACCTCCAGGAGGGGGAAGAGGAGTCGGAGGAAGGGGACTCGGGGCATCCTGACTAGGGTTTGCGACCCGAGCTACGCTGCTTCCGCCCCGATCTCCGTCCGCCTGAGCAGCAGCCCCAGGGCCACCAGTCCAACGCTGACGCCAAACCAGAGGGTGCAGAGCCGTATCAGGAGAGTCGCCGCTACCGCCAGGTCGGAGGCCAGGCCTACCGTGGATACCAGCAGCACGGCGACGCTCCCCTCGGCGGCTCCGAGCCCACCGGGCAGCATCGATAGGGAACCCACCAGGGTCGCCAGCGCCAGGATCGCGGCCAACACCTCCAGCCCCAGCTGGAAGGCCACAGCCCCCACCGACGACAGCAGCAGCATCGCCAGCCCGTCGCTCAACCTCAACAGGATGCCCATCATCAGATTTCGTCGCAGCTTCTTCAGATTCATAGCGACTTCCCTTGTTTAATGCTGATCTATAGCCCCGGCTAATCTACTTAGCGACAGCAGACTAGCACTCCGGTTGACTTTCATTACGAAAGTGATATGATGGCGCCGGTTGCCCACCTAGCCACAAGAATTCATCCCCGACGCATTTTCTAGAAAGGAGAAGCAAGTGTCTAGGCTTGCGAGATTAGCTGCCCCTCTGGTCATGCTGTTTTCCCTTGCCCTGTTGCTCGCAGCGTGCCAATCCCAGCCCACGGCGGCACCCACTGCGGCTCCAGCGGCTCAGGCCACTAAGGCGCCGGCTGCTCCAGCGGCCCCGGGCGCGACCTCTGCTCCGGCTGCAGCTGCTCCAGCCGCCGAGATGGACGCGAACCAGACCTTCCGCATCAACATCGACGGTGAGCCGCCCACGCTGGATCCCGATCTGGCCTCGTGGGACACCTCCATCGCCGTTCTCCGGCAGATGTTCGAGGGCCTGTTGAAGTTCGACAAGGACCTCAATCTGATCCCGGCCGTGGCTAAGGAAGTTCCTACCGTTGCCAACGGTGGAATTTCGGCGGATGGCAAGACCTACACCTTCAAGCTGCGAAACGACGTCAAGTATAGCGACGGCAAGCCGGTGACGGCTAAGGACTTCGAGTACTCCCTCAAGAGGAGCCTCGATCCGGCCCTGACCGCCGAGTACGCCTCCTTCTACTACACCGTAGTCGGCGCCGAGGAGTACAACAGCTCCAAGGAGAAGGATCCGGCCAAGCTCCAGGCCCTGCGGGATGCCGTCGGCATCAAGGCTGTCGACGACTACACCCTGCAGGTCAAGCTGAAGGATCCGCGGGCCAGCTTCAACGATCTGGCCGCCCTCTGGCCTATGTTCCCCGTCCGCGAGGATATCATCAAGGCCAACAGCACTGCCGACAAGCCCGACAAGTGGACCGAGGACCCCAAGACCTACATCGGCAACGGCCCCTACAAGCTGACCGAGTGGGTCCATCAGGATCACATCACCCTCGTGGCCAACGAGAACTACTACGGCGGGAAGCCGAAGCTGCAGAAGATCGTCATGACCATGGTCACCGACGCTCAGGCTGAGTACGCTGCCTACCTGAACGGTGAGCGCGAGATCGGCAAGGTCCCCAACGCGCTCATCACCCAGGTTCAGAAGGACCCGACCCTCAGCAAGCAGCTGAACCGCAGCCCCAGGCTGTCGACCTTCGCCATACAGTTCAACAACAAGCAGAAGCCCTTCGACAACGTGAACGTGCGTCGGGCCTTCTCGACGGCCATCGACCGAGACGCCCTGATCAACCAGGTTCGCCAGGGCGTTGGCAAGCCGGCATACAGCTGGATCCCGCCTGGAAACCCCGGCTATCAGTCCGACCTCGGCACGCAGTACAAGTTCGACGCCGCGAAGGCGAAGAAGTTCCTGGCCGACGCCGGCTTCCATGATGGCAAAGGTCTGCCAGCGATCACCTTCCAGTACGCGAACACCCGCAACAACCCGATCATAGCTCAGTTTGCTCAGCAGCAGTGGAAGGACAATCTGGGCATCGACGTGAAGCTGGAGCCCATGGAGCCCAAGGCCTTCAGCGAGTCGGTCAACAAGGGCCAGTACATGATGGGCTTCTACGGTTGGAACGCCGACTACCCGGATCCCGACAACTGGCTCCCCGAGCTGTTCGGCACAGGTGCGGGCAACAACCACACCTACTACAGCAATCCCCAGCTGGATGACCTGATGAAGAAGGCCATCGCCGAGCCGGACCAGAAGAAGCGCATGGACATGTGGGCCCAGGCGCAGAAGACGGTCGTGGACGACGCGGTGATCATCTTCCTGTTCCACGACGAGAACTTCGTCCTGGTCAAGCCCTACGTGAAGGACGTCTACTTCACGGGGATGGACGGCAGCGCCTTCCCGGGCCAGTACTCCAGCGACAAGATCTGGTTGGCCAAACACTAACCAGCACTTCAGCGGTCCGTTGGGGGCCGGCCTTCCGGCCGGCCCCTCATTTACGCCCGAGGTTCCTCGGACCGGGGTGGGTCAACCATCCCCGGTCCGTTGGATGCCGCCTGGTAACCGGTAGGTCGCAATGCAACGATACTTAATCCGACGAGTGCTCTGGATAATCCCGGTTCTCATTTTCATCTCCCTCATCACCTTCGTTCTGATGCACTCGGTGCCGGGCGGACCATGGGACCGGGAAAAGAAGCTCGCTCCCCAGGTGGTGGAGAACCTCAACCGCAGGTATGGATTGGACAAGCCGCTGTGGGAGCAGTACCTCACTTTCCTGTCCAACGCTGCCCAGGGTGATCTGGGTGTCTCCTTCATCTACCAGGATCGGAAAGTCACCGACGTCATCCGGGAAGGCTTTCCGGTCACGGCTACCCTGGCCACCGCGGCTATAGTGATCGCCATCCTGATCGGCATTCCACTGGGGGTTCTCGCCGCCCTTCGACAGAACTCCTGGGTAGACTACCTCTGTCTCTTCTTTGCCACCATCGGCGCCAGCGTCCCCAACTTCGTCATGGGAATAGTGCTGATGATCGTGCTCTCGGTGGGGCTGCACCTGCTCCCCACGGGAGGGTGGGGAAGCTGGCAGAAGGTGGTCATGCCGGCCCTCGCCCTGGGCTTCTATCCGGCGGCGCTGCTGGCCCGCATGACCCGCGCCAGCATGATCGAGGCGATAAGGCAGGACTACGTCCGAACCGCCCGGGCCAAGGGGCTGGTCGAGAACGTCATCCTGTGGCGCCACATTTTCAAGAACGCCCTGATCCCAGTGGTCACCGTCCTCGGCCCATGGGTCGCCATACTGATCACGGGATCCTTCATCATCGAGAGCATCTTTGCCATACCAGGTATCGGCAAGTTCTACATCCAGGGCATCTTCGCGCGAGACTACGGACTCCTGATGGGCACCACCCTCTTCTACGCCGTGGTGATCGCCTTCGCGAACCTGTTCGTCGACCTGGTGTACGCCTTCATCGACCCGCGCATTCGATACGAATAGAGGAGTTCTCCTGTGACCACCGCGGCCGCGCGCTCCATCGACCTCGCCGCGCCCCCTCGGCGTCAGGCCAGCCTCTGGGGCGATGCCTGGCGCCGGCTGATCCGCAACCGTATGGCGGTGTTGGGCGGCGTCGTTGTGCTGCTCCTGCTCGTCGTGGCCTTGTTTGCGGAACTCGATATTGCCGGCCACCGGATAAGCATCGCCCCCTACAGCCCCACCAAGCAGGACTACTCGGCTGTTTTCCAGGCTCCGGGCACCAGGCACCTCCTCGGCACCGACAATCTGGGTCGAGATCAGCTATCCCGTCTCATCTACGGCGCCCGGGTGGCCGTCGCCGTCGGCATCTTCACCCAGCTGGTGATCCTTGCCATCGGTGTCCCTATCGGCGCCATCGCGGCCCTGGCGGGCGGGCGGGTCGACAACCTTCTGATGCGCTTCACCGACATCGTCTATGCCTTCCCCGACCTGCTGCTCATCATCCTGCTCTCCACCGTGCTGCGTGAGAACCCTCTCAAGAACGTTTGGGGAGGGCTGCTGATCATCTTCTTCGCGATCGGCGTGGTCAACTGGGTGAACATCACCCGCCTCACTCGGGGCCAACTGCTGTCGCTGAAGGAGAGGGACTTTGTGGATGCCGCCCGAGCCCTCGGTGGCGGCAGCGGCCACATCATCAGGAAGCACCTGCTGCCCAACGCCCTCGGCCCCATCATCGTCTCGGTAACCTTCGGCATCCCCCAGGCCATCTTCACCGAGGCGACCCTGAGCTTCCTGGGCATCGGCATCACACCCCCCAACCCGAGCTGGGGCTCCATGATCCAGGACGGCTACCAGGCCATCTTCGCCTACCCGCACCTGGTGCTGTTCCCGGCCCTGGCCATCGCCGCCACCCTGCTGGCCTTCACCTTCCTTGGCGACGGCCTCAGGGATGCCCTCGACCCTCGGATGAAGTGATGGCGGTCGTAGACAGCCACACCCACGTCTTCCCCCCTGAGGTGAAGCAACGGCGGGAGACGTTCTGCATGCTGGACGACTACTTCGGCGACCTCTACGGCGACCCTGCGGCCAAGATCGTCACCGTCGAGGATCTCCTCGCGGAGATGGACGGCTCCGGCGTCGATCTGTCGGTGATGTGCGGCTTCGGGTGGTCCTCGCCGGAGCTGTGCACCATGCAGAACGACTACCTGCTGGACTGTCTCCGCCGCTACCCCACCCGCCTGGCAGCCCTGGCCTCGCTCCAGCCTCTGGCCGGCGAACGAGCCCTGGCCGAGGTCGAGCGCTGCCTTAAGGCAGGGATGAAGGGGGTTGGGGAGCTGATGCCCGATGGCCAGGGGTACCGGCTGAACGAGCTGCACCGCATCGGCTACCTCTTCGAGCACGCCGCCCAGCAGGGTTTTCCGGTGATGACCCACACCAGCGAGCCGGTGGGCCACCACTACCCCGGCAAGGGAACCGCCACGCCCGACACGGTCTGGCCCCTGGTGCAGGCCTTCCCAGAGGCGAAGCTGATCCTCGGCCACTGGGGTGGCGGCTACCCCTTCTACGAGCTGATGCCGGAGGTGCGGCGTGGCTCCGCCAACGTCTACTACGACTCGGCGGCTTCGACCTACATCTACTCCCCCGAGGTCTTTCTCAACGTCGGCCGGATCGTGGGCTTCGAGAAGCTGCTGTGGGCCACCGACTACCCGGTGCTGCGGCAGGGACGATTCTTGCAGCGGATGGGGGAGCTGGAGCTGGCCGAGGCGGATAGGGAAGCCCTCCTGGGAGGTAACGCCGTCCGGTTGTTCGGCCTGCCCGCGGAACCGTAGGGCGGGGCCCTGTGCCCCGCCGGCCGGTCTGATGCCAGGACCACGTAGGGCGGGGCCCTGTGCCCCGCCGCCCGGCGTGCTGAGAGGACCCTGTGACCGAAGAAACGAAGCTGCGCCTCTTCACAGCCCTGGAGCTCCCCCATCGATGGAAAGAGGAGCTAGGACGCGCGAGCGCCGAGTTGGGCAAGGCCGGAGGCACGGAGATCAAGCCGGTGCGGTCCGAGCTGATGCACCTTACCCTCGTCTTCCTTGGGTATCAGCCGGCGGCGTCCATGTCCACCATCGAGGCGGCCCTCGGCGCCGCCGCTTCGGATCTGCCCCCCTTCCGGCTGATCCTAGGCCAGGTGGGCTGCTTCGGGCAACCCCACAGGCTCCAGGTGGTCTGGGTGGGCCTCGCCAACCCGCCGATCGAGCTGGAGCGGCTCCATCGGGCCGTCAGCACCCAGCTTTGGGCGCACCAGGTGCCCTTCGACGCCAGGCCCCTCGTTCCCCACATCACCCTCGCCAGGATGCGCCGCCCCAGCGATCGAGCCGTCTCCCTGCGGGTCCACGCCACCATGCAAGGGCTCCGGATCCCCGCCGGACTCTCCGATAAGGTGACCGAGTTCGTCCTGATGGAAAGCATCCTCAGCCGTTCCGGCCCCGAGTACCAGGTGGTCGGGCGGTTCCATCTCACGGACCACCCCATGTAGGAGCCAGCTCCCGCTGGCGATGGTCCTCGTGCTGCTTCGCGACGTCGCCCCCAACGAGAACGCTCGCCGACAGGAGTCGGCTCCTACGGGATCCGCCGCGCCAGGCGTTGGCAGCGCGGTAGTGGGCCAGTTTGAGCGGGGGATTTAACGCTTTGCTCTTGACTCGGGTTGAGGCTTCGGGCATACTTGGAGCATGCCTAAACGCTCAAGCAAGAAACGACCAACCGATATCAACGAACTGGCCCGCGCCATCGTTGACGAAGCCACCGGCAACATGCCGGAGGAAAAACCAACCCCTGAGACTCCTCAGAAGAACCCCGCCGCCGTGGCCCTCGGCAGACTAGGCGGCAAGAAGGGCGGACCCGCGAGGGCGGCGAAGCTCACCCCAGAGGAGCGGCGAGATATCGCTAAGAGGGCGGCAGAGAAGCGCTGGAAGACCAGTGAGCAAGGAAGCTAGCTCAAGGCCTCCACGTAGTAGCCGGTCCGAGTTCTCGGCCGCTCACCTTCGACCACTGCAGCCCCTTCCTTGATAGTTCGAGGCCCCAATGGCGCGAATGCGACTATATTGACGTTGGGCGTGGACCCGGTAATCTCTGGGACGAACGCTGGCCGCTGGCCGCGGTGGGATAGAAAGGCGCGGATCGCTTGCCTGGCAACCTGCGAAATCGTCTGTCCACTGTCTTCGGCAAGGTCGACCAGCCTGACCGAATCCTCCTGAGCCAGCCTTACTGAAACAACGATACCGCCAGGCTTATTCCTCCGAACCTGGTCGGTGACGTTCTCACCAGCCTCAAATTCCCCTGGTTCTATATTTGCCATATTCGTCTACCTCTTAAGCTTCGACCTGTCCGACCGTCGAGCAGGAAAGGCTGTCGCTGGCCGCCACACACCAGGTTGACCCGTGGGAGCTATGGGTACGGTAAGCCAACGCCCGGACAACGTTTTCCCGACCATGAGGTACAGTGCACCGTGCTTGTTGGCGTTCCGAAGGACTTCGAACTCGCCTTCGCATACTTGCATGACCTCCCTGACCGAAACGCCGTGCCGGCTCATTTCGGACTCGTTATGATCATCGATCTCAAGGGCGTCGATGTCAATACCCATATTGCACTTCTTGTGCCGTAATTGTATACTGCGTCTACGTGGTAAACAACCGAAGGGAGTGGCAAATGTCGACGCAGGAGCTGGACCAACCGAGCGTAGATTTTCTGATCCTGGCCGACCGGGCGGAAGCCGTCAATGGCAAGCTGTACATGATGGGTGGTGGCTGGGATCGCATTTCTGTGGCTGACTTTAGCCAACCGCAGACTCTCTCGTTGGCGATGGGAATCCTGGTTCCGTGGAATGCAACAAATACAAACCACAACCTAGCCGTCCGAATCGAAACTCAGGACGCCACGGAGCTAGTTGCGATGGGCCTAAGCTTCAACGCAGGGCGTCCTCCGACCTTGAGGCCCGCTGAATCTCAAAGGCTCGTGCTTGCATTCCAACTTGCGCTTACACTCCCAGCCCCAGGAACCTACGTCGTCAGTGCGCTTATCGGTGACCACGAATGCAAGCGAGTGGTCTTTTACGCCCTGATGTTGCCCACTATCCCAACGGCTGTAATACCACCGACGCCGTAACCAACACCGAGGCGAGGATACCAGAGTGTAGTTCGTCATCCAGGGTGAAAAGAAGCGCTGGATCGCCCTCTTGACAAGACGCTGATCCACCGCCCAGTTGCTCCCATGGCTCAGAAGGAAACAGTGTGTGCCTGCTAGACGTGAGGTCGTCAGTTCGAATCCGGTCGGGAGCGCTTGTCTTCTACCAGATTCCCCGGAGTCTGTCAATAAACCTCTTGACGGTACGTAATCGGTCAAGCGCCACAGTCACTATGAACAAGCTGAGTTGGCAACGACGGGCACAAATCATAGGGGCACTGGGCGAGGGAAACTTGATCGGCAGCACTTGCCGCATGACCAGTGCTGCCAAAGGGACAGTGCTCAAGCTGCTGGAGACGGCGGGGATAGCAGCTGAGAGATACCATGATGAGACGGTCCGCAGTGTTGCCTCAAAGCGCATTCAGTGGGATGAGATCTGGGCGTTCTGCGGCTACAGAGGCGAATATCCCAGATGAGAATCGAGAGGGATTCAAATGCAGCGATGTTTTGACCTGGACGGCGCTCGATGCGGACACGAAGCTCGTCGTCTCTTGGTTGGTCCGGAGTCGGGATGCCGACACAGCCAACGCATTCATGCAGGATATTGCGGACCGACTCACCGGGCGGGCGCAGTTGACCACCGACGGACACCACCGGTACCTAGAGACCATTGATGGTGCCTTTGGCTGCAACATTGACTACGCGATGCCCCTCAAGACTATGGTAGCGATCCTCAGAGCGACCGCCGCTATAGCCGACCAGTCTGCCTAGGGACGGAAACTAGGGTCATATCTGGCAAGCCCGACAACAGGCATATCTCCACCACCTACGTTGAGCGTCAGAACCTCACGATGCGAATGCAGATGCGGCCTTTCACCCCACTCACCAATGCCTTTTCCAAGAAGGTTGAGAACCTAGCGCATGCGGCTGCGCTGCACTTCCTCTACTACAACACGGCAAGACTCTCGCGATGGCTTCCGGCCTCGCCGATCACGTCTGAGGTGTGATGGGACTCACGGCGATGATCGATATCTGGCGCGAGGAAAATGTCAAGTCTTCTTCCTTAAAGTGTCACTGCTCAGGGAAAATGTCCGGTTTAACTGCTCAGGGAAAATGTCCGCCATACTTGAGGTATGAGGACACTTACCTTGAACCCGAAACAGCAACGAGAGGTTGAGATCCTGACCAGATTGGAG
>JAMCTB010000113.1 GCA_023380955.1 Chloroflexota bacterium | reverse complement strand
ATCGCCGTCGTCCATCAGGTCCTCGATCATCGACCTCCCCTTGACCCGCAGGGCGTAGCACCCCTCGTCGCAGATCTGCCCTGAGACCTCCAGCTCCTCCCGGTGGTCCTGCAGGGCCTCGATCGGCTCGCCAGCGGCGATCCTTCCCATGACGGGCACGGAGACCGAGCCCTGGCTCCGCCGTGGGAGGGTCCCCCCCGTGAGCTCGATCCCGCGGGAGACGTCCGGATCTCGGCGGAGACGTCCCAGCCGCTCCAGGACCCGAAGGTTGTAATCGACGACGGAGGTGGAGGAGATCCCGGCTTCCTGGCCGATCTCGCGGATGGTAGGGGGATAGCCGTGGCGCTGCTGGAATCGAGCGATGAAGTCGAGGATCCGTCGCTGTCGCTCGGAAAGTGCGCGCATGACCTTCCTCCGCAAATAGAAAGGGCCATAGAACGTTCGTTCTACGGCATTCTATCCACCCACCGGCGCTATTGTCAAGCAACGTTTAGCTGGAGGCCGGCTGCGCCGCGCCCGAAAGGCGGCTCCAGTGTGCGCGACGCGAGCGAGGGCATCGCTGCGGCCTGGCGGTCGCGAAGCTGCCGGAGGGCACGTTCGTGGGGGTGTCCCCAGGAACCCCACCGACAACGGTGGCTGCTCCCCCTAGGCGGTCGCTGCCTTCTCGGCCTTGGCCAGCCTCTTCATGAGGCGCGACTTGCGCCTATCGGCGGCGTTTCGGTGAATGACCTTCTTGTTGGCGGCCTTGTCCAGGGCGCTCATGGCGCTGCGAATCTCGCTCTGGGCGTCGCTCAGCCGCCCGGAGTCGATGTCGGTGCGTGTCTTCTTGACCAGGGTCTTCAGCTCGGTGCGAATGGGCTGGTTCCGCTTTCGCCGCTTGAGCGCGACCCGGATCATCTTGATGGCAGACTTCGTGTTGGCCAACCTATCACCTCTCCCGTGGGGTTAGCTGCTTCACAAAACAAGCCCAGCGCCCCATGCAGCCGCCTTACCCAGGACCAACTGCCGGCGTTGGGCCAGCCCTTTCCTGTGGCAAAGATAGATAGTACAGCAATCGATGCCGTTTGTCCAGCATCGATCTCGGCGGAAAGCGTATTGACACAGCCATCAAGAGGAGTATAGTAGGTCCAGTAGGAAGATGCTCTCTATAGCTTCTGCTATGGTGGTGGCGGCAGGTAGGACGCACCAACCGTCTGCGAGGAGAGCCTGCCCGTTCAGCGCCCGCCTGAGCCGCTCAGGCGGGCGCGCCGTTTTCCCACCGGGAAGGGGGTGACCTGGACAGTATCGAGCCTGCTGTCGTCGTCGGCCGTTGCTTAGCTACCTGGCCAGAGGCGAATCCGCGAACTGCGGCTGTCGGCCCTCGGGAGGGGCCGCCGGCCCGAGCCGGACCCGAGCCGGAGTAGCGTTTCTTGGCGGGAGGCAGAGAGATGGGCAAGCTGCGAGTGCTATCGATCAAGGGTGATCGGACCGTGATGTGGGATCAGAAGCAGGCGGAGACGGGCGATCCAGAGGCTGAGGAGGCCGTGCGGGAGGCCGAGCGTATCTTTCAGGAGGCGCTGCGGAACGGCGCCACCGCCTTCCGGGTGAGTGCCGCCACCCCAGCCACCAGGATAGATCGATTTGACCCCGAGGCGGACCAGATCGTGGTGGTGCCGCGGGTGGCGGGGGGATGATGGAGCTCCAGCAGGGCCCCCAGCTTCTGGTGCTGGCCTGCATCCTCACGTTCGTGATGGTTTGGAAGCTGTGGTGCCACTACTACCTGTTTCCTCCACAGGATCTGGACCCCGAGGCGGAGGGCAGGGCGGCGGCGCTGCTGCGAGAGATGCTCTCCGATGGGGAGCACCAGCAGCTGCTTCAGACCGGCTACCTGACCGTGCCCAGCCGGCGGGTGGCGGGGAGGGTCTATCGTGTTCCCGGGCGGCCGGGTTGGGTGGACGTCTACGAGGCGGACAGGCTGGCCATGAGGGTGTGTGTGGAGCCGGTGGAACATCTGCCTCAGGCGGACGTCGTGCTGATGCACAAGCTGATGATCGAGGGCAACGAGCAGGATTACATGCGCACGGCGAACATCGTGTACGTGCGACCGCCGGCCGGCCAGCGGTGGCGGCGGTCTCAGCACTAGGCTGGGAGGACCTCACCCCCGGCCCCTCCCCGAAGCGGGGAGGGGCCGGGGGTGGGGTCCCTCTCTCAGCCCTCCGGCCAATCTCCCAGCGTTACCCGCACCTCCAGGGGATTGCCGTCCCGCAGTAAGGTCAGGGTGACCTGGTCTCCAGCCCTCTTCGAGTCCACGTAGTCGGTAAGCTGATCGGCCGACGACAGCGGCCGGCCGTCCACCGAGGTCACCACGTCTCCCCCAATGGGGAGCTGACCGTTAAAGGCCCCCGAGGCTCCGCTGGTGGCTATGGCTCCCCTCAGGGAAGCCCTGTCGGCCGGGCTGTTGGGCAGCACGTGAACGACGTAGACCCCGGCGGCCGCGTTGAGCCCCGCCGTTCGGGCCGTCTCCTCGTCGAGGGTTATTCCCGATACTCCCAGCCAGGCGTGGGAGACCGTCTGGCCCGCCATCATGTCCGGCAGGACCCGGCGGGCAACGTTGATGGGTACGGCGAACCCGATGCCGACGAAGCCCCTGACCGGGCTCTCGATGGCGGTGTTGATCCCCACCACCTGGCCGGCGGAGTTGATCAGCGGACCACCCGAGTTGCCGGGGTTGATGGCCGCGTCGGTTTGGATCATGTGGCGGATCGGGCGGCCGGAGTCGGTCGCGAAGGTGCGGCCGAGGGAGCTGATAATGCCGCTGGTCATGCTGCTCTGGAAGCCAAAGGGGTTTCCGATGGCGATGGCCGCTTGGCCGGGCAGCAGCCTGTCCGAGTCGCCCAGCGGTGCAACGGCTATCTTGGGCTTGACCCGGTCGTTCACCTCTATCTGAATTCCGATGGCGATGGCCGCTTGGCCGGGCAGCAGCCTGTCCGAGTCTCCCAGCGGTGCAACGGCTATCTTGGGCTTGACCCGGTCGTTCACCTCTATCTGAATGAGGGCCAGGTCGTTCCCGGGATCCCGGCCTATCAACTGGGCCGGTACCCGGGTTCCGTCCACCAGGGTGACGTCCAGCTTGTCGGCCCTATCGACCACGTGATTGTTGGTCAGGATGTGCCCCTGGTCGTCGACGATCACGCCGGAGCCGACCCCCCTCTCCGGGAACGGGCTGTCGATGCCGCCAGAAGTGGGTGCCCGACGATTGGTGACGTTGACGACGGCCGGGGTCAGCCGTTGGTAGATCTCCGCGGTCACCTCCTCGCCCAATATCGCCGGGCTGGCTTCGACCGTCCGAGGCGAGCTGTTGGACGTCGCGGGGCTGTGGTTTCCCGCGGGCTGGAAAGTTGAGATGCCCAGGGCGACGGTGGCGCCCAGGAGCGAGCCGATAAACAAGAGGGCCAGGTTCTTAGGGATGGACTGCATCTGCCAGGCTTCCTTCCTCGGGGCCTCCTCCGCCCTTCACCAGGTTGTAGCTGGCACTTTCCATACCATAGGCTGGGCCGGCCGGCCCCAGCCCTATGGTATAATGAGATCCAATATGGCAAGGATGATCGGGGTCCGGAGGCGCGATCCCCCGTTGTGGGTGTCGCCAACGGGCCCCTTTTATCGGGTCTCTTGAGGTACCGAATCCCGTGACGAGCCAGGACAAGATCAGAAACTTCTGCATCATAGCCCACATAGATCACGGCAAGTCCACCCTTGCGGACCGGCTGTTGGAGCGCACCGGCACCATCGACGCCCGACAGATGACGGAACAGGTGCTGGACCAGATGGATCTGGAGCGCGAGAAGGGGATCACCATCAAGGCCCAGGCCGTGCGGCTCGCCTACCGGGATCGCCAGGGGGTCGAGCATCAGCTCAACCTGATCGACACCCCGGGTCACGTGGATTTCACCTACGAGGTGTCCCGCAGCCTGGCCGCCTGCGAGGGTGCCCTCTTGGTGGTGGATGCTGCCCAGGGGGTCGAGGCCCAGACCCTTGCCAACGTGTACCTGGCCCTGGAGCACGACCTCACCATCATTCCCGTGGTGAACAAGATCGACCTCCCCAGCGCCGAGCCGGAGAAGGTGGCGAAGCAGATCGAAGATGTGGTGGGGCTGCCCGCCGACGAGGTGATCTACGCCTCGGCCAAGGATGGGGCCGGCGTGGACGAGATCCTGGAGGCAATCGTCCACCGGATTCCCCCGCCGCGAGGGCAGCACCACCAGCCGCTGCGGGCCCTGGTCTTCGACTCCCACTACGACCCCTACAAGGGGGTCATCAGCTACGTTCGGGTGATGGACGGAGCGATCGGCGCCGGGGACAAGCTGCAGGCAATGGCCACGGGCCAGACCCTGGAGTGTCTGGAGGTGGGGGTGTTCCGTCCCCGACTCTCCCCCGTTGACCGGCTGGACACGGGAGAGGTGGGGTACGTGGCGACCGGCCTGAAGAACGTCCGGGAGATGCAGGTGGGCGATACCCTTACCGACGTGGAAAACCCGGCCCAGCAGCCTCTGCCCGGCTACAAGCCGATAAAGCCGATGGTGTTCGCCGGCCTCTATCCGGTGGTGGGCGAGGACTACGGTGCCCTCCGGGACGCCCTGGACAAGCTTCGGCTGAACGACGCTTCCCTCTCCTACGAGCCGGAGAGCTCCGTGGCGCTGGGCTTCGGCTTCCGCTGCGGCTTCCTGGGGATGCTCCACATGGAGATCGTCCAGGAGAGGCTGGAGCGGGAGTACGACCTGGATCTGCTGGTGACCTCCCCCAGCGTGGAGTACAAGGTGTTCACCACCGACGGCCGAGAGCTGGCGGTGGATGGACCTTCCAAGCTGCCGGACCCGGGTGAGATCGCCTGGATCGAGGAGCCGTGGGTGCGGATCAGCATCATCGCGCCCAGCCGCCACATCGGTACCATCATGGAGATGATGCAGGGGCGACGCTCCGAGTTCATCAAGATGGACTACCTGGACGAGCAGAGGGTGCTCCTCAACTACGACATGCCGCTGTCCGAGCTGCTGGTGGAGTTCTACGACCAGCTCAAGTCCCGGACCCAGGGCTACGCCTCCCTGGACTACAGCTACGAGGGCTACCGGGAGTCGAAGCTGGTGAAGCTGGACATCCTGGTGAACGGCCAACCGGTGGACGCCCTGTCGCTGATAACCCACGTGGACAAAGCCTACTCACAGGGCCGGGAGCTGGTGTCCAAGCTGCGGAAGCTGATCCCCCGCCAGCTGTTCGAGGTTCCCCTCCAGGCCGCCATCGGTGGCAAGGTGATCGCCCGTGAGACCATCAGCGCCATGCGGAAGAACGTTCTGGCCAAGTGCTACGGCGGCGACGTGACCCGCAAGCGGAAGCTGCTGGAGAAGCAGGCCGAGGGGAAGAAGCGGATGAAGCGGGTGGGGAACGTGGAGATCCCCCAGGAAGCCTTCATGGCCGTGCTGAAGCTCGGCGAGTAATTCCGAACTACGTAATGTAGGGCGCGTGGCGCGAGCGAGCACGTCGCCACGCCTGTGCCCGCCGCCCGGGCGATGGCTTGAACGGCGTAGGGCGGGGCCCTGTGCCCCGCCGCCCGGCGGTCGATGGCAGGGACGGGCGGCAGGGCAGAGCGCCCTGCCCTACGCTCCAACTGTTGCATTGCTGAGGGTGTTATGCCTGTAGTCGACCTCTTCGATCACTTCCTCTTCGATCTGGACGGCTGCCTCTACCTGCGCGATCAGGTGATCCCCGCGGCGCCCTCCACCCTGGCCGAGTTGAGGCGGCGGGGCAAAGGGATCCTGTTCCTCACCAACGACCCCCGCAGCCCCCGCGACGGCTACGCGGCGAAGCTGCGGCGCATGGGGATCGAGGCCCGCGTCGACGAGATCCTCAGCTGCGGCTGGGCCACGGCCATGTAGCTGAAGGGGCGCTACCCCATCGATGGCATGAGCGTCTTCGTGGTGGGGAGCGCCGGGCTGAAGGAGGAGATGCGATCCGCGGGGCTGCGGGTGCTGGAGGGGCTCGATGGCCGAACAGCCGACTTCGTGGTGGTGGGCGGCCACAACGACTTCGACTACAACGAGATGATGGTGGCCACCTTCGCTCTGCAGGCGGGAGCCCTCTTCTTCACCACCAACCGGGACGCCACCTTCCCGACCCCTGAGGGGGTGGTGCCCGCCACCGGTGCCGTCCTGGCGGGCATCGAGGTGGCCAGTGGCCAGAAGGCCATCTCCATCGGCAAGCCGGAGCCGGGTATGATCGAGGTGGCCCGCTCCCTGCTGGGTCCTGGACGGATGGTCATGGTGGGGGATCGGCTGGACAGCGACATCGCGGGGGGAAAGGGAGCTGACATCGGTACCGTTCTGGTGCTCACCGGTGTGACCTCCCGGGAGGAGGCCCTCGCCTCCGAGTGGCCGCCCGACTACATCCTCAAAGACGTGGGCGAGATCCTGTAGCAATCCTTGCTACGACCGGGCCAGCCGCACGGCCGCGTGGGCCAGCGCCAGGGTGGGGTCCAGCACCGGCACGCCGACGTCGCCGTCCTGGAGGATCAGGGGCAGCTCGGTGCAGGCGGTGAGCAGAAGCTGAGCCCCCTGTCCGGCCATCCTCTCGGCCACTCCTCGGATACTCTCCCGCACCGCCGGGCCCTTGTCCCCGGCCTTCACGTTGAAGATGGCCGCGTGGACGATCTCCTGGTCCGCGTCGGAGGGGGAGAGGGCTCGGATCCCCCTGGCCTCGAGCCTCTTGTGGTACAGCCCCAGTCGGGCCGTGCCCGTGGCGGCCAGAACCCCAACCGTCTCGATCCCTGGGTAGCGGCGCAGCGATTCCGCCACCGCCTCGTCGGCGATGTGGAGGACCGGGATGCGGACTGCCTCCACGATCCTGTCGTAGAAGAGGTGGGCCGAGTTGCAGGGCATTATCAGGAAGTCGGCGCCGGCCCGCTCCAGGTTGCGGGCCGTGGCCTGGAGCAGGGGGGTGGGGTCTTCCCCGCCGTGGAGCAGGGCCGCCGTGCGGTCGGGGATCCTGGGGTTGTTGTCTATGAGTATCCGGAGGTGCTCCTGATCGATCCTGGCAGGGGTGGCCGCCACGATCTTCTGAAACAGGTCGATTGTTGCCTCAGGTCCCATGCCGCCCAGGATACCGACAACCTTCTCTGCCATGGCAGCCTCC
>JAMCTB010000112.1 GCA_023380955.1 Chloroflexota bacterium | reverse complement strand
TAGGGCGGGGTCTTATGCCCCGCCGCCCGGTGTCACATGTGCGGCCAGCGGCGGGGGATAAAACCCCTGCCCTACTTCAGGAACGGCGCACTAAGTCGGTTAGCGGGGTCGACCGGCCGGTCGCTCCCGCAGCCATTCCCAGTGCCCTGCCGCCGGCAGCCTTCGCCGGCAGGAGCCCGCCCCTACGGCTTGTGCTCTCGGGCCAGGGTCACGTAGTGTTGGGTGGTGCGGGCCATGCGGGCCACGTCCTCCTCCGTCAACTCCCTCACGACCTTGCCGGGCACCCCCAGCACCAGGCTGCGGGGCGGGATCGCCCTGTTCTCGCCCACCACCGCGCCGGCCCCCACCATACTACCAGCGCCGATCACCGCGCCGGTGAGCACCACCGCATGGATGGCTATGAGCGACCCGCCGCCCACGGTGCAGCCGTGGATCACGGCGTTATGGCCGACGGACACGCCGTCGCCGATTACCGTCGGCGCCCCCGGGGCCACGTGGATCGTGCTGTTGTCCTGGATGTTGCAGTCCCGGCCGATGGTGATGGGGGCGATGTCGCCCCGGACCACCGTGTTGTACCAGATGCTGCTGCCGGGTCCGATGGTGACGTCGCCGATCACCAGGGCTCCCTCGGCGATGAAGACGTCCTCGGCCACCTTCGGCATTATGCCCTTATAGGCGATCAATGGCACCTGCGATAACCTCCGTGGTTCAGGCAGCTCGGTTATCTTCCCAGCGCCTCGGCCGTGAGGCGGACGATGTCGTTCAGGGTGTCGGCCATCCTCACCCCCGCGGCTTCCAGCGCCTTCACCTTGTCCGCCGCCACCCCGCTCCCCTCGGAGGAGATCGCCCCGGCGTGGCCCATCCGCTTCTCCGCGGGCGCCGTCTTGCCGCTGATGAAGGCGATCACCGGCTTGGTCATCTCGGCGATGAACCGGGTGGCGTGCTCCTCCTGGTTGCCGCCCAACTCGCCGATCATCACCACCGCCCTGGTCTCGGGGTCCTCCTCGAACAGCTTCAGGTACTCCACGAAGTTGGTCCCGATGACCGGGTCGCCCCCGATCCCCACGCAGCTGGTCTGCCCTATCCCGGCCTCGACCATCAGCTTGGTCACCTCGAAGCAGAGGGTGCCGCTGCGGGAGGCCACGCCCACCACACCGGGCATGGCACAGGTGGGGGGGTACATCCCGAGACTGGTCTGGCCGGGGGTGATGATCCCGGGGCAGTTGGGGCCGATGACCCAGCTACCCCGCTCCTTGGCCAGGGCCCGGACCTTCATGGCGTCGTGCACCGGCACCCCCTCGGTGATCACCACCACCAGGGGGATGTCGCTCTCGATCGCCTCCACCGCCGCGTCCAGGGTGTAGGGGGCGGGGACGTAGATGACCGAGGCGTCGAAGGGATGCTCCGTCCTGGCCTCGGCGATGGTGTCGTATATAGGGACTCCCAGCACCTCCTGGCCGCCCTTCCCCGGCGTGACTCCGGCAACGATCTTGGTGCCGTAGTCCAGCATCAGCTTGGTCTGGATCTGTCCAAAGCGCCCGGTGGCCCCCTGAACCAGGACCCGAGTGCTCGCATCGACGAGAATAGACATGCAGGCCTCCAGTAGTGGGACCGGGGACTGGGCAAGGCCGTCCCGATCGGTCCTCAGTCCTCAGCGCTGACGGCGGCGCGCGCCGCCGCGCGGGTCGCCTCCTGGATCGAACGAAAGACCTCGATCCCCGCCGACCGGAGCATCTCCTCTCCCACCCCTGCCCGCGTACCGTGAACCACGGCGAAGATGGGCACCTTGGGCTTCCGGGCGGCCACGGCGTCCAGCACCCCTCCGGCAGCGTCCTCAGGGAGCGAGATGGAGAGGCTGAAAGCCAGCAGGATCGACTTGACCCTCGGGTCCTGCTCCGCCTTCTTCATCACCAGGCCCAGGGCATCCCTGGCCTTGGTTCGACTGGCCCCGCCGCCGGTATCCAGGAAGTTGGCCGGCCGGGCCCCATAGTGGCGCACCAGGTCCAGCAGGGAGAGCACGAGACCGGCGCCGTTCCCCATGATGGCCACCTCTCCCTCCAGGTCGACGTAGCTGACCTTCTTCTCCCGGCCCTCCCGCTCCAGGGGGGTGAGGCCGGTCTCCTCGCGATGGCTCTGCAGGAAGGGCTGCCGGAAGGCGGCATCGTCGTCCAGGATCACCTTGGCGTCGGCCGCGTACAGCTGCCCGTCGGGGGTCGCCACCAGAGGGTTCACCTCCAGCAGGTGGGCATCCATCCGGCAGAAGGCGGAGTAGAGCCGCTGGAGGAAACGCGCGAAGGAGGCTGCTTCCTCCCCCGCCATGCCCGCGGCCTTGGCCACCCGAAGTGCCTCGTAGGCCCTCAGCCCTCTCAGCACGTCCGGGTGGAACCGAACCACGGCCTCGGGGCGGGTCTTGGCGACCTCTTCGATCTCCACGCCCCCCTCGGCACAGACCAGGATCAGGGGGCCTCCCGCCAGCCGGTCCACGGAGATGCTGACGTACGTCTCCCTGGCGATCGCCAACCGCTCCTCTATCAAGACGCTCCGAACCCTCTGGCCGCCCAGGCTGGACTCCAGGATCTTCGCGGCGACCGTGCCCGCCTCCCTGCGGCTGGAGGCCGGCTGCACCAGCCCTGCCTTGCCGCGGCCGCCCACTAGCAGTTGGGCCTTGACCACCACCACATCCCCCAGGGCAGCGGCCGCCACGGCCGCTTCCGCCGGACTGGTGGCTACCTGACCTCGGGGCACGGGGATGCCGTTCTGCTGAAGAAGCTGCTTGCCCTCGAACTCGTACAGTCTCATCGTCGAGCACCACAACATGGAGAATTGGGCTGCCCGGTTCCGGTCCGGCGAAAGGGGTCGGGGTCTCGCCGGCCGAAAGGGCAACCTCAGACGAAGGGTAAACACGGGGTACGACAACGGCATTCTATGTCGAAGCGGCAGCCAGGGTCAACGAGCCCAGCCGTCTCCGCCGACTCTGGGCCCGTCGCCAACGGCGTTAGATACCCCTCTCAACTTCCCACGTCCACCGATTGGGGATATTTGAGTGGATAATTCAGTAATTTTGTGGATAATCGTCCCCTCTGTCGACGGGGGTAAAGGGGGTGCTTGGCACGAAGACAGGAGATGCTATACTGAGCGCCGGTAAGGTTGTGGGTTCCCCTTTACTCCACACCAGCGGTCTGGTGCACGGGGATTTGCCGGATCGACGGGATCCGGCTCGAGCCGGCCATCGCTCTTATGAAGGGAGGATGACTCGAGAAGAAACGGCGGTGAGGAGTCTGATCGTGGGGTAAGCTGCTGTTCTGGCAACCGCCGGCGCCGCTCCGGCTTCGGGGGAAGCGGGAGCTCGGGGCGCGGGATGTCTATCTGCAGGTCCGGCGGTAGGTCGATCAGGTCCAGACCAAAGGGGGGACGTTGTGATGGAAACGAAAGAGTCCTGCTTCTTTCGCGCACTCTACCAGGTCGCCGTTACCATCAATTCCAGCCTGGAGCCCAGGGACGTTCTCAAGGCCATGGTGCAAAGCACCGCAGGTGCGCTGGGGACGAAGGCCTGCTCGATCATGCTGCTCAGTCCGGACCGCCGGGAGCTGCGCCACGGGGTGGACTTCGGACTCAGCGACTGGTACCTCCGCAAGGGACCGGTCAGCGTGGACCTCAGCATGGCCGAGGCGCTGCAAGGCCGCTCCGTCGCCATCCTGGATGCCGGCCGCGATCCCAGGGTCCAGTACGCGCCCCAGAACCTTCGGGAGGGTATCGCCTCCATACTCTCCGTGCCGATCCGGCTGCGGGGTGAGGTGATCGGGGTGATGCGCATCTACACCTCCGAGCCCAGGGAGTTCACCTCCGACGAGATCGAGTTCGTCGAAGCCGTCGCGAACCTCGGTGCCATCGCCCTCGAGAACGCTCGCCGCCACGACGAGGTGCAGTACAACTACGACATGGTGTCCCGCTACGTCTACAACGACACCTGGATCGCCCAGATGTGGGGCAACGAAAAGCAGCGATAACCCCGCCAAAGGGGATCGATAACGGGCGGCCCAACCTCCGCCGGTAAGCCTATCGGAAGTCTGCATAGGGGTGATCCTCTAGGCACGCGCGGAGATCTCCTGGTTCAGCAGCTCGTACAGCGCCTCCGGGGACTCCGGGTATGGTTCGCCCGACCGTGCCCAGCGATCGGTGACGGACAAGAGGTCATCCAGCAACCTATCGGCAATCCCCATGGCCAGGGTTCTCTGCTGCTCCAGCGTGTCGTGGAGGGCAGACCAGTTGTGGTGTGGGGTTTCCTCCCAGAGCAGGTTGACGTCATCCATCGGTATGTGAGCCAACATACACCTCCCGGGGATCTAGCTTCGGCCCTGGCAGCCTGCAGGTTCTGGACCACCGAGCCGTCGATGATCATAGGCCTCGACCCCTCGTGGGCAAGAACCACCTCGGCTGCGGGCTAGAACACCCTCGTGTTGTTGATGCACAGCTCGAACTGGCACTTCAGGAACTGGGCGGCCTTCCGCGCCATCAGCATGCGGGGGAGGAAGATCTCGAAGTAGTCCAGCACGCCGCCGGGCAGCACCTCGGTCTCGATGGATAGATCGTAGGTTATCGCCAGTCCCTTGGCATCCACCCGCACGTAGCTGCGGCGCGCGGCGTAGTTCACCCGGTCGTGGTTGTCGAAGGTGGCGGGGTTGGGGTTCCGAACGCGGCTTCGATGCACGTCCGACTTGTCCGCCAGGATCAGGGCCGCGCTGAGGTCGCTGACCGGCTCCCCATCGCCCTCGTCGTGGTTGGCGATGGCGGTTACGACGTCCACGATCTCCTCCGGGGGCATCCCCAGCCTCTGGAGCAGCCCCATGGCGATCGCTCCGCCGGTGGAGTTGTGCCCGCTCCGGCCCACCAGGTTCCCGACGTCGTGCAGGTAGCCGGCGATGGCACCCAGCTCGGCCCGCCGCGGCGCTACCTGCAGCTGCATCAGTATCCCCTGGGTGACGGTGGACACCAGGCTGGCGTGCCTCAGCCCGTGCTCGGTATAGCCCTTCAGGATGGCCTGCTGGTCCGCCCCCTCCAGATAGCAGCGAATCTCCTGGGAGGATCGAACCATCTCCAGGGTCACGACCGGCTTCGATCCATTTCCGCTGGTTGCTTCCAGTTCAGACACCATCGTCACGATCCTTTCCTAGTGAGACGGCGTCGGCGTGGCCACCTCGGGGGGCCGGGTCGGCGTCCAGGTGGGCGGCATTGGCGGCACGTAGACGGGGTTGGCGGGCTGGGGCACCGCCGTCGGCGTGGCCCCTGGAGCCCCTGCCGTTGCCGTGGGGGGCAGGCCGGGGGTTACCCACATCGAGAACGTGGGCATCGGAGTGGGCGACACCGTCAAGACCGGGCCCGGGGTCCCCGCCCTCGGAGTCGGCCGCGTGGCCGTCCCCGTGACGGCCGCCGACGGGCTCGCTGCCGGCGTCCTGGCCGGCACCGGCGTGTTGCGAACCGCAGGCTCGATCGCCGGCCTGGAGGTCGGAGGGGGCGGGCTGGCGTGGTAGATGGAGGAGGTGGGTTCCGGACCCGCCGTCGGTGCCGGTCCGCCGAGCGACCGAGGCAGAGGGGTTGCCGTCGGCGCCGTCGCGGTCGCCTCCGTCGCGGAGGGGGTGGGGACGATCCGAGCGGCCTCCGCGTGGCGGCTCGAGGCGGCCAGCCCCAGAAAGCCGAGGCTGTAAAGCCACGAGGAGAAGAGGAAGAGCGCAACGGCGCTTCCCGTCGCCACCTTCTTCACGTCGCTCAGCCGGTCGAACCAGCGCCAGAACTCTCGGAGTCTGTCCACGGAAACACCCCTGCGACTGTAGGGGGCGATCCTTGTGATCGCCCTGGGGCGAATACAAGATTCGCCCCTACGCTAGATCTTCACCGTCCGAATAGCGTGGATGTCGGGCACCGCCAGCAGCTGCTCCACCAGGTCGGATCCCACCGGATCGTCCACGCCGATAACCATCAAAGCCTCGCCCTTGGGAGCCAGCCGCCCCACCGCCATGAAGGAGATGTTGACGTTGGCCTTCCCCAGCACCGTTCCCACGTGGCCGATCATGCCCGGCCGGTCTCGATGGTAGCTGAACAGCATCACCCCGCCGGCCAGAACCACGTCCACCCAGTACTCATCTACCCGCACCAGGTGGGGCTCTCCCAGCATCGTCGTCCCGGCCACCACGTGGGAAGAGCGGTCAGTGTCCAGTTGAATGGTGATCAGGTTGCTGTAGTTGTTGACGTGAGCGGTCTTCCGCTCCGCCACGTCCAGACCCCGACTGCGGGCGATGACCGGTGCGTTGACCAGGTTGATCTCCTCGGCCAGGATCGGCTGCAGCAGCCCCTTGATCACCATCGCCTTGAGGGGTGCCGTTTCCAGCTCGGCTATCTCTCCCGCGTAGGTCACCTCGATGGAGCGCAGCTGGCCCTCGGAGAGCTGGGTCACCAGGCTTCCCAGCTTGGCCGCCAACTCCATGTAGGGGCCCAGGACCGACATCGCCTCGGGCGGGATGACCGGCGCGTTGACGGCGTAGCGGGCCGATCGGCCCTGAAGCACCGCCACGATCTGCTCCGCAACGTCCAGGGCCACCTCCACCTGGGCCTCGTGGGTTGATCCGGCCAGGTGGGGAGTCACCACCACCTTGTCGTGGCGCAGCAGCGGGCTGTCGGCCGGCAGCGGCTCCTGTGCGAAGACGTCCAAGGCGGCACCGGCGATCACTCCCTGGTCCAGGGCCTCCAGCAGGGCCGCCTCGTCCACGATCCCTCCTCGAGCGCAGTTGACCAACCGGGCGGTGGGCTTCATGCGCCGCAGCTGCTCGGGGCCGATCAGCGCCTTGGTCTGGGGCGTGAGGGGCACGTGCAGTGTCACGAAATCGGCCCGCTGCAGCAGGTCGTCCAGACCCATCGCCTCCACGCCCAGCTTCTTGGCATGCTCCACCGAGAGGTAGGGGTCGTAACCGATGACCCGCATCTCCAGCCCCTGGGCGCGACGGGCCACCTCCGTCCCGATCTTGCCCAGCCCTACCACGCCCAGAAGCTTATCCCTCAGCTCGACCCCCATGAACCGGGATCGTTTCCACTCCCCCGCCCGGAGCGAGGCGTAGGCCTGAGGGATCTGGCGCGCCAGGGCCAGCATCATGCCGAGGGTATGCTCGGCGGCGGCGATGTTGTTGCCGGTGGGGGCGTTAACCACCACGATGCCCCGGCGGGTCGCGGCGGCAACGTCGATGTTGTCGATGCCGACGCCGGCCCGACCGATCACCTGAAGCCTGCTTCCCGCCTCGATCACCTCGGCGGTCACCTTGGTCTCGCTGCGCACCACCAGGGCATCGTACTCAGGGATGATCCGGATCAGCTCCTCCGGCCTCATCCCGGTCTTCACATCTACCTTGGCCTGCTGCCGGAGGTAGGCCACCCCATCCTCGGCAACCGGATCGCTTACCAGTACTCTCATGATCACCATCACCTAATACGTCCCGATGGGTGTCACCCCGACCGCGAGCGAAGGATCTCTACTGAAATAGGCGTAGACTTCAACCGGCTGGGGAAGTCAGAAAGGCCGTCCAGGGGACAGCTTGGAGAATATACCCCAAGGGGTGGGACGGGTCAAGGGTGACTTTATGTCGAGCTTTGTCCTGAGCTAAGCCTTCTCGATGGTCGCCGTGAGACCGTAACCCTCCAGCCGCTCGCGGTACAGCTCGGCCAGCTCCAGGGGGCAGACGATCACCACAGCCTGGCCACGATGGTGGGCCGTCAGCATGATCTCCGCCGCCTGCTTCTCGGTGAGCTTCGGGACGCTCCTCAACAACGCCATGGTGACGTAACCCATCTCGTTCACGTCGTCGTTGTGGAGGATCACCGCGTATGGCGGCAGCAGCTGACCTCGCCGCACGGTTTCCGGTTGCGAGGCGGTCTCGCCCTTCGATACCGCTTTTGGGATCTCGACTTCCAGCTTCGGCACGTTCTTCAGGTACTTATCCTGCAGTCGAACTATCATGTGCCAATCGATACTACCGCAAGGGGGCGAAGCTGCCAAGGGATGAACGTCAACGAGATAGCTGAGCGAGTCGAGGCGATCCGGGAGAACGAGGAGCTGGGCGCAACCCAGCTGGCGAGGGAGGCCGTCCAGCTGCTGGCCGAGATGGCCGCCGATCCAGCCCTGCCCGGCACCATCTTCCCAGAGCTGTTCCGAGACACGACCCGGAAGCTTGCCCACGCCCGCCCCAGCATGGCCTCCCCCCTCAACACGACGGGGGCCGTGGTAGCCGCTTGGCTGGAGGCCGGTGGCGAGGGCAACGTGGGAGCCGCTCGCGCGGCCGCGGAGGAGGCCGCGCGCCGGTGGGTGGCCAAACAGGGGACGGCGACCTCCGTCATCGCCGACCACACCGCCGAGGTGGTGGCCGGAGCGGTCATCACCCTCAGCTTCTCCTCCACCGTCCTGCAGGCCCTGGAGGAGTGCTGGTCGCGGGGCGTGCTGGAGGAGGTCATCGTGGCCGAGTCTCGGCCCCTCTGCGAGGGGCGCCGAACCGCGGCCGCCCTCGCCTCCCGCGGCATCCCCACCACCCTGATCACCGATGCCGAGGTGGGACTCTTCGCCTCCGAAGCGAGGGCAGCGGTGGTGGGTGCCGACACCCTTCGGCCCAACGGCTCCCTGGTGAACAAGGCGGGC
>JAMCTB010000111.1 GCA_023380955.1 Chloroflexota bacterium | reverse complement strand
GCTCGCCTCTGGCGAGGGGAAGGCCGAAGGCCGGGGGTGAGGTTTGCCGCCGCGGGCAGAGCATTTCAAGTGCCGTAAGATTGCTGCTTCACGACAATGAAAAGACCCTACAACCATTCTTCGTGCTATTGACCTGGCGATAGCATTGGGTTACTATTAGCTTGCACTTGACCGACGAGGCAGGTAGCAGACCGGTCGAATAATACAAGTGGTCGCTCGGATCAGTGGACCGAGACGGCAGTAAAGAAGGACATCGTGCCCTTTCGAGTGCCGCTCGGGAGGGCTTTTGTTTTACTCCGCCGGACGTCAAAGGAGGGTGTAGCATGCGCAGCATAGGCTTCATCGGCGCTGGCACGGTGGGTAGCGCGCTGGCGATCAGCCTGCATCGGCGAGACTACCCGGTGGTTGCCCTGGCCAGCCGCAGCCTGGCCTCTGCCCAAAGGCTTGGGCAGAGCCTGCCAGATGCCCGGGTCTTCGCCAATCCCCAGGATGCCGCGTCAGCCGCCGACTTCGTCTTTCTCACGGTGCCCGACGATGCTATCGCAAGCGTCGCCACCAGCCTGCGTTGGCGGCCAGGGCAAGCGGCCTTACACTGCAGTGGATCGTTGTCGCTGGACGTCCTCGACGCCGCTAGCCGGCAGGGGGCCTCCGTCGGGGCTATCCACCCGCTTCAGACTTTCGCCAGTGTGGAGAACGCCATCCAGAACCTGCCGGGCTCCACCTTCGCTCTGGAGACACTCGATGAAGGACTGATGGCAGAGCTAGAGGGCATCGCCCGGGCGCTGGATGGGGAGTGGATCCATCTTGGGCCTGGGGATAAGGTCCTATATCACGCCAGCGCCGTTCTAGCGTGCAATTACTTCGTCACATTGGTCAAGCTGGCCACCGACCTCTGGCAGGACTTCGGCGTCTCCCCGGACCAGGCGACGGGCGCCTTGATGCCCCTGCTGCGAGGCACGGTGAGCAACATCGAAAAGGTGGGCCTGCCCAACTGCCTGACCGGGCCCATCGCTCGAGGAGACGTCGGGACAATTGAGAAGCACATAGACGCGCTGGCGGCCAGGGCGCCGGAGACCCTGCGCGCTTATCAAGAGATGGGCCGGCAGACCATCCCTATAGCTCTGGCCAAGGGGAAGCTAAGCCCGGAGGCAGCCGCTGTCTTGATCGACCTGTTGGGGCATTCACCCAACGAATCTCACGACGAAATGAGGGAAGGAGAAACAAAATGCGTACGAGCATAACCGAACTCAAGCAAATGAAGCGTCGCGGCGAGAAGTTTCCTATGCTCACGGCCTACGACTACGCCACGGCAAAGCTGCTCGATGAGGTGGGCATTCCCATCCTGCTGGTGGGAGACAGCCTCGGCATGGTGGTGCTGGGATACGATTCTCCCATTCCCGTCACGCTCGACGATATGATTCACCACATTAAGGCGGTGGTACGCGGGACCACGAAGGCCCACATCGTCGGTGACCTCCCATTTATGACATACCATACCAGCATCTCCGACGCCCTGCGCTCCTCTGCTCGCCTGCTGCAGGAGGGAGGCTGCCAATCCGTAAAGATGGAGGGCGGCGAACTCATGGCGGAGACGGTGCGCCGGACGGTGGAGAGCGGCATTCCGGTGATGGGGCATATCGGGCTAACGCCGCAGTCGGTGAACCAGCTCGGGGGTTTCCGAGTCCAGGGTAGGGATGCCGGGGCCGCCGCCCGCCTGCTCGCGGATGCCAGGGCACTGGAGCAAGCCGGCGCATACGCCATCGTGCTGGAGTGTGTCCCGTCGCCCCTCGCCAAGCTGATCACCGAGAAGGTGGGTGTTCCTACGATAGGTATCGGCGCCGGCGTGCACTGCGACGGGCAGGTGCAGGTGACCAGCGACATTCTGGGCCTGTTTACCGATTTCCTGCCGCGCCACGCCAAGCGGTATGCCACCCTGGGGGACGAGATACGGCGAGCGGCACGCGATTACGCCTCAGAGATCAAATCGGCGACTTTCCCTACCGACAAGGAGAGCTTCGCCATGGATGAGCAACTGTTGGAAGGCCTAAAGAGATCGTAGGACGAACGACCTTTCGAGGAGCAATCCGGTGAATGTGATTGAGACAATCTCACGAATGCAGGCCGCCCGGCGACAGATGGCCGGCTCCGTTGGCCTCGTGCCCACGATGGGCGCGCTCCATCAGGGGCATCTCTCCCTCGTGAAGATGGCCCGAGCCGAGAACGACGTGGTGGTGGTCAGCATCTTTGTCAACCCAAAGCAATTCGGTCCATCGGAAGACTTCGCGAGCTATCCGCGGGACTATCAGCGTGACCTGGCTATGCTCGAGAAGGAGGGATCGGACCTGGTGTTCATGCCGACCGTGGAGGAGATGTACCCAGCCGGCTTCGACACCTACGTTAATGTGGGAGCCATTACCCAGCGACTGGAGGGAGCCTCTCGGCCCGGCCACTTCAAGGGCGTCGCCACCGTCGTGGCAAAGCTATTCAATATCGTGCGGCCAACGCGAGCCTACTTCGGAGAGAAGGACGCCCAGCAGTTGAGGGTCATTCGCAAGATGGTGCAAGACCTGGCCTTCGACACGGAGGTCGTTCCTGGTCCCACCGTGCGAGAACCGGATGGGCTGGCGATGAGCAGCCGGAACAAGTACCTGCATATCCAGGAGCGGCAGGCCGCTGCAATTCTGTTTCGGGCCCTCTCCCTGGCACAGCAGAAGTTCGGCGGCGGCGAGCGCGACGCCGAGCGGCTGCGTCGCGCCATCGGGGAGGTAATAAGCAGCGAGCCGCTGGCCAACATCGACTACGTGAGCATTGCGGACGCAGATACACTGGATGAGTTGACCCAAATCCGTGGGCGGGCGCTGGCATCCCTTGCCGTCCGTATCGGTAAGACGAGACTCATCGACAACGTATTGCTGGGTGAGAGCCCGAGGCGACCCGTGAGCTAGCCGCATAGTCATACCAATAAGTGCCCATCGACAATCGAGCACTTCCGCAAATCTGCATAATCGTGTATCATTACGCCGACTTACGCGGCATACGGGGGGTTGCTCTGCATCATGGTCAAAGTCGTCGATATCGGTTTCATTCCGTGCGAATTCCCCTGTCTACATATCGAGGCGTGCCTCCGCTTGCGCCAGGACACGATGGCGGACCACCACAAGCGACCTGCCGAATACTCGACACAAGCAGAACGCACTTGAGTGTATCATCGGCGATATCCGAGCCTGGCACATTTGACGATGCCGATGTGGCGGGGAGGCGTGCTGACCAGCGCGACTGGTCGCTAATCGCCGCGGTCACCGTTTCGGCCTTAATTGGCATCGCCGCCATCTACTGGTCATATCAGAATCAGTTCATCCTAACTTACTCCGACGGTTTCGCTCACATAAATATCGCCCGCCGGATTTTCGACTCGCGCACGCCCGGCCTTGTGCAGCTTGGGACAGTCTGGCTCCCGGTCCCTCATCTGCTGATGATGCCTTTCGTGTATATCGACGCTTTGTGGGCCAGTGGCCTCGCGGGCAGCATCGTTGGCTGGATATGTTTCGTTATCACCGCTGCCGCTATCTTTCTGTCAGTTCGGCTGATCACTCGACATGAGATAGCCGCGTGGGCCGGACTATCGTTCTTTCTCACTAACCCGAACGTGGTCTACATGCAAACGACGCCGATGACAGAGCCCGTTCTTCTGATGGGCATGACCACCTCGGCCTACTTCTTGTTAAAGTGGAGCCGCAGCGGCAGGAACAGCAACACCGATTTGATCATCGCGGGCCTGCTCAGCGCCGTAGCCGTAGGAAGCCGCTACGACGGCTGGTTCTTCGCTGGTGTTTGTGGGGTGGTGGTGTTGCTGACCGCATACCGGCGCTCGCGCGCGGGTGGCCACGCCGAGGGCCTGACCCTTGCCTTTGCTGTGATACCCATATATGCGATGTTCCTGTGGGCATTCTACAACTGGACGTTCTTTGGGGACCCCCTGGAGTTTCAGCGCGGCGAGTGGTCGGCGCAATTCCAGCAGCAGCAGCTTTCTAGCGTCAGCGCGTTGCCCACACAGCACAACCTCTTCTTATCAATAACGACCTACACCTGGGCCGTGCTGGACAACGTGGGTTCGTTGTTCGTGGTGCTGGGAGTCATCGGGGTCGTTGTCTACTTCTTCACCTCGAAGCGCGTCATCTGGAACTCGATAGTTCCGTACGTGTTTCTCTCTGCCTATCCCTTCAACGTCCTCTCCCTCTGGACGGGACAGACAGTTGTAGTAGTTCCGCAATCGGAAATTTCCGGCTACTGGAACGTTCGCTACGGACTGCTTTTGTTACCTGCTGCCGCCATCTTCTTCGCCTATCTCGTCGACTTCTTGATCAGCCGGCTGCGGCTGCGACAATGGATGATTGCGCCGGCCCTGGCCCTCGTTCTGGCTGCCCAGCTCTGGCTATATCTGCCGGGCTGGCCCCAGTCGATCATAACCCTAACCGATGGTCTCGCAGGATCGTCAGAAAAGGGGTACGCGGTGACACCGGCGCAGTACATAAGGGAGCAGTACGATGGGGGTGGCATTCTCATCGATGACACCAACTCGGTGTTCATCCACGCCACGGGGCTCAATATGCGCGAGTACATCGGCACGTTCAGCGGGCCACTCTGGAAGGCGGCGCTGGAAGACCCGGCTTCTCAGGCAGAATGGGTTGTTATTAACAAGAAGGCCCACACAGATCGCCTAGCCTCTACGCTCATTGACAACCCTAACTTTGTCGAGCGCTTCCGCCTGCAGATCGACGCCGGGGGTTACGGCGTTTACCGTCGCAACGACTACTGATATTTAGGGGAATCGTGTCTGATGTCCCGGCCCAGAGGCGTGTTCAGTGCGATTGGCGGGTATGCGGCCGTGGCCGTGGCCATCGCCCTGGTTTCCCTCTTCGGCTTGGGCCTGTACCACGAGGCGGCAGCATGGGAGGTGGGCGACGCCTGGATCGGCGAGTCCTCATTGGGATCGTCATCTTTCGCCGCTATGCCCACTCGCACTCCCACTCCTAACCCTGGCGTGACCCGCACACCCACCCGAACGCCGACTGCTACCGCCACGCCGACGCTCACGCCGACTCCGTCTCCTATTCCTACCGAGTTGCCAGCCCAGGTAGAAGTGCCCATCCTGATGTACCATTACATCCGCGTGAACCCTGACCCGGACGATTTTGCAGGCTACATCCTATCCGTGACGCCGGATGACTTCGCGGCGCAGGTCGAGTTTTTGACGGCGAGGGGCTACCATACGGTTTCCTTCGCCCAACTCGTAGCATACTTCGATGACCAGCAGCCCTTGCCCTCGCAGCCTATCATACTCACCTTCGACGATGGATACCGCGATTTCTATACCGAGGCCTACCCCATCCTGAAGAAGTATGGTCAGACGGCAACGGTGTTTCTGATCACAGGGTTTTTGGATTGGCCGGGATACCTCACTACTGAGCAAATAGAAGAGATGGCCGCTGATGGGATCGACTTCGGTGGTCACACCACTCATCACATCGATGTCCGGGCAATAGATGAGGCGCAGGCCGCCGAAGAGATTGTCGCTAACAAGCGAGACATAGAAGCGATTCTCGGCAGGGAAATCGTTGCCTTCAGCTATCCGGGCGGCGGTTTCAGCGACTGGGCGGCCGGCCTCGTACAAGCCGCCGGCTACCAGGCGGCGGTCACCACTCGCTACGGTCTCTGGCATACGCAGGCAGACCTGCTCTCACTGTCGCGCCTCCGGATCAGTGGAATGGCTAACCTGGCGTTCCTGGCCGGCCAGCTCGGCGAGATGCCCGACGCCGATTGACCACCGGTATGCCGGCTAGTCGAGCACGTAAGGGATGATCAAGCGAGCTTGCGCGCTCGCTCGGGATGACGTCAACAAGTTGGACGATGAAAAATCATTCGTGATATAGGCTGGCGCGGTTGACATGGATACCGGCACCCGCTAGGATGCGCCGGGAGGCGATGCGATGCGATTGACCGGCGTCTTCGATCCCCTGCGACAGAACGAGCTGCTCTTGCTGCTGTGTGCGGCCCAGCTAGCCCAGATGACCAGTATGGGCATCGTCACCCCGGTACTTCCCCTCTACGCCCACGATTTCGGCGTGGGCGCCGCGCTGGTGGGAATGGTGGTATCGGCTTTCGGCCTGGCTCGGCTGATCATCAATCTGCCAGCGGGGCAAATGTCGGAGAGGTTCGGTCGGCGCAACCTCATTGTGGCGGGAACGCTGCTGACCACCCTTGGGGTGTTCATGTCAGGCATTGCCAACAGCTTCCCCGAGCTAGTGGCTTATCGCTTCATAAGCGGCCTCGGCTCAGGCACCTTCACAACCGCGGCGATGGTTTTCATTGCCGATATCACCACCGCTCAGAACCGGGCTCGCTCGATGAGCATGTTCCAGGGAAGCCTGTTACTCGGCACCAGCATCGGACCAGCCATCGGCGGCTTCGCGGCCGAGCTGATGGGCCTTCGCGCCCCCTTCTTTGTGGCTGCGCTCTTCAACCTAGTGTCTCTGGCATGGGCAGCATTGCGCATTCCAGATACGCGGCCCCCAAGGGTGATTGCCGCCGCGGAGGCGAAGGGGCAGGCCATCGGGAAGGCCAACGGCACGGCGCAGGCATCATGTGCCCGGTACAGCAATGGAGGCAGCCTCAGGGAAATCCTGGGCAACTTGAACTTCATCCTCATCTGTTTCATCAGCTTTGGCATTTTCCTGAGCCGGGCCGGCGGCCGGATGACCATTCTTCCTCTCCTGGCATATAATCGCCTGGGGATGAGTGAGTCGCAAGTAGGCCTGACTTTCACGGGAATGGCCCTGCTGAATTTGATGGCCGTGCCCGTGGCCGGGCTCCTGGCCGATCGTTATGGCCGCAAGGCAGCCATCGTGCCCGGCACGCTCCTGGCCGGCGTCGCTCACATTATAATCGGGTTCAGCCCCAACCTGACGGTGTTCATGCCCGCCGCCAGCCTCGAGGGCATCGCCACCGGCATCGGCGGCCCCGCGCCGGCTGCCTACGTCGCCGATATCGCCCCGCCGAATGCCCGCGGCCTTACGATGGGCCTGTTCCGCACTTTCAGTGATCTGGCGATGGTGGCCGGTCCCGTGTTCCTGGGCTGGGTCGCTGAGTTAACCGATTACAGTTGGGCGCTAACCCTTGACGCATCGGTGATGCTGAGCAGTTCCATCCTTTTCGCCCTCTTCGCAAGGGAAACGCTGGTAAAGGCGTTGGTAGCTCGTAAACAGCCAGCCCCTCTTCAGGAGTAGACTGCATCCGCGGGGCTGCCGTGACGAGATCGGGACGCGAGGGCTACCAGGACATCAGCTCCATCAGCCGCTCCATGAATAGACCCAGAAAGTACTCAGCATCTACCTATAATTACTTTACGCGGCAATTTGCCTCTCCTCGCAGGATATTCTACCAACTGCACATCCAAGTCACATACTGCCATAGGGTCTTTTCATTGTCGTGAAGCAGCAATCTTGCGGCACTTGAAATGCTCTGCCCGCGGCGGCAAACCTCACCCCCGGCCTTCGGCCTTCCCCTCGCCAGAGGCGAGTCGCCTTCGGAGACCTCTCCGTGCACGGAGAGCAACGGTCTTGAATGTCAAGCAGGTGTTGCGTGGTGAGGATTCCAGTAGGTGCCGTTCCTGACCATAGAGTTCAGGATCGTCAGTAGCTTGCGCATACAGGCCACTAAGGCGACCTTCTTGGGTTTGTGGGCCGCTAGTAGTCTGTGATAGAAGGCTTCGATGATAGGGTTTCGACGCGTGGCAACCAAAGACGCCATATACAGGA
>JAMCTB010000110.1 GCA_023380955.1 Chloroflexota bacterium | reverse complement strand
CGGACTATCGGGGATTGTGGCACCTCCGGTATCGCTGTATCACCTACCGTAGCCTGGGAATGAGTAAGGGCCATGGCCGGCACGATCCATAAAGGGAATAGGCAGTGTGTGAGGGGGAGGTGGGTCATTCTCAAGCAGTGCTCCTGGTGCGGCGCGGTCCGGATCGCGGGTCGGTTCCGCCTTGCCCACCGGCTCCCGCTGTTTACTTGGGCGGTCTATCCCCACGTCTTCTCCTGGCTGTCGCTCACCATCGGCGTGAGCCATGGAGCATGCCCCACCTGCGTGAAGATGCTCACGCACGGGAACCAGGGGCTAATACATGCCGGCCAGGAGCCCCTTCCAGGTGTAGACTCGAGGGGGTGTGACGGGGGTTTTGGTCAGCGGCCCCACGATAGGCTGTGCTGATCGGCCGCAGCCGGCCGTGTCGCCTTTACGAGGCACGGGGGGTTCGTTCTCTCCTCCCGAGCCCTTTAGAGATGCTCCAGGATCCACATCCTCACCAGGGTTGTCGGGCCGATCCCCTTCTCCCTTGCCCGCGAGCGTAGCGTGTCTAGCGTCTCTTTGTCCAATCGGATATTGAGCCCCTCTGACAGTTTCCTGCCAAAGCGGGCGCGCACGGTCTTGAACTCATCCTGGTAATCGGCCATATCGTGGCTGTCAAACCACTCGGCTTCTTTCTCGCGGCTGGTGAACTCGGGTATTCTGCTTTTCTTTTGCCGTTCTATTTGCGTCATTTGATATCACCCCCTCGCTCTCCGGCGTGGATCGCTCGCTCCCGCCGGCTGGCCGGCCTGGCGGTCACCGGATAGTAGACCCCCCTCTCTTCCGACTCCGGGTCCATGACAACCGTCAGCATCCTGCCGGACCCGGTTGGCCCGAATACGAGCGAGCGCCCCTGTTTGCCGGCCTGAACGACCGGATCGCCGTGGCAAACCTCCTCCACCTCCTCCGGGGTAACCTCGTGGCGGGCGATATGCCCGACATTCCACGGGTCCCAGACGAGCCGGCGTATCACTATCATGGGCCTATTGTATCACAATGCGACACAAGGGCAAGGGGGCTTTTGGCACCCCCGAATCCGTGAGTTATCGGTCTACGCGGGTTGGGCCTTTATCTCGGCGGCGGGATCGGAGCCCGCCACGTCTGCCGTGGCAAGTTGCAACCGAGTTGCGAGTCGGTGGCGCAAAAATCGCTTCGGCGCACCACTGGCCTGCCCAGCTTATGGAGGTGTGTATTGCAACTTAGTTGCAAAACCCCGGCATCCTCGCGCAGAGCTGCCGGGAGTGCAAGAGCCATCGGTACGGTGCATCCAAATGTTTGACGTGGCTGCCTTCACCTGCTAACATGGCATCACAATCGAATAGTCAGAGACAAAGGTCCCCCGCGAGGGGCTAATAGCGAAGCCGGTGGGAATCCGGCGCTGTCCCGCAACTGTGATGCGGCCGCGGACTCGTGGCCGATAAGCCAGGACGCCTGCCTTTGTCTGGATGTTGGCACCTCCGAGAGAGAGGGGCAGGTCCGAACAGAGTGGATTCACCCCTTGTCTATCCGTAGGCAAGGGGATCTTTGTTAAAGCAGACACTCTCTGCGGCCCCTGTCTCGTTCCGAGGCGGGGGTTTCCTTTTGCCGGCGACTGGCAGGACGCCACCACACAATCCTGGGATGCATCCGATGCACCCCTACGTTGATAGGAGGTGGACTCATGGAAATCACATAGTACGGTTCGTCGCCCAGGGCCGAGCGATTGTATCGGCCTCGACCTTTCTCGGTTCTTCAACATGATATGGAGGTCGCGTTCAATGCATATCGAAGATGGCATACTTCCCCTGGTTCAAACAGTAGCCTGGGATGGGGCTGCCCTGGCCTTCGTGATCCCAGGCATAAAGCAGGCTCAGAAGAAGGCGGAGCAGAACCCCGCGTACAAGCCGCTCCTCGCGATGATGGGTGCGGCAGTCTTCGTGGTGTCGGCCATGCACCTGCCGGTCCCCGTTACCGGTTCCTGCTCCCACCCATGTGCCACGCCCCTGGCGGCCATCGTTCTGGGACCCTTTGCCACAGCCTTCATCTCCGCGATCGTGTTGTTCTTCCAGGCCATATTCCTGGGTCACGGAGGCATCACGACACTGGGGGCCAACACTTTCTCCATGGGGATAGTTGGAGGGTTCTCGGGCTACCTAGTGTGGTGGGGTCTCCGGCGAGGGGGCGCTCCCATCTGGCTGGCGGGCGGGCTGGCGGGCCTGGTGGGGGACCTCATGACCTACGCAACCAGCGCCATGGAGTTGGCGATCCCACTCCATGGGCAGATGGCTCTCTGGAAGCAGTGGCTCATCTTTTTCCTTGGCTACGGACCAACCCAGTTCCCTTTGGCAGTGCTTGAGGCGGTTTTCACGGCGGCGGCCTTAACTCTGATGGCGGAACGGCGCCCCGACCTTCTACCGCTGCTTGCGCGAGGGAAGAAGCTGGCCCTTGGAGGCAAGGCATCATGAAGGAAGAGGTCTGGCTGGACGGCTACACCAAGGTCTGCTTGGGGGTAATGTTCTTCCTCCTCGCTGCCATCTTCGTGGCGGCCGAGTACATGGGGCTCCACCACATGGAGGGCACGGGGACTGACGATATCGTCAACGCTATGGCTGCCGCCACCGCTCACGCGCAGGCCCACCCCTTCGTCGAGCTTCCTGGCGACGCCCAGGTAGGCGCGTTCTCCGTGGCCAACTTTTTCGCCGGGCTGATCGTGGGTCACCACTGGAATGGGCTGTTCGCACCTCCTGGCAGCCGGTAAGCGGGCCGGAGCTGGGAGATCCCGAGCTGAGGGGGAGCAGATCCTCCCCCTCTTTCCCAAGGGGGTACTCAA
>JAMCTB010000109.1 GCA_023380955.1 Chloroflexota bacterium | reverse complement strand
GGGTGTTCGGCTGCTGCTGCACGCCTTCCTGTCAGGGGTGGTGATGGAGGGCGATAGGGTCCGGGGGGTCACCGTCCTGACCAAGTCGGGCCAGAGGGAACTGCTGGGCAAGGTGATCGTGGACGCTACCGCCGACGGGGACGTGGCTGCCCTGGCCGGGGCCGAGTTCGACTACGGGGGTGAAGAGGGAGAGGTCCAGAACGTCACCGTGCTGTTCAGGGTCGGCAATATCGACGTGGACCGTGCGCTGGAGGCGCTGAAGGCCGGAGACTCTCGGCTCCAGGGGTGGGGCAGCTGGCACAACAAGGTGATCACCGGCCCCCGAATGGGGGAAACGGGGACCTCCGTGCTGGGCTTCCAGGCTCGAGTCAGCGCCCGGCTCGGGGGGGAGAAGGATGCGGATCGCAACATCATCATGGCGGTCTGTGGCTTCCGGAGCGGTGAGGCGATCCTGAACCTGACCCGCACCACCAACATCGATGGCACCAGCGACGAGGACCTCACCCGGGCGGAGATCGAGGAGCGGAAGAAGGTGGTGGAGGCTGTCAAGGCGCTGCGGGAAGACAGGGTGCCGGGCTTCGAGAACTGCTATCTCCTCTCCACGGCGCCCCAGGTAGGGATCCGGGAGTCGCGGCGCATCGTGGGGGAATACACCCTGACCAGGGATGACGTGCTGGAAGGTCGAAAGTTCCCCGACGGGATCGCCAGGGGGGCATATCCCATCGACATCCACGATCCAAAGGGTGGACCCCACTTCTTCCACTTCATCAAGGACGGCGATTCCTACGACATCCCCTACCGCTGTCTGGTGCCCGTGCGGATCGAGGGGCTGCTGATCTCCGGGCGGTCTGTCTCCTGCGACCACGATGCCCTCGGATCGGTCCGTAATCAGGCGACGGTCGCGGCCGTGGGGCAGGCGGCGGGGGTGGCGGCGACCCTGGCGGCCAGGGAAGAGATCGTCCCTCGGCAGGTGAACGTGGATCGGCTTCGCGGGGCGCTTCTCGAACAGGGGGCGTACCTGGGCGACAGCCTGCCAGTCCGGCCCATTGCCGTGCCGGTGCCCCAGGTGAAGGGGCACTGAAGTGGCGGCGAAGGGAAGGGAGGAGGGCGAGGCTATGCGCGTGCTGGAAGGCGCCGGTGAATTCGTTCAGGAAGCTCCTCGGAGAACGCCCGTTCGATCTCGGGCGGACGTGGTGGTGGTTGGCGGAGGTCCCGCGGGCCTGATGTCCGGCCTTGCGGCTGCCCGGAACGGGGCACGGGTAGTTCTGGTGGAGCGCTACGGTTATCTGGGTGGCCAGATGAACGTGGAGCACTCCTCCTTCCTCGGGACTCCTACTCTTGGAATGGGTTTCCAGGGTGTCAGCGGCAAGCGGATCATCGGAGGTATTCCCTGGGAGTTTGTGCAGCGGGTGAAGGCCCGAGGGGGGGCGGTAGGCCCCATCGAGCGCACCGTGGTCTCATCGCTGAGGGGAGGCTATCTGGATGCTCCCTACCAGCGTTTTGGGCCCAAGGTGGATCCCGAGGTCGTGAAGACCGTGGCCATGGAGATGGTTCAGGAGGCGGGGGTTCATCTGCTGCTGCACAGCTGGGCCGTGGACGCTGTGATGGAGGGGAACGCCCTGCGGGGAGTGGTAATCCAGAGCAAGTCGGGGCGAGAGGCGATCCTGGCTGATGTGGTGATCGACGCGAGTGCCGACGCCGACATAGCGGCGGCCGCAGGGGCGCCTTTCGTGAATGTCCCGAGAGAGCAACTCTACAGGATGAACGTAGAGCTGGTTCTGGGAGGTGTAGACACCGACCGAGCCCGGGCCTTCATGCTAGAACACCCGGAACAGTTCAACTATGTGATCTTTCCCACCCATCCCGAAGAGGTTCCAGCCGGGTTCCAGAAACCCATCTGGGCAGTAGTGCAGCTTGGAGGCAAGGACGAGCTGCAGCTGCGAGAGGACCACCTCGCCTTGATGGCCAAGGGGCCCCGAGCCGAGATCATGATCGGCATCAGACCGGGAGTAAGCAATGTATCCGTCGGCTTCGACGGGGATCCCACCGACGTGGAGGATCTGACTAGAGCAGAGGAGGTGGGCCGGACAAGGGCGCTCGAGAACATGGAGTGGCTGCGGGAGCAAGTCCCCGGCTTCGAACGCTGTTTCGTGATCGCGGAGTCGCCTCTGGGCACCCGAGAGAGTCGGCGAATAGTCGGAGACTACACCCTCACGGAGGAGGATCTTTGGGCAGGTCGTCGCTTCGAAGACGCCGTCGGGCAGAGCAGCATCCCGATCGATCGGCATCTGCCAGGGGGTGGTTGGAGCTTCGAGCTGCTGCCGGGGTCCCACGACATTCCCTACCGATGTCTACTGCCTCGGGGTGTCGAGAACCTGTTGGTGGCTGGCCGGGCGTTGTCTGCAGACCATCTTGCCCAATCGTCACTCCGCAAGGTAACGGCTTGCATGACGATGGGGCAGGCCGCAGGGACGGCCGCAGCACTCGCGACGCTGAAAGGAGTTGGCCTTAGACAATTGGACATCGCAGCACTGCAGACCGTCCTGCTGGAGCAGGGAGCGTTGTTCGGCGGGCAAGAAGGTCCGGAGTATCTGTAAGCACTGCGGTTCACGCTATTTGCCCATTAGTCCGGATAGTCATCTCGTGGGAGGAGACAAATGAGCAGCCAGAGCGGAAAAATCACGCGTCGCGACTTCTTCCGTAAGGGGATAGATGCCGCAGCGGCCTTCTCCGGGCTCTCGGTCCTGTCAAGTTGCAGTTCCGCTGCGCCGGCGGACAAAGCGGCTCCTGACTCAACACCGGCAGCCGGTTCGGCTCCGGCGGTCACGTCCGCGCCCGCGGTTGCCAAGAAGGTGACGATACGGTACTGGACCTTCCTCGACCCCAAGGATCCAGGACCCCGATCGGTGGCCCAGGGTCAGATCATCGATGCCTTCAAGAAGAAGCATCCGGAAATCGAGGTTGCCACCGAAGTGATGGCCTGGCAACAGATCGATCCACAGTTGATGCAGGCCGTGGGTGCCGGCAAGGGTCCGGATGTCACGCGCATTAACATCACCTCCGTGGCGATGAACGCCAAGGCCGGCAACATCATCCCGCTCAACCCATGGACGGATAAGTGGCCGCAGCAACTCAGGGACGATTTCGCCGGTGACTGGAAGGGCTCCTTGATCGATGGACAGAAGATGACCCTCTCCATCGGTGTAGCTACGACCATCTTCTGCTGGCGCAAAGACCTCCTCGAGAAGACTGGCATGAAGGTCCCAACCACCTGGGACGAATTCGCCACTGTTGCCAAGGCCCTCACCAAAGACCCTGTCTGGGGAGCAGTGGTCGGGGTTTCGCAACAGAACCAGGCGAGCAACCTCTACCAGGCCCTATTTCCGCAGGTCTGGAGCTACGGCGGAGACATATTCCAGGGCAAGAAGGCCACCCTGGAACATCCTGCCTGGGTGGAGACCTTCAAGTACTGGAAGGACATGGTCCAAACGTCCAAGGCAGCGCCCCAGGGGATAGTCAATGCGACCAGCGACACCATCATGCAAGGTTTCATGGCAGGAACCTACGCCACGATGTTCAATCAAACTCAGAAGCTGTCCCAGGTGAAGACCTCCAAGTCCATTCCGCCCAACAGCATGGGGGTGGGATTCATGCCTGGCAAGGACGGTAAGCCAGGTCCCAACCCTCTGGGAGGATGGCAGATCGGCATGTCCAAGGACGTCAAGGAGAAGGAAGCCGCCTGGCTCTTCATCGACCACATGATGACCCCTGAGATGCAGCTGCTCAACGCCAAGGTGGCCGAGGAGGTGCCGTCCCGCAAGTCCGTGGGTTCGGATCCATGGTTCAAGACGCCTGAGGCGGCCGACATGGCCATCTATTTCAGGAGCGCTGCTGAGAGCGGCAAAGCGTTAGCCTACCCGCCGGAGTTCGCCAGCCTGTGCGACAAACTGTCAGTGGCTATCCAGCAGGTAATAGTGAACAACGCGCCGATCGAGGCAGCGCTCAAGAAAGCCCAGGACGACTACAACGCCGAGGTGGCCTAGCGGCCGGTTTCTCTCCGCGGCTCAGGTTCCAGTTCGCGTTCCGCGACAAAGACGGAAGAGGGCACGGGATTGAACAGTAACCATCAAGAGAATGCAGACGTGATCGTGGTAGGGGGAGGGACCTCGGGCTGCGTGGCAGCCATCGCCGCAGCTCGGGCTGGGGCCGATACCCTGCTCGTGGAGCGTTACGGCTTTCTCGGCGGCACGGCTACCTTTGGCAATCCTTTCCACGGCTTCATGGACGGCCATGGGGAGCTGGTGGTGAGAGGGATCCCGGACGAGATCATTCAACGGCTGGTCGCCGAGGGTGGCTCGTCCGGCCATCTCCGACATATGAGTTGGGGGCCCGGGGCCCCCGAGGGGATCGAGTGCAGCTTCACCCCCTACGACCACGAACTGATCAAGTACGTACTGATCAAGATGTGTGAGGAGTCGGGTGTTCGGCTGCTGCTGCACGCTTTCCTGTCAGGGGTGGTGATGGAGGGCGATAGGGTCCGGGGGGTCACCGTCCTGACCAAGTCGGGCCAGCGGGATCTGCTGGGCAAGGTGATCGTGGACGCTACGGGCGACGGGGATGTGGCCGCCATGGCCGGGGCCGAGTTCGACTACGGCGGCGAAGAGAGAGAGGTCCAGAACGTCACCCTACTGTTTAAGGTGGGCGGCGCGGACATAGATCGGGCCTTCGAGGCGTTGAAGGCGGGCAACTCACAGCTCCAGGGGTGGGGCAACTGGCACAACAAGGTCAAGCATGGTCCTCGATTCGGGGAGACCGAGAGCTCGATGCTGGGCTTTCAGGCCCGGGTGAGCTCCCGTTTCGGGGGCGAGAAGGATGCCGATCAGACGATCATCCTGTCCTGCTCTTGTTACCGGCAGGGGGTGACGCTGCTGAACCTTACCAGAACCACGAAGATCGACGGGACCAGGGACGAAGATCTCACTCGGGCAGAGATCGAGGAGCGGAAGAAGGTGGTGGAGGCCGTAAAGGCGCTGAGGGAGGAGCGGGTTCCCGGCTTCGAGAACTGCTACCTGCTCGCGACGGCGCCCCAGGTAGGGATCCGGGAGTCGCGGCGCATCGTGGGGGAGTACGTCCTGACGAAGGACGACGTCCTGGAGGGGCGCAAGTTCCGCGATGGCATAGCGCGGGGAGCCTATCCCATCGACATCCACGATCCCAAGGGGGGAGCGCACTTCTTCCACTTCATCAAGGACGGCGACTCCTACGACATTCCCTACCGCTGCCTGGTGCCCAAGAGTATAGACGGGTTGGTGATCGCGGGGCGAGCAGTTTCTTGCGACCACGATGCCCTGGGTTCGGTCCGCAATCAGGCGACGGTGGCTGCCATCGGCCAAGCCGCGGGGGTCGCGGCGGCCCTGGCGGCCGAGCAGCGGATCGCCCCCCGACAGCTGGTGGTGGAGGGGCTTGGACGCGCCCTGGTCCAGCAGGGGGCTTACCTGGGGGCGGAGGGGCCAGAGGTCGCCGATCCCATCGCGGTGAGGGTGAGCACGGCGAGGAGCTAGGGACTGGAAGGCGCCAGCCCAACAAGGCCACATACTTTACGTAACGGGGGTCATTCTGCGTAATGAGTAGCGAGTCACAGGCGAGAACCATCTTGGAGCCTGCTCGGGAGTTACCCGTAGCGGCCGAGGTAGACGTTCTAGTTGTTGGTGGTGGGCCTGCCGGGCTGGGTGCGGCGCTGGCCGCGGCACGGGAGGGGGCCTCTGCCCTGCTGGTCGAGCGCAACGGCTTCCTGGGCGGTGTCGCCACCGCCGCTCTGATGACCATCTTCCTCCACCATCGAGAACATCTGAGTGGCATCTCCCGCGAGATCGTCGACGAGTTGGTTCGCTGCAAGGGTGGGGTGGCCGGGAGGGTCATCAATTTCGATCCCGAGGCCTTCAAGGAGGTGGCCCTGGAGTTGGTGGAGGCCGCCGGGGTGAAGCTCCTCCTATACAGCTGGGCCGTCGCCCCTGTGGTCCAGGATGGCGTCGTTCGCGGGGCCATCGTGGAGAACAAGTCCGGTCGACGGGCGCTGCTGGCGAAGACCACCATCGATTGCACCGGCGACGCCGATCTGGCCTATCAAGCCGGCGTGCCGGTAGTCAAGGGGCGCGAGACCGACGGCAAGATGCGGCCTATCAGTCTCATCTTCCGCATGGGCAACATCGACTTCCGGCCCATTGTGGAGTTCGCCAAGGCCCATCCCGACCAGTTCAGCCGCGATCCCAACTTCCAGGTCCTCGATCTCGAGGGGGGCGTCCTGAGGATCTCGGGCTTCTTTGACCTTGTGGAGCAGGGGCGCCAGAGTGGAGAACTGGACAAGGACTGCCACTATCTGCGCTTCGAGGGTGTGGACGTCCAGAAGGGGATCTGCTTCATCAACGATACGCGGGTCTACCAGGTGGACGGCACCAACGGATGGGATCTGACCAGGACCGACATCGAGGCCAGAAAGCAAATCCGCCTGCTGGTCGATTTCATCCGCAAGTACGTGCCTGGTTGCCAGAACGCCTTCGTAGTGGATACCGCGGCTAATCTTGGGGTGCGGGAGACCCGACGAATCCGCGGCGAGTACGTTTTCGACGAGGCCGACATCGTGGCCAATCGAGTCTTCGAGGATCGCGTGGTCCAGATGTACAACCACGTGGTGCAGCCTGGGGTGGAGCTGCACAGCCCGGATGCCGGCGAGGGCTCTGCCCAGGACCCCCACGGCAGGACGATCCTCCACCAGGAGCACAGCTTCTTCATGCCCTACCGCTCCCTGGTGCCTCGATCGGTCGAGGGACTGCTGGTGGCCGGCCGCTGTATCTCTCAGACCCACGAGGCGGACAAGTGGACTCGCAGCATGCCCTGCTGCATCGAGATGGGTGAGGCCGGTGGGACGGCGGCGGCTGTGGCCGCTGCCGATGGTGTGACGGCCAGGTCGGTCGACGTCGCCAAGGTACAACGCAAGCTGGCAGACAGGGGCGTCCCTCTGTTTGAGCCTCTCGCCCAGCCCGTGCCGGTACCGACCAGCGGACGCAATGCGTAGCTGATTGAAGATACTTCAAGATTGGGGGACAACAACGTGGCTGACGAACAAGAACGGCGCGACAATCTTGCAGATCAGGCCGATCAGGGAAAGGGCTCTGGCATAAGCCGCAGGCGCTTCCTGCAGGCTGCCGCCGTGACTGCCCTCGGGGCGACCGGTTTAGCCGGTCTCGTCGGATGCAGTGGAGGCGCTGCGCCCTCCCCGACGGCGAAGCCCGCTGCGGGGGCCACGCCAGCGGCTGCGGGGGCAGCCGGCAGCGCGCCCAACATCAGCAAGAAGGTGTCGATCACCTACTGGACGGTTCTGGACCACAAGGACACCAAGACCCCCCGGTCCAAGGCCGAGATAGCGATGGTGGACCTCTTCCGCAAGAAGTATCCGAACATCGAGGTGAACGTCCAGACCGTGCCCTGGCAGAAGATAGTCGAGCAGGTCATTCAGTCCGCGGGTGCCGGCAAGAGCCCGGATGTGGCCATGGTTTCGGATCGAGGTCTAACGACTCTCTACAAGGCGGGTGCGATCCAGGCTCTCGGTGACTACGTGGGCAAGGCCTGGACCCCGGAGCAGAAGGCCGACTGGGTGCTTCCTCAGAAAAACGCCTCCATCGACGGCAAGTGGATGGGTGTCTACTGGCATACCCTGATCGGCAACATGCTCTACGCCAACAAGGCGCTGCTGGACGCAAAAAGCGTACAGGTTCCCAAGGACTGGGACGAGACAGCCAAGATCGGCAAGACCCTGACCGAGGGGCGCGTGGCGGGGTACTTGATGGGGGCCAGCAAGGACGGAGATGCCGTGCAGCTCACCAATTGGCTGATCCCGGCCCTCTGGGCCGCCGGGGCCGATTGGCTCGACGATAAGTGGCACGTTGCCTTCAACAACGACAAGGGTGCCAAGCCTTTCCAGTGGCTCTACGACATGGTGTACACCTACCAGATCATGCCCCCGGGGATGGTCTCCATCACGCGCGACAACATGCTGGACTCCTTCAATGCGGGCACGGTGGCCATGACCACCCTCGGCAGCAACACCGTCGCTTCCGCCAGGAGTGGTGCAGCCGGTAAGAACATGATACTCACCCTGGACCCCGGGCCGAACACCGGCAAGCCGTCGCCTGCCCAGTCTTCGGGCAAGTGGCTGATTATGGGCAAGGACTGCAAGGAGAAGGAGGCAACCGGCCTGTTCATCGAGGAGGAGGTTAGCCCTGAGGCGCAGGTCATCAACGCTAAGATTGCTGCGGAGATTCCCTCTCGGAAGTCCGTGCTGAAGGATCCCTGGTTCAGCACCCCCGAGGCTGCAGACATGAAGTTCATGGTCGAGTACGTCCAGCAGCACGGGCAGACCATGCCCTATCACGAGAAGCACCTCATGCTCAGCGACATGGTCGCCGATGCCGTGCAGGCGATAGTCGCGAAGCAGAAATCTGTGAAGGATGCCCTGAACGACTTAGCCAAGGCGTGGGACGCGGAGAACAAGGCCTAGAACCCCTTGACCAAGCTGGTTTCCCAGCCGCGGAGAGAAGCGGCCGCTTCTCTCCGCGGCTGGCTCGGCGGTCCATCTTTACGCAGTGTGCCGACGGCCGTCATGGAGGACATGCTGATGCCGGCAGGGGACCCACCGAGGTTTCCCCGGGAAAGGGAAAGGAACGGAATGGCAGAGAGGGAAACGCGGAGTACAGATGTCCTCGTGGTTGGAGGAGGCATCGGTGGATCCCTTGCCGCGCTAGAGGCCGCGCGGAGTGGAGCCCAGACCGCCATGGTGTTGAAGGGCGGTCCGGGACGAGGCGCGCGCGGCAACACCGCGGTGGCGGGCGGGGGTTTTGCCGCCGCCTTCGGCCACGTGGATCCCAGCGATAGCCCCGAGGAGCACTTTCGTGACACGGTGCGAGGGGGCGAGTTTCTGAACGACCAGCGCCTGGTGAGGGTGATGGCGGAGGAGGCGCCAGAGCGCGTTCACTATCTGGAGTCCCTGGGGGTCGAGTTCGAGCGCGACGGCGACGGGTATCGCCAGCGGCAGGCGCCCGGCCACAGCCATCCCCGTTCGGTCATGGTGGCGGGAGGCCGGATGGCGCAGTTGGGACGGGCCCTGGGGGAGCGGGTGAAGGAGAGCGGGGTCGAGGTGCATCGGGGTCTCACCCTGGTGGAGGTGCTGGTGGCCGAGGGGCAGGCAGTGGGGGCGGCTTGCCTGACGGAGGAGGGCCGGCGGGTCGATATACGAGCCCGGGCTGTGGTGTTGGCCACGGGCGGCCTCGGCCAACTCTACCCGGTGACAAGCAACCCTTCCTTCATGACCGGCGACGGCTTTACCGCCGGATATCGAGCAGGGGCACGCTTGAGGGATATGGAATTCGTCCAGTTCACGCCTGCCGGCCTCCTTCATCCCGAGTCGGCACGGGGCCTTAGTGTGAATCACGAACTGCTCGCCCACCCTCGGGCAAGGGTGTTCAACGGCCAGCAGCAGCTGTTGGGCCCCTTGGGACCAGGGATGGTTCGTCACCTGGGCTTCCGCCTGGACATGATTCGCCTGTTCCATCAGGAAATCCAAAGTGGGCGGGGGAGTCCTCACGGCGGCGTCTTCTTGGATCTGAGCGGGGTGCCCTCCGAGGAGATCGCGCGTCTGTCCCCCTCGCTCTGGGATGTCCTGGTGGCGTTGAAGATCGATTCTGCTCGGGAACTGCTGGAGGTGGCGCCAGAGGTCCACTTCTTTATGGGCGGATTCGACGTGGACGAGAGGGGGGAGACGAGTCTTCCTGGCCTCTTCGCCGTTGGTGAGACGGCGAGCGGTTGCCACGGCGCCAACCGGCTGACCCACAATGCCTTTCCGGAGGTGATCGTATTCGCGCCGCGGGCGGGGCAAGCGGCGGGCGAGCACTCGTTGAAGTTGTCGGGAGGGCTGTTGCCGGAGCCCTGCCCTCTGGAGGACTGGTGCTGGCCGGCGGCGCCCGAGCTTCGGGAGCAGCTGCGGGCCGTGATGCTGGCCGCCGGAGGGCCGATCCGTACCTCAGAGGGGTTGGCGTCTGGGCTGGTGAAGCTACGAGAGCTGCGCAGTGAGCTGTCCCGAACACCGATGGATGCTCAGGAAGCCCCACTCGCTGGGCTGGCGACGCGAAACCTGTTGCAGGTGGCGGAGTTGGTGCTAAGCAGCGCTCAGTCCCGTGAGGAAAGCCGCGGCAGTCACTTCCGGGAAGACCGGCCGACCCGCGACGACGCGCGATGGCTGGTCAACCTGCTGGTGGAGCGAGGGCCCGAAGGACCGCGTCTGCACAAGAGATCAGCCGATCTCCTTTATCAGCGGCCCGAGGCGGCTTGCTGACCACAACAGAAAGGAGTGGAGTCTTGAGCACGGCAGAGTTTACTGGCAAGAAGCCTATTCAAGTCGGCACGAAGTCGAGAAGTGGCTTAGGACGGATGTGGAAAGAGTGGAGCCGCAACCGGGTGGCTCTCTTGTTCCTGTTGCCCTCGGTCCTGATGGTGTTGGCGGTGACCTTCTACCCCATTGTTTACGCTCTGGTGGTGAGCTTGCACGACACCGTTTACCTGAACACGACTAAGTTCATCGCCTTTCAGAGCTACTTAAAGTTCCTACAGGATCCTTTGGGGCGAACCAATATAGTCAACAGCTTGGTCTTCACCTTTGGATCGATGATAGTGGCTATGCCATTTGGCCTGCTGCTGGCGCTGCTGCTGAACCGTCAGGTCCGGTTCCGCGTTCTTTTCCGAACGCTCATCATCATTCCTTGGATTGTGAGCCAGTTGGTGACCGGTCTACTGTGGGGTTGGCTGATGAACCCTCAGTTTGGACCCATCAACTTCTTCATCCGGGAATGGTTCGGCGCTCCCTTCGACTTTCTGGGCCAGGCCACCTCGGCCATGCCCAGTCTGATTCTGGCCAACGTGTGGCAATCCTTTCCCTATCCCATGCTGTTGCTGCTGGCAGCGCTGCAGACGGTGCCCGACGACTTGCACGAAGCAGCCAAAGTGGACGGCGCCACCGCCTGGCAGCGGTTCTGGCGAATCACGCTTCCTATGATCCGCAGCACGGCGCTGATCACCACCATCATGCTGAGCCTCCACTACTTCAACATGGTCACCCTTCCCTTCATACTCACCGGCGGCGGACCGGTGGGAGCCACCGATGTGATGAGCCTGCGGGTGTATAGAGAAGCGTTCTCCTTCTACCACATGGGCTTCGCCTCGGCCGTGGCGGTGTATATCTTCATCTTCAACATCGTGTTCAGCATCCTGTACGTCAAGATCTTGCGGAACGAGTCCAACTACTAGGAGTAGATCGGAGCAGCGCCTGTCGGGTTTGGAGCGCTTCCAACAGCTCCAAAGCCAGAGATCCCTAACGCAGAGGGCGGAGGAAAGACAGAATGAAACGAAAACCTTGGTACCAACCGGCGGTTCTCCTCGAGAATGTGGGGGTCTATGGAACGCTGGTGCTCACCAGCCTCTTCGCCGTTTTCCCGATCCTGTGGTCGATAATCACCTCGCTCAAGGATCAGGGGAGCATAGTTAGCTACCCGCCTAAGTGGATCCCCAACCCCGTGGTGTTGGACAATTTCCAGTTGGTGATCTACGGCTCCAACATGCCACGGTATTTCCTTAACAGTCTGGTGGTAGCTCTGGCTACCATAGTGGTTACTCTGGTGGTAGCTTCTCACGGTGGCTACTCCGCGGCCCGCTTCAACTTCCCCTTCAAGAATGTGCTGCTGTTCATCATCCTGGCCACAGTGATGATTCCTGGTATCGCAGTGTTGGTGCCCCTGTACATGATCGCCGCGAAGATGGGGCTCAACGACACCTACTGGGTCCTGATCATCATCTACAGCGCCTGGCAGATACCTACGGTGCTGTGGCTGATGCGGGGCTTCTTCGAGAGCATACCGAAGGAGCTGGATGAGGCCGCCCTGATCGACGGTTGTGGGCCCCTGCAGGCGTTCTACCGGATTATTGCTCCTCTCACCCAGCCTGGGCTGGCCGCCGCCGCGGTGATTGTCTTCGTCTACGTGTGGAACGAGTTCATCATCGCGCTGACCATGACCTCCTCAGACGACATGCGGCTGATACCAATTGGCCTCTACTACTACGTCAGCGCTTTTGGGGTGGAATGGGGCAAGCTGATGGCCGCGGTGACCGTAGCGCTCATACCGGTATTGATCCTCTTCATCATACTGCAGCGTCGTTTCATTCAAGGCCTGACCTCCGGTGCCAGTAAGGGCTAGAGGAAAGACCACAAAGACTACATCGAGGAGAGAATGTGGGATGAACGAGAACCCGAAGTCCACTCTACGTACCGTCACCCGCCGTGGCTTTCTTCGGCTCGGTCTCGCCCTGGGTGGCATGGCTGCCCTGGCGGGCTGTTCGGCTCCTGGCTCCTCCGGACCCGCCGCGGCCAACTCCGGCGGCAGCGTGGCTGTTCCCACGGCCAATCCAGCCGGGGCTCCGGCCGCGGCAAAGAAGGCTGTCATCACCTACTGGACACCGCTCGACCACAAGGACACGACCAACGCCCGTTCCAAGGCCGAGGTGGCGATGGTGGACCTCTTCCGCAAGAAGTACCCGAACGTAGAAGTCAACGCGGTGACAGTCCCCTGGCAGAAGATGGATGATCAGATCATCCAGGCCGCCGCCGCGGGTAAGGGGCCCGATGTGGCCCAGTTGTCTACCTTCGGCCTGCCCCTCCAGGTTCCTGCCCATACCCTGTTGCCCCTGGACGACTACGTGGGAAAGAGCTGGACCAAGGAGGAGAAAGAGGACTTCCTCATGCCCAGGGAGAACACCGTATACGGCGGCGCCAACTACGGCTTCTACTGGAACTCCATCCTGTACGATCTGCTCTTCTACCGCAAGGACATGCTGGAGGAGAAGAAGCTGACCCTGCCGAAGAGCTGGAGCGAGTTGGCGCAGACAGGTAAGGCGCTCAGCGAGGGGCGGGTATCAGGTTACCTCCTGGGGCTCAGCAAGGACGGCAACGCGGTCCAACTTACCGGGTGGCTAATCCCTGCCCTCTGGTCCGTGGGGGCCGATCTGTTGGACGACAAGGGGCAGGTGGCCTTCAATAACGACGCGGGGATCAAGGCTTTTCAGTGGATCTTCGATATGGTCCACACCTACAAGGCCATGCCTGAAGGCGTCCTGTCCATCACTCGGGATAACATGCTGGACGCCTTCAAGGCGGGGACGGCAGCCATGACTACGTTGGGGTCCAACGTGGTCTCTAATGCCCGCGCCTCGGCCGCGGGCAAGAACATGGCCCTCGCGCCGAACCCGGGCATCGAAGCCGGAAAGCCCATGCCCGCTTTCACGGCCGGCAAGTTCATGGCCATGAGCAAGGACTGCAAAGAGCGAGAGGCGGCGGGGCTCTTCATCGAGAGCCAGCTCAGCCCGGAAGCTCAGACCATCAACGCCAAGATCGCCGGTGAGCTTCCATCCCGGGCGTCCGTTCTCAAGGACCCATGGTTCAACACTCCAGAAGGGGCCGATATGAAGCTGCAGCTGGAGTACATGAGACAGTATCCTCGAAAGTTTCAATATCACCCCAAGAACAACATACTGGCCGACCTGCTGGCTGGGGCTTGCCAGGCGATCGTGGCCAAACAGACGCCGATCAAGGCGGCGCTGGACGACCTGTCGAGCAAGTGGGCGGCAGAGCTGAAGGGCTGAGACTCGGGATCGGTGTAGCGGTAATCGCCCGGCCAACGGCCGGGCGTGACCTCAGTTAATACGGAGTTCGATGGCTATGAAGTCATTCGGCAGGTTCGACGTCGTGGTTGTGGGCGGAGGCACCGCGGGCGTCTTCGCGGCGGTCGCCTCCGCCAGAAACGGCGCCAACACCCTTCTTATCGAAAGGGAAGGGGCGCTGGGAGGCGTTGGTGCCCTGGGCCTCTGCCACAACTGGCTCACCTTCCACGACTATCGGGGCGAGCAGGTGGTGAAGGGGCTGGGTCAGGAGATCATCGAGCGGATCATGGCCGAGGGGGGATCCATCGGGCACGTCCAGGACTGGAGCGGCGCACTCTACAGCCGGACCCTCTTCGACCCGGAGCTGTTCAAGTACGTGGCCCTGGAGATGGTGGAGGAGGCCGGCGTCACGCTGCTTCTCCGCACCTCCTTGGTGGATGCCGTGCTCTCCGATGATCGTCTGGAAGGAGTGGTCATCCACAACAAGTCGGGTCTCCAGTTGGTCGAAGCAGGAGTGGCAGTGGACTGTTCCGGCGACGCTGATCTCGCTGCCGTCGCCGGCGCTCCCTTCGAGATATCGCCGGTTCAGGATCTTCAGCCGGTGACCATGATGTTTAGGGTCGGGGGCGTGGATACCTCCGAATTCCAACGCTACATGGTCGAACACCCGGACGAGTTCGAGATGTCCATTGAGGCGACGGCGATCCCCGACCAACCGTACATTCGGAACTCCCTCACCCAGTTCCCGCCCTTGAAGCGAGCGGTCGAAGCCGGTGAGTTCCCGCCGGGCGTTACCCACCACCAGTTCTTCTTCTTCACTTCCGGCGCGGACATCCGGCGGGGGCAGCTGGCGATCAACGCCACCAGGGTTACCGGCATGGATGCTACCGATGCCAAGCAGCTCACGGCCGCGCAGCTGCTCCTGTGGAAGCAGGCCGTGGCCATCGTGAGGTGGATGAAGCGAGACATGCCGGGCTGCTCCAGCTGCTACCTGCTGGACACGGCCCCCCTCATCGGGGTGCGGGAGACCCGGCGGATCGTGGGCGAGTACACCATGACCCAGCAGGATGTGATGGGCGCCGCCCACTTCCGGGACGCCATCGGTAGGGCCGCCGCCCCTATCGACTTCCACGGCGGGGCCTCCGACGAGAAGCTGTCCTGGCTCAAGAGCTATCCCACCGGCATCGCCGCCTACCAGATCCCTTATCGTGCCCTGCTCCCGAAGCGGGTGGACAACCTGCTGGTGGCTGGCCGATCCGTGTCCGCCGAGCACCTGGCCGCCGGCTCTCTGAGGATGATGCCCGCCTGCACCGTCACAGGACAGGCGGCAGGTACGGCCGCGGCGCTGGCGACGAGACAGAAGGTTGCACCCCGCCAACTGGAGGTAAGCCACCTCCAGGAGACTCTGGCCGGGCAGGGGGTGGATCTGGGAATGCCCCTGCCGGTGCCGCCGGTGGCAAGACCAGGGGCGATCGGCCGCTGAACCCCACCCGGGGAATCGGCAGCTATTCGAGGGAGTGATCTTCTATGTTCGGGAAATACAGGATCGAGCAAGAGTATGTTCGGCAGGAGGCCCGCGAGATCCCCGTGGCCGGCAAGTTCGACGTGGTGGTGGCCGGCGGGGGACCGGCAGGCCTGGGAGCTGCCGTGGCGGCCGCACGGCAAGGAGCTCGCACCCTGCTGATCGAACGCAACGGTTTCCTGGGTGGGACGGCAACCGCGGCCATGATGACCACTTTCAACTGCCCGGTTGACCGCCTGAGCGGCTTCGCCAGGGAGATGGTGGTGTGCCTCCTGAAGGAGGGCGGAGCCTGGGAGGGTCCGACGATCCCCTTCGACCCCGAGAAGTTCAAAGAGGTTGCTCTAGCCTTCCTGTGGGAGGCCGGGGCGAGTCTGCTCCTCTACAGTTGGGTCACGGAGCCCTTGGTGGAGGCGTGGAAGGTTCGGGGCGTCGTCGTGGAGAACAAGTCGGGTCGTACGGCCTACCTGGCCGACGTGGTGGTGGATGCCACCGGCGACGCGGACCTGGCGGCCCGGGCCGGTGCCGAGGTGGTGAAGGGACGGGAAGCCGACGGGAAGATGCGGCCGATGACTATCCTCTTTCGGATGGGGGGCGTGGACATCCCGCGGCTGGTGGAGTACGCCCGTGACCATCCGGAGCAGTTCACGGCCGACCCCAGCTTTCAGCTGCTGGACATCGAGAAGGGTGTGGTCAGGATCTCCGGCTTCTTCGACCTGGTAGCCGCGGCGCGGGAGCGGGGCGAACTGGACGAGGACTGCCATTACATCCGCTTCGAGGGGGTCAACGTCCGGCGGGGAACCGTCTTCGTCAACAGCACTCGGGTCTATGGAGTGGATGGCACCAACGGCTGGGATCTAACCCGCGCGGAGATCGAGGCCCGGGATCAGATGAGGCAGCTGGAGAGCTTCATTCGGGGGAATCTGCCGGGGTGTGAGAGGGCGTACGTCCTGGACGCCTCCAGCAGCATCGGCGTGAGGGAGACCCGTCGAGTCCGAGGCTCCTTCGTCCTCAGCGAGGAGGACATCCTGGCGCAGAGGAGCTACGAGGACACCGTGGCCAAGATCTGGCGCTTCCACGCGGCCGGCCGGGACTGGCACAGCCCGGATGGTGGGGAAGGCTCTCCCGTCAATGCCGTTTACCGCACCGCCGTCACCCCGCTCAACTGGTTCGAGATCCCCTACCGCTGCCTGGTGCCGAACGGTGTGGAGGGCTTGCTGGTAGGCGGTCGCACCATATCCCAGCTCCATCAAGCGGACATGTGGACTCGAGGCATGTACTGCTGTATGGTCACCGGACAGGCCGCCGGTACGGCGGCCGCATTGTCGGTGAAGGGGTCTGTGGAACCCCGAGAACTGGAAGTGATGGCGCTCCAGGAGAGACTGGCCGCCCAGGGCGTGGACCTTGGGAGCAGGGCGCGATGAGCGGCCGGCCGCACCGGCGCTGGTGAGCAAAAGGGGGCTGGAGAGACATTCCGATGGTCGAATCCTCTGTTGAAGACGAAGTGAATCTCACTGATCCCGCGGTGGAGGAATCCGCGGCTGCCCTGCCGAAGTCGTCCCTCCGTGTTGCCGAGGCGCTGCTGGAGGATGTGGACACGGGCACGGTGCGGATCGATGTCGCCGACATCGCCCGTATCGGTGCGCTCCCCAGCGACATGGTGATGGTACAGGGCAAGAGGGGCACTGTGGCGAGGGTTGAACCCTGTCCACCCCTTGCCGCTTCGAGCGCCCACCTGATCCTGATGGACGGTACCCTGCGCGAGAATGCCCAGGCTGGGCTCGATGAGAGGGTTACCGTCAGGAGGGTAGCTGCCAGGGCAGCCGAGACGGTGCTCCTTGCTCCGACCGAGACTGCCAGCTACGGGCCTCAGGATCTGAGCCGGCTCCGAGAGCTGCTGGCCGGTCTGCCGGTTGTGGCAGGAGACCGGGTGAAGGCGGCTCTCTACGGCCGGCGAGGCCACTTCTTCAAGGTGGCCTCCACCGCGCCGGAGGGGCCTGTGGTGATCGGCCCCTACACGGACCTTCGGCTGAAATCCCCGGAGACCGGGCGAGAGCGCCCCTTCAAGATCAAGTACGAGGACATCGGAGGGCTGGAGGGTGAGCTTCAGCGGGTGAGGGAGATGATCGAGCTCCCTATGAAGTACCCCGACCTTTTCTCCAGGCTCCGGATCGAGCCTCCCAAGGGGGTGCTTCTCTACGGTCCTCCCGGTACCGGCAAGACCCTCATAGCCAGGGCGGTGGCCAGTGAGGTGGAGGCCCACTTCATTCACCTGAGCGGTCCGGAGATCATTCACAAGTTCTATGGCGAGAGCGAGGCGAAGCTGCGGGAGGTGTTCGATGAGGCTCAGAAGCGGGCGCCGAGCATCATCTTCCTGGACGAGCTGGATGCCATCGCCCCGAAGCGGGCCGACGTGGTGGGCGACGTGGAGAAGAGAGTGGTTGCCCAACTGCTAGCCTCCATGGACGGGCTGGTATCCAGAGGGGAGGTCGTGGTGATAGGGGCGACCAACCTCCCCGAGGTGTTGGACCCCGCCTTGCGCCGGCCCGGTCGCTTCGATCGAGAGATTGCCATCAACGTCCCCAGCCGCACCGGGCGTCTCAAGATCCTTCAGATCCACTCCCGAGGCATGCCCGTGGCCGCTGACGTGGAACTGGAGAAGCTGGCCGAGATCACACATGGCTTCGTGGGTGCCGACATCGAGGTGCTGTGCAAAGAGGCTGGCATGCTGGCCCTGCGAGATGTCCTGGCTCAGGCCGATTTCGAGGCCCTCAACGCTGTCGCGCTCGCCGACAAGGCATCGGTCTGCATGAGGCATTTCCTCGAGGCCCTGAAGGGCATCGAGCCGACGGCTACCCGAGAGTTCTTTGTGGAGAAGCCGAACGTTCACTGGGAGGACGTGGGAGGACTGGCCGAGCTGCGCGACTTCCTGCTGGCCTGTGTCGAGTGGCCCACTCGCCACTCCGAGCTGTTCTCCAAAGCCGGCATTCGAAGGGTGCGTGGTGTCCTCTTGAGCGGCCCGTCGGGGACCGGAAAGACCCTGATGGCCAAGGCCCTGGCCACCGAAAGCGGGCTGAATTTCATCACGGTGGATGGGGCCGGACTGCTGTCCAAGTGGGTTGGCGAGTCCGAGAAGAGCTTGCGGCAGGTCTTCAAGAAGGCCAAGCAGGCCTCGCCCTGTCTGCTCTTCTTCGACGGACTGGACACCCTGGCTCCCCTGCGGCGGGCAAGTGAAAGCGGGGCGACGGAGCGGTTGGTGGGGCAGCTTCTGAGCGAGTTGGACAATCTGAGCACCCTTGACGAGGTGGCCGTCCTGGGCGCCACCAATCGGATCGACCTGGTGGACCCTGCTCTGCTGCGGCCGGGTCGCTTCGATTTTGTGCTGGACTTCCGGCCCCCCGACCAGAGGGCGAGGATCGAGATCCTCCAGGTTCAACTCCGGAAGCTGCCGCTGGAGCCTGACGTCGACGCAGAGGAGTTGGCGAGTCGGTCGGAAGGGCTAACCGGAGCGGACCTTGAGGCGGTGTGCCAGCGAGCTGCCATCCAGGAGATGCGCCGGTTCATCTCGTGCAGCCAGACAGGGGGCCGGCCGGAGGTTGACTCTTTCCGGATAACCAGGCGATCCCTGGTCGATGCGCTGGAGGAAGTAGCGCGGGTGAAAGTCCCGCCGTATTGAGGTCATCACCTACACAGTATTCGCAGTATGGGAGGAGACGAGTGGCGAAGGTAGTGCTGGATCACGTTACTAAAAAGTTTGGCAGCGTGGTGGCGGTTAACGACCTGTCCATCACCATCCGGGACAAGGAGTTCCTGGTGCTGGTCGGGCCCTCAGGTTGCGGCAAGTCCACTGCCCTTCGCATGATCGCCGGCCTGGAGGAACTGACCAGCGGCGACATCTACATCGGCGACAGGCTGGTGAACGACGTCTCTCCCAAGGATCGCGACATCGCCATGGTGTTTCAGAGCTACGCTCTCTACCCCCACATGAACGTCTACGACAACCTGTCTTTTGGCCTGAAGATGAGAAAGCTGCCGAAGGAGGAGATCGACCGGCGTGTCAGGGAGGCAGCCAGCATTCTCGGACTCCAGGAGCTGTTGGGTCGCAAGCCAAAGCAGCTATCCGGAGGTCAGCGTCAGCGGGTAGCCCTCGGGCGGGCCATCGTCCGTGAGCCCAAGGTGTTCTTGATGGACGAGCCGCTATCCAACCTGGACGCCAAGCTGAGGGTGCAAACGAGGGCGGAGCTGATCAAGCTGCACCAGCGCCTTCAGACCACGGTGATCTACGTGACCCACGACCAGGTGGAAGCTATGACCATGGGTAGCCGGATCGCCGTGATGAAGCTGGGGGTGCTGCAGCAGCTGGATACTCCCCAGAATCTATACGACCACCCGGCCAACATCTTTGTCGCCGGCTTCATCGGCTCCCCGGCCATGAACTTCTTCGATGCCGAGGTCACTGTCGCCAGCGATCAGGCGGAGCTCAAGGGCAAGGGGTTTGGCCTGCTGCTCTCCGGGGAGAAAGGCCGGGCCCTGGCGCCGTACCACAACAAGCGTGTAGTGATGGGGATCCGCCCGGAGCACATGGCAGTGGGTGCCCAGGGATCCAACGGTGAGTGTGGCGAGCTGCCCTCCACTGTCGAGGTGGTGGAGATGCTGGGGAGCGAGCAGCTGGCCTACGTGAATACCGGCGGTAAGAGCTTCGTGGCACGGCTAGATGCCAGCATTGGGCTGAAGATGGGAGACCGGGTGACCCTGGTCTACTCCAGGGAGTCGGTGGCACTGTTCGATTCGGAGACGGAGACGAACCTCGTGGGGTGCCCTGAGCCCAGCCTGGTGGCCGTCTAGGGATTGTGCCGGCAGGGCAGCTTCTCTGGACCGCCGGGATCCTCGATGAAGAGAACTGACCCTGTCATTTCCTTGCCATCCCTGCTCATCAGCATGAACTTGCCACAGGAAGATGAGGTAGCCGCATGAAGATTGTGGACGTCAGAACCACCCTGCTGAACCAGAAGAACGATGTGGTTGTTCAGGATGGCGTCCACACGGTCGCGGGCCGCGACGTCCTATTGGTCGAGGTGGACACCGACGAAGGGGTGAATGGCCTCGGGTTCCTGACCGGTCTGGAGATCGCCTTCGGCAGCGAGATGCGCAGCATCGACCTGATCATCCGGGAGGGGTTGAGACCCCTGGTGGTGGGTGAGGAGCTGTTCCGCACCGAGTGGATCTGGGACAGGTTGTACCGAGGCACCTTGAGATTCGGTCGGAGGGGGGCCGCGGTCCGGGCGATCAGCGGGGTTGATCTGGCGATCTGGGATGCCATCGGGAAGGTGCAGGGGCGCCCCTTATGGCAGATCCTGGGCGGGTATCGGGAGAAGGTGCCGGCCTACGTGACCTGTGGCTTCTACAGCGAGGGGAAGGGACTCGACGGCCTGGTTGAAGAAGCTGTCCGGCACGTTCGGGAGGGTTTCACCGGCATCAAGATCAAGGTTGGCAAAGGGTCCATCACCGAGAACGTCGACAGGGTGCGGGCCGTGCGCGAGGCTGTTGGTGATGACGTGAAGCTGATGGTTGACGCCAACGGTGCATGGGACACCCTCGCAGCGGTCCACATGGTGAAGAAGTTGGAGCCCTTCGACCTGCACTGGGTCGAGGAGCCGGTAGCGCCAGACAACCTGGAGGGCTATCAAGCGGTGGCGGCTGCCAGCAGCATCCCCATCGCTGCCGGGGAGAGCGACTACACCCGATACGATTTCAAGGAGCTTATCCAGCGGAAGGTCGTCGGGGTGATCCAGCTGGATGCTGCCAGGTGCGGCGGGGTCACCGAGTGGATGAAGATCGCCCACATGGCCGAAGCCTTTGGTATCCCCTGCGCGCCCCACGCCGTGCAGGAGTTGCACGTCCAGCTGGCGGCAGCAGTTCCCAACGCGATCTTCGTGGAGTACTACTCGCAGGATCATCCATTGCAGCGTTTCCTGGACCAGCTGTTCCTCGAGCCGAAGGAAACCAAGGTCCAGGAAGCAGGCTATCTCCTCCCACCAACACGGCCCGGCTGGGGCCTGCAGATAGACCCCCGTGTTGTGGAGAGACATCGTGTGATGGGATAACACGGTTGCCGCCTAAGAAGCGATGGAAGGGCGACCAAAGTTTCGGCTCCAGGCGGCCACACCAATGCTGGAGGTATGCGACCATGCCACGGAACGTTTCGATTGCTGCCTGCCAGTTCCTCGTCAGGCCGGTGGCGAGTTTCGATGAGTTTGCGGAACATGTGAGGATGCTGCTGGACAAAGCTCAGGGCGCCGACATCGTCCTGTTTCCGGAGTTGTTCACCATCGGACTCTTCACCACCTTCTCCGATTGGCGGAACACGCCACTGACTGAGCTTACTCGACTCGACCAGTACACTGGAAGTTACCGCGAACTGTTCGAGGGCGAGGCGAAGAAGCGCCGGCAGTGGATCTTGGCGGGCTCTCACCTGGCGAAGGAGGGCGGCCGCTACCTGAACACAGGCCACCTCTTCGGACCGAAGGGTGAGATGCACATTCACGCCAAGACCCACATCTTTCCCGAGGAGGCTGTCTGGTCGACGGCGGAGGGCGACACGATGGAGGCCATCGACTTGCCGTTTGCCAGGGTCGGGATCAACATCTGCTATGAGACGGAGATTCCGGAGTGCTCAGCCAGCCTCACTCAGCAGGGGGTCGAAATCATTCTCTGCCCATCCTTTACCATGTCCGAGCAGGGCTTCTGGCGGGTCCGCCACTGCGCGCAGGCCAGGTGCGTCGAAAACCAGATCTACTACGTGCACTGCTGCACCGGCGGTCACCCTGGAGGACCGCTCCCCGATGGGTGGGCGAGGAGCTCAATCCTGAGCCCATGTGACACCCTGTGGAGCCCTGACGGCATCGTCGCCCAGGCGGAGCCGAACCAGGAGATGGTGGTCCGGGGAGAGGTGGACATCGACAAGCTGTACGAAAACCGGAGGACGGGCGCGGGCCTTACATACCGGGATCGTCGCCGCCGGGCCAACCTGTATGCCCAATGGCCTTCCCACATGGCGGTGAAAGCGGCGCCTCACGCAGCGCCAAAGTAGCCAGACGGACACGAGCGCGGAGTCTGTTCGCGCGTGCCTCTATCGACAACAAACAGGCACTTTGCCAGGGTCACGTCCAGTCAACCTCGCTTAGCCTGAGAACAGCGTTGAGAACAACATCGGCGGCGGCATGCGCATCTTCCCACTCGATGCCTTCGGTCTCGCAGTGGCTTCTACCGCCGACCGTACGCACAAACAGCATCCCCGCAGGGGCGATCTCGCTGATGTATTTCGCGTCGTGGCCCGGGCCAGAGGTCATCCGCCGGTAGGGCAGGCCCAGCGACCGAAGGCTCTCTTCCAGAGCGGCAACGATCCGCTGGTCGAACACCGTTGGAGCGATTCTCCAGAAGACCTCGATCTCAGCGTCGACTCGCTCTTCGGCGGCGATTCGCCTGATCAGTCGCTCCATTCGTTCCGCGATCTCGCTTAGTCCCGGCTCCGTTGGGTGCCTCATCTCGACGCTCATCACCACGCGACCGGAGATCTGGTTTATCACCCCGGGAAAGGGTTGCAGCCGGCCCACGGTGGAAACGACTGGATCGGGATACTCGAGGGCCACGTCGCGGACCCCGGCGACGATGCGTCCAGCTGCTACCAGTGGGTCTCTGCGCCGGCGCATCGGGCTGCTCCCGGCGTGCTCGGGCTGGCCCGTTAGGGTGACATTCATCCACACTATTCCGAGAATCCCCTCGACCAGTGCCAAGGCCAGCCCTTCCGCCTCGAGGACCGGCCCCTGCTCGATGTGGGGCTCGATGTAGGCGTGGATCGACCGGGGGCGGCTAGCCGAGGAGCCTTTGTAGCCTATCCGCTCCAACTCCGCTCCGAGGCTCTTTCCCTCGCGATCCTGACGAGAGTAGAAATACTCGGGCGTGAAGCAGCCGGCCAGCACGCCCGAGGACATCATGGCCGGCTCGAAGCGAGCGCCCTCTTCGTTGCTGAAGTTCACGACCTCGATGGGGCGGCGGGGTCGTATCCCGGCGTCCAGCAGCGTGCGCACCACCTCCAGCCCGACCAGCACACCGAGAGCGCCGTCGAACTTCCCGCCGAGGGGGACCGTATCCAGGTGGGACCCGATAAGCACGGGGTTCGTGGCGGGGTCAGCCCCTTCGAGGCGGAGATACTGATTGCCTAGATCGTCCACTCGGACGGCCAGCCCCGACGAGCGCGCCCAGGAGGCGAGAAGATCTCGTCCTTGCCTGTCCGTGTCGGTTAGGCTCGGTCGGGTCACACCCCCGGCGGGAGTCCCTCCGACCCTTCCCATTTCCAGTAGACTCGCCTTCAACCGCTCCCCGTTGGTGTGCAGCATCCCTCCACCCCCTGAGTGGCAGTACGGCGGAAAGGGGCCTCAACCAGAACAGAGGCCCCTTTCGAGCATCAACTCCTGGTCGTGGTGCCCTCCCAGGTGGATACCTTTGTAACCTTCTTCTCTGCCTCGCTGAACCAATGGCTCGTCACGCACTTGGTCTCGGTGTAGAAGTCTATCCCATCCGTGCCGAGGACGTGCTTATCCCCGAAGAAGCTCTGCTTATGACCGCTGAAGGGGAAGAAGGACACCGGCACAGGGATGCCTACATTGATCCCAACCATCCCGGCGTGGGTCCTGCGAGCGAACTCCCTCGCGTGGTACCCGCTCTCGGTGAATATGCAGCTCCCGTTGGCAAACCGGCTCGAATTGGCTATGGTGATGCCTTCCTCGAAGTCGCTTATCCGCTTGATGAAGGCCACAGGACCGAAGACCTCTTCCCTCCCGCAACTCATCTCCTCGGTAACCCTATCGAAGATGGTGGGCCCGACGAAGAAGCCTCCCTCATACCCAGGTACCACTACGTCCCGACCATCCAGGATCAGCTCGGCCCCTTCCTGGACACCCTTGGCTATCCAGCCGGTGACGAACTGCTTGTGCTCGGCGCTCACGACGGGACCCAGCTCGGTCCTCGGGTCATACGCACAGCCGATCACCTTCTCCCTGGCGAAGCGCACCAGGAGCTCGACGAACCGGTCTGCCACGGCGCTCTCCACGCACACCACGGGTAGCGCCATGCACCTCATGCCAGCACAGCCGAAGGCGGAGTTGATGATCCCCCTAGCTGCCCTCTCCAGTGCCGCATCCCTCAGGACAATACCGTGGTTCTTCGCCTCCGTCTGGGCCTGCACCCTCTTGCCGCGGGCAGCCGCCACCGAGTAGACGTGCCTACCTGTTTCGGTAGAGCCTACGAAGGTGACTCCCTTCACCTCGGGATGGGTCAGGAGTATCTCCGCCTCGGCTCTCCCGCAGGTGACGAGGTTCACCACCCCCTTTGGGAGTCCTGCCTCGTGCAGGAGCTCGAGGAGACGGATGGCCGAGAGCGGCACCATGGAGGCGGCTTTCAGAACGTAGCTGTTGCCGGTCGTGATGGCAAGGGGGATCATCCAGCCGAAGGGGATCATCGCGGGGAAGTTGAAGGGGGCGATGCCGGCGAAGACCCCCAAGGGCTCCCTGTAGGCAACGGTGTCGTGACCCGAAGACACGTTCATCATCGAGTGACCTTGCATCAGCATAGGGGCAGCCGCGGCTATCTCGCAGGCCTCGATGATCTTGATGTACTCCCCCCTCGCCTCGTCCAGGTTCTTCCCCACCTCCTGAGACGTGATCCCGGTCAGCTCCTCCAGGTGCATCTCGATCAGGCTCTTGAAGCGGAACATCACCTGGGTCCTGACTGCTATCGGCTTTTCGGCCCAAGCGGGGAAGGCGGCAGCGGCGGCTTCCACCGCACCAGCTACCTCCTCGGCAGTGCAGGCAGGAGCCTCCGCTATCACCTGGCCCGTGGAGGAGTCCGTTACCGGCATCCACCTGGTGGTCTTGGACTCGGCCCATTCTCCGTCGACGCAGTACTTGAGTCTCTTGACCTCTGCCACGAGCGACTCCTTTCTCACCGGCACGGTGGCCGCACCCTCTACGCTAGCGCGTCGTCGATATCCTCATCCCACCGCCGACAGTGCGGCGTCGATGGTGCTGATGGCCCTGTCGATCTCTTCCTCGGTGATCACCAGCGGCGGCTGGAACCGGATCACGTTACCGAAGACGCCTCCACTGCCCAGGAGCAGCCCACGATCCCGGCAGTAGCCCTTCACCTTGCCCGTCTCCGCAGCCGCAGGGGTCTTCCGTTCGTCCTTGACCAGCTCGATCCCGATCATCAGCCCCCGGCCCCGCACATCCCCGATGAGGCGGTGCTTCTCCTGCAGGGCCCGGAACCGCTCCATCGCCATGGCTCCCTTACGAGCCGATTGATCCGGCAGCCCCTCGGCTTGGAAGAAGGCGATGTTCGCCAGAGACGCCGCGCAGGAAACCGGGTTCCCTCCGAAGGTGGAGAGGTGGTCCCCCGGCTCGAAGGAGTCGGCGATCTCCGCTCGGGTGGTGAAGGCCCCCAAAGGGTAGCCGTTGGCGATCCCCTTGGCCATGGCCACCGCGTCGGGCACGACCCCATAGTGCTGGAAGGCGAACATCGTCGACAC
>JAMCTB010000108.1:2175-3868 GCA_023380955.1 Chloroflexota bacterium | reverse complement strand
GCTGGGCTATGATCTCCAGGGCCAGGGAGTAGGCCGAGCTCATTCGGGTGCCCCCTGTGCCCCCCTGATGGAAGAAGGTCTCCTCGTCCACCTCCTTGGCCTCGGTGTGGCAGGTGATGAAGACCACCTGCACCCCCGCGTAGCGCCTCCTCAGGAAGCGCACCATCCAGGTGTAGAAGGTGCGGCAGAGATAAGCCTCGAATTCCCCGATGGAGCCCGAGACGTCCCGCATGGCAAAGACCACGGCGTTGCGCCTCGGCTCGGTGGTCTCCTCCCAACTCCTGTAGCGGGGGTCCTGGGTGGGGTCGATATCCCAGTTGGGACTGCCCAGCCGGGCGTTGCGCTTGTACGCTTCTATCAGGGTCCTGCGAGCGTCCAGGTTGGCCTGGGGACCGACCCTGCGGATGGTGTCGTAGCGGACGGAGGTGACGGCCAGCTCCTCCTTGCCCTTCTCCTCCAGGTTGGGCAGGTTCAGGTCCTCGAAGGCGAGGTCGATCAGGTCGTCAACGGTGATCTCGGCCTCGTAGTAGTCGAAGCCCGGCTCGTGACCCGCCTCCTTGCCCGATGAGGCCCTGGCTCGACCGATCTCGGTACCGGGAAGCGTGCGGGAGGAGGCCTGGTCCCTGGAGGCCTCGTCCCCCTGGCCCACGTGGTGGCTCTGGTAGGGATCGAAGCGGAAGCGGGGGAGCTCGATGCCCCGGATGGGGACCTTGACCAGCTTGCCCCCGTCGGAGCTGACGATGTCCTCGTGGCTGATGATCTCCGCCAGGTTGGCTTTCATGGCCTGGCGGACCCGCTGGTTGTGGCGCAGGACGTCCCTGCGGGAGCGGTGGTGGAGGTCCCAGGGCTCGCTACTCAGCGTGAAGTGGAAGGGCGTCGTGTCCATCTTCGGCACCTCACCTGCCGAGGAGCGGGCCGGCGTACTTGAGCAACTCCCTCACACACAGCTCACAGTGCCGCTCCTCGGAAAAGCACATAGGCCACCTGTCCTACCCAATTGGGCCTCCAGGTGGCCACCGCACGAAGCTAACAAGCGCCTTGGAGCTGGCTCGCTACCTACTAGCGGTGGGACGCCATCTGTGTCGGGCTCGAGTGCTTCGTATAACGCAATCTAGCACAGGATGGCGAGACATACAAGCCCTATCGTCTACTTGATACAGCGTAATTGGGCTAAACCGCCAATGCGCGAACGGTTTGCCGCGGGCACGCAGCCGTTGTGCGGATTTTCGTCTGTCATAATATTCGCATCTCAGAGTTGCTCATATTTAATCCTGGTAGTGTATACTGCCTGAAGGGGTGATCCTCATTCGTTTACTTGCGACTCCTTCTGGAGAAGGACACCATGGACGAGTTCCATCGCGTCTATCTCGCTTTAGGGGCAAATCTGGGCGATCGCCAGGGCAATCTGCTGCAAGCTTTGCAGCGCATCCGGGCCACGGCTTCCATAGAAAAGGTCTCGTCGTGCTACGAGACCAAGCCGGTCGGTTACGCACAACAGCCCGACTTCCTCAATATGGCCTGCCTGATCACGACCGACTCCTCCCCCAGTGAACTCCTCCGCTTCCTCAAGCAGATAGAAAAGCAGATGGGACGGCAGGCCAATTTCCGCAACGCTCCACGCCCGATCGACATAGACATCCTGTTCTATGACGACGTGGTCCTGGAGTCGCCCGAGCTGACCATACCCCATCCT
>JAMCTB010000108.1:0-2165 GCA_023380955.1 Chloroflexota bacterium | reverse complement strand
CGGAGATGCTCCAGCGGGTGGACCGGGAGGGTGTGAGCCCGACAGCTGGCCGGCTGCGCGTGCGCCTGGGGAGGGACGCACAGCAGGCCGAACCTGCCATCCACGCTAGCCTTAGCCGCGCGGGCGTCACCGGTCTGCGACGGATCATCCGCATTGCCCGAGGCGACGTGGAGAATCTTTTCTACGCCGAGATGGACCTCTTCGCCGACCTGGATCCGAGGCAGACCGGAGTTCATATGTCCCGATTTGGTGAGGTGCTGGAGGAGGTCGCCGAGGAGATCACCCTCGAAAGGTTGCCCAGCGTCGAAAGCCTCGCGGAGCGCATCGCTCGCCAGATAATCGAAAGTCAGGAGGCGATTCGCTCCGAAGTGCACGTCCAGGCCGTCTACCCCATGGAGAAAATCGCTCCGCTGTCGGGCAAGAAGATGCAGGAGCTTTACACCCTGGTCGGCATCGCCGTCAGCACACGGGAGCGCTGCAAACACGTAGTGGGTGCCGAGGCCGACGGAATGACGGTCTGTCCCTGCGCTCAGGACATGGTGAGGGACTATTCCAGGGAACGGCTGCTGGAGGAGGGGTTCTCCAACGAGGATGCGGATCGGGTGCTTAACGCCATCCCTGTCGCCTCACACAACCAGCGCGGACGAGGCACCCTGATGATCGGCTCGGACCAGGAGGTGAAAGCCGAGGATCTGGTGGGTATTATAGAGACCTCGATGAGCTCTGAGACCTACGATATCCTGAAAAGGCCGGACGAACTCTTTGTCGTGAACAAGGCCCACCAGAACCCCAGATTCGTCGAGGACGTAGTACGGGAGATGCTACAGAACGTGGTAGATATATATCCCGACGTGCCCGATACGACCTTCGTTCTGGCAAGGCAGACCAACTTCGAGAGCATTCACAAACACAACGCCTTCGCCGAGCGGTACGGCACCATGGACGAGATCCGGCATGAGATCCTGGAGGGCCAGCACCTGATCAGACACACATCCTTACAGGAGTGGTTGGAGAGTTGAGGGCCGGGTTCGAGTCATGCACGACTCAGGGCTTCGATCTCTGGAGGACCGATAACTCCCCTGTGCAGCGCGGTAGCCAGAAGGACTTCGTCTACGCCCGCGGCCTTCAGATCGCCGAGCTCGCCAGCATCTCGAATGCCCCCACCGGCGACGAGCGCCAATTCCGGAAACCTCCGGCGAGCCTCGGCGATCAGCGCCAGGTCTACGCCCGCTCCTGTCCCGACACGCACCAGGTCAAGCAGGATCACCTCGTGCCAGCCCGCTCGGCGCAGGCTGGCCAGGGCTTCCATCGGACTCTGGGCGGCCAGTTCGGGGCAGCGCGACAGTATCTGGCCGGCTCGCATGTCCAGGCTGAAAACGAGTCGATCGGCCGGGATCGCGGCGCGAATGGCGAGCAGCGCGTCCCACGTTGTCAGGGTCTCTGCCCCAATGATAACTTTGGCAGCTCCGGTGGCCAAGACCTGCAGGGCGCTCTCAGCATCCAGGGTGCCGGCATCCACGAGGAGTCTCATTCCCTCGCGATCGGCGAGGTCGGCGATCACCGCACGATGGTGGTCACGGCCTCCAATGGCGTTCAGGTCGGCTACGTATAGCTCGGTCAGCCCAAGTCTGTCACGGAAGGCTCTGGCGACCGCCTGGGGCTCAGACATGTCGGTGAGCACACTGCGGATGGGCTGGTAGCTCTCCCGCTCGCCTTTGACGGCGTGGACCACCACGCCGTCTAGCAAATCCATTACTGGGATCAGGCGCATGGCTTCACCTCCATCGGTCTTCGTTCACGAGTTCATCACCGGCGGGGGATGGCCCGAAGGGGAACTGCCCCATGGCCTCGCCGGTGAGGGGGCAGCCATGGTGCGGGCCGTGCTGGCCGACTTCCGCGCCTGGGGAGCGGTTCACACCCTCACCACCCTCGACCTTCGTCTGAGAGACCTGGTCCTGCCCGCGGACGAGGTAGTGCGGGTCGCGCCCGGCCGGCACGAGGAGGTCTTCACCTCCTTGCTCACCCAAAGCGACGCGGCACTCATCATTGCTCCGGAAACGGACGGTGTCCTCGCCGGGCTCAACGCCACGGTGGAGGCCGCCGGCATCCCGCTCCTGGGCTCGAGCCCCGCGGCGGTAGCCGTCACCGGTAACAAAGCCGCCTGC
>JAMCTB010000107.1 GCA_023380955.1 Chloroflexota bacterium | reverse complement strand
ATGTCGGCTTTCCTCCCATCGATCGATTCCTGGATCTACTGGCCTCCCCCTCCCCCACCCCCGGCGGTGGAGGTATCGCCGCACTGGCGGGTGCCCTCTCGGCCGGATTGCTCAGCATGGTCTGCAACCTGACCGTGGGAAAGGAGAAGTACGCGGGCGTCCAGGAGGAGGTGAAGAAGCTGCTGGCCGAGAGCGAGGAGCTGCGGGGCCAGCTGCTGCAGCTGGTGGACGCCGACGCCCAGGCTTTCAATCAGATCATGGAGGGCTATCGGCTGCCCAAGGGGACCGAGGAGGAGAGGCAGACCCGATCGGCCCGCATCCAGGAAGCCACCCTGGAGGCCAGCCGGGTACCCCTGGAGATAGCCCGAAAGTGCGCCCGCCTCGTGGAGCTGGCCGATCCCGCGGCGCGGATGACCAACGTCCAGGCCATCGGCGACGTGGCCATGGCCGCCTATCTGGCCGAGGGTGCCCTGCGGGGCGCGGTGATCAACATCGACATCAACCTGCGCTCGGTGAAGGACCAGGAAGCCGTGCGGCAGCTGAACGAGCAGGCGCAGGCGCTGCTGCCGGAGCTGCAGGACAGAGTCGTCAAGGCTATCGAGAAGGGCATGGCCCGACTGTAAGGAGGAAGCGATGGCTGCAGAGCTGCTGCTGGGGCAACCGGTGGCGGACCGGATCAGGGCGGAGCTGGCCGAGGAGCTCGCCGGCTTCAAGAAGGAGTACGGCATCACCCCCCAGATCGCCATCGTCCAGGTGGGCGAGGATCCCGCCGCCACGGCCTACGTCAAGCGGATCGGCAGGCCGGCGCCGGGGGCGGAGATGCTGAGCACGCTGCACCAGCTGCCGGTCCAGATCTCGGAGGCGGACTTCAAAGGAGCGCTGGTGGGGCTGGACCAGGACGAGCGGATCCACGGGATCATCGTCCAGATGCCGCTGCCTCCCCACCTCAACCAGGAGATGGTGACCTCCGTCCTGTCGCCGGCCAAGGACGTGGACGGCATCCACCCCTACAACGCCGGCATGCTGGCCCTTGGGCGGCCCACCTTCGTCCCGGCCACCCCCATGGGCGGGCTGGAGATACTGAAGAGGTCGGGCATCGAGCTGAAGGGGAAAGAGGCGGCGATCGTCGGCCGCAGCAACATCGTGGGCAAGCCGATGTTCTTCCTGCTGCTCCAGGAACACGCCACCGTCACCGTGTGCCACTCCCGCACCAGGAATCTGGGGGAGGTGACCCGCCGCGCCGACGTCCTGGTGGCCGCCATCGGCCAGCCTCAGATGATCACCGCCGACATGGTGAAGCCCGGCGCCGTGGTGGTGGACTTCGGGATCAACGTGGTGGAGGGCAAGGTGGTGGGGGACGTGGATTTCGAGGCGGCGAAGGAGGTGGCGAGCGCCATCACCCCGGTCCCCGGCGGCACCGGCCCCACCACCAACGCCGTGCTGCTCCGCAACACCTTCACGGCCGCCAAGCGACTGGTAACCCGCCCGTAAGAGAGCCCGGCCCCCGGAGTAAGCCCCCTTCCCCGGTGGGGAAGGGGGATGGGGGGTTAGGTCTACCTCTTCAGCATCTCAAGCCGCTCCATGAGGCGGGTCAGCCGGTCACGGTGGGACTCCAGCTTCTCCCGCTCCTTGGCCACCACCCCTGCCGGCGCCTTCTCCAGGAAGCCCGGCCTCGTCAGCAGCGCCTCGCCCCGCCGGACGTCGCTCTCGGTCGAGGCGATCTCCTTGGAGAGGCGGGAGATCTCCTGCTCCACGTCAAACAGCCCCTCCAGCGGCAGGTACACCTCGACGCCGCCGGCGATCAGGGTGAGGGCCCGCTTCGGCCGCCTGCCGCCCTCCCGGATCTCCAGGGGCTGAACCCTCGCCAGGGCGGTCAGCACCGGCGCCTGGGACCTCATCAGATCGGCCCAGTCATGTGCCAGCAGCAGCACCGGCACGAACTTCGCCGGATCCACTCCGTTCTCGGCTCGGGTGTTCCGGATGCCGCGAACGATCTCCATCACCCGCTCCATCCGGCCCTCGGTCTCCAGATCCCGCTCCCCGGCGGGAGGCCCGGGGCTGATCATGAGGGAGGCGGGCACGCCCTGCTGGGGCTTCTCGGCCGGCCTGCCCATCAGGCTCTGCCACACCTCCTCGGTCACGAAGGGGGCGAAGGGGTGCAGCAGCCGGAGGGAACGCTCCAGCACCGCGGCCAGGGTCTGGCGCGTAACGTGTGCTGAGTCCTGGGTGCCGGGAGCGCGGGCGTCTCGCCCGCCCTGTGCTGAGTGCTGAGTGCTGAGTGCTGGGTCGTCGCTCTGGGTTCTAGGTTCTGGGTTCTGGGTGCTCGAGCCCTCACCCTGACCCTCTCCCAGAGGGAGAGGGGAGTCCGTCCCCCCGCCGCCCCGTCGCCCCGTCTCCCCGTCTCGCTGCGCTTCCCGCAGCTGCACCTTGGCGATCTCGATGTACCAGTCGCAGTACTCGCTCCATATGAACTCGTGGAGGGCCCTGGCCGCCTCGCCCAGCTGGAAGGCCTCCAGCAGCCGCTGGGTGTCGCTTGCCACCCCGTTCAGCCGGCTGACGATCCAGCGATCGGCGTCGGTCGCGTGGGGACCCGCGGGCAGAGGAAGCGGCGCGCTGAGGTCGCCCGATTCCCACCCTCCGGGCAGGTTGCTCACCACGAAGCGGGCCGCGTTCCACAGCTTGTTGGCGAAGTTGCGGCTCGCCTCGATCTTGGCGAGGGACATCTGCGAGTCGTTGCCCGGCGTGGTTCCGGTCACCAGGGCGAAGCGCAGGGCATCGGCGCCGTACTGGTCGATCACGTCCAGGGGGTTGACCACGTTCCCCTTGGACTTGCTCATCTTCTCGCCGCCGATCCGCACGAGGCCGTGGAGGTAGACGTCCCGGAAGGGGATCTCCCCCGTCATCCCCATGCACTGCATCATCATCCTGGCGACCCAGAAGAACAGGATGTCGTACCCCGTCTCCATGACCGAGGTCGGGTAGAACTTCCGTAGATCGTCGGTCTCCTCGGGCCACCCCAGGGTGGAGATGGGCCACAGGCCGGAGGAGAACCAGGTGTCCAGCACGTCGGGATCCTGCCGCAGCGGGCCGCCGCACCGCTCGCACTGCTGCGGCTCCTCCACCGAGGCGATCACCTCGCTGCAGGCGTCGCAGTAGTACACCGGTATCCGGTGGCCCCACCACAGCTGCCGCGAGATGCACCAGTCGCGGATGTTCTCCATCCAGTTGTAGTACACCTTGCTGAACCGCTCGGGGATGATCCGGGTGCGGCCGTCCCGCACGGCCTCGATGGCCGGGTCCGCCAGCGGCTTGATCCTCACGAACCACTGCTCCATCACCAGGGGCTCGGCCACGGTCCCGCATCGCTGGCAATGGCCCACGGCGTGGCGCAGCGGCTCCACCTTCAGGATCAACCCCTCCGCCTTCAGATCCGCCACCAGTGCCTTCCGCGCCTCCAGCTTCGGCATGCCGGCGAACTTGCCCGCGGCGTCGGTCATCCGGTCGTCGGTGCCGATCACCAGCACGATCGGCAGCTCGTGACGCAGCCCGATCTCGAAGTCCGTCGGGTCGTGGCCCGGGGTCACCTTCACGGCGCCGGAGCCGAACGCCTGGTCCACCACCTCGTCGGCCACGATGGGGATGACACGCCCGATCTCCGGCACCACCGCCTGCCGCCCCACCATCTTCTTGTAGCGGGGATCATCCGGGTTGACGGCGATGGCGGTGTCGCCCAGGATCGTCTCGGGCCGGGTGGTCGCCACCACCAGGTACTCCGGCTCGGCCCCCTGCTTCTCGGGGACCAGCGGGTACTTGACGTAGGTGAGGTCGCCCTGCTCCTCGCTGTGCACCACCTCCAGGTCCGAAAGGGCGGTGGAGCAGCGGGGGCACCAGTTGATGATCCGGTTGCCCCTGTAGATGAGACCCCGCTCGTACAGCCGCACGAAGGCGGTCCGGACGGCCCTGGAGGGTCCTGGATCCATGGTGAACCGCTCGCGACTCCAGTCGCAGGAGGCCGCCAGCCGCTTGTGCTGATCGGCGATGATGTGGCGGTACTTGTCGGCCCACTCCCACATCCGCTCCAGGAAGCGCTTCCGCCCCAGGTCGTGGCGGCTGAGCCCCTCCTTGGCCAGCTCCCGCTCCACCACGTTCTGGGCCGCGATGGCAGCGCTATCCTCTCCCGGCAGCCAGAGGGCCGCGTCGCCCATCATTCGGTGCCACCGGATGAAGATGTCCTCGATGGAGGCGGTGAGGGCGTGGCCCACGTGCAGCTCGCCGGTGATGTTGGGCGGCGGCATGATGATGGTGAAGGGCTTGCCCTTCGGATTGATCTCGGGCTTGAAGTAGCCACGGCCCTCCCAGAAGCGGTACCAGCTCTCCTCGTACAGCTTCGGGTCGTAGCTCTTGGGCATCTCTGCAATGTTCGGCTCGGTCAACTGTTACCTCCGATACTCGCCTCCCTCTCCCCCTGGGAGAGGCGTGGACCTGCCCTCTGGCCGGTCCACGGGGTGAGGGCTGTCCCGTCATCTTCGGCTCGACAAGGAAAAAGCCCCTTCATCCAAAGGACGAAGGAGCCTTCGTGGTACCACCTCGGTTCGGCCGCCACAACGGCTGAGCGGCTGCAGCGATCCTCTTCCGCTGTAACGGGCGTACCCCGGGCGCGCCTAACAGCACCAGCTCAGCGCACCGGCTCCCAAGCGACCTTCGGCGAGCGATCCCGCGAGCGGCTTCCAGCCGATGGCCGCTCTTCTCTCTCGGTCCGTCCCCGCCTACTCCTCTTGTTCGCAGCCTCTACACTTAGCATATCCAAGGCCATCGCCACTGTCAAGGAAAGCACCGCCCGGCACCCGCTCCGCCTGCCTGTCCCGTAGTAACGACTTCAGTCGTTCGTCCCTCGGTCGGGAGAAGGAGAACGAACGGCTGAAGCCGTTACTACATAGAACCCTCGCCTACGCGTGAGGCAGAACGACCACCTTGATGCAGTCCTGGCCCGCCGACGCGATCTGGAAGCCTTTCGCCGCGTTGGCCATGTCCACCCGGTGGGTGATCATGGGACCCACCTGCACCCTGCCGGCCGCGATCAAATCCAGCGCCAGCTGGTAGTCCTCGGGCGCCGCCGCGTAGGTGGTGGTGAGGGTGGTGTCCCGACGCCAGAAGAAGTCGTTGATGGACAGCGGCGAGGTCACCCCCGGGTCGGTGGAGGCGAAGAAGAGCACCGTCCCGCCCCGCTCCACCGAGGCCAGGGCCTGGGCGACGACGGCCTGCGCCCCGGTGCTCACGATGACAAGGTCGGCCAGCCGCCCCAGCTTCTCCCGCAGACGGGCGGGCACGTCGTCCCTGGCCTGGATCGCCAGGTCGGCGCCGAACCGCCGGGCCGCCTCCAGCCGGTGCTCCTGCAGGTCGGTGGCCGCGATGAAGGCGGCGCCCTGGGTCCGCGCGGCCAGCACGTGGAGCAGCCCCGCGATCCCGCTGCCCAGAACCAGCACGCTCTGGCCGGCCTTCAGTCCAGCGATCCTCTGGCCCCTGAGGACGCAGCCGAGGGGCTCGGCGAGGGTGGCATCCTCGAAGGAGAGGCTGTCGGGCAGCCTGAAGACGCCTCGATCCACGTTGATGGCGGGGACGCGGCAGTACTCCGCGAAGCCGCCCGGATCGATGTTGGTGTGGTGGAGAAGGGTCTCGCACATGGTGGGGTGGCCGCTCATGCAGTGGTAGCAGCTGTTGCAGGGGACGTGGTGAGCCACGGCGATGCGATCCCCCACCTGGTAGCGGGTCACGCCCTCGCCCACGGCCTCCACGACCCCGGCCAGCTCGTGGCCCAGCACCAGGGGCGCCTTCTTGATCCGATACCACTCCAGGACGTCGCTGCCGCAGATGCCGCAGGCCTCGACCCGCATCAGCAGCTCGCCGGGGCCGATCTTCGGCACCGGCCTCTCTTCGATCCGGACGTCCCGGTTGTTGTAGTACACCGCGACTCGCTGGGTGTCTCGCACCTCTCGGCGACCTCCCCCCTATCCCCTATTCTTGACGTCCTGGTACAGCTCCAGCGCCACCTGGGGCGTGGCGTTCTCGTGAACGACGGCGCGGATGGCCTCGACCATCGCCACGGGGAAGTCGTTCTGCCAGATGTTGCGGCCCATGTCCACCCCTACGGCCCCCTGCTGGATCGCCTGGTAGGTGATCTGGAAGACGTCCATCTCGGTCTCCAGCTTCGGTCCGCCGGCGATCACGATCGGCACCGGACATCCCTCCACCACCTTGTCGAAACCGTCGCAGTGGTAGCTCTTCACGACGCTGGCGCCCAACTCGGCGGCGATCCGGCAGCTGAGGGCGAGGAAGCGGGCGTCCCGCTTCTCCAGCTCCTTCCCCACCGCCGTCACGGCCAGGACCGGGATCCCGTACTCTTCGGCCTCGTTGACCAGGGTGGCCAGGTTCTTCAGGGTCTGGCTCTCGTACTCGCTCCCCACGAAGATTGAAAGCCCCACGCCCTCCACGTTGAGCCGCAAGGCCTCTTTCATCGAGGTGGTGATCCCCTCGTCGGACAGGTCCTTTCCAACGACGGAGGACCCCCCGGACACCCGCAGCACGATGGAGGTGTTGGTGGTCGGGTCCACCGAGGTGCGCAGTACCCCGCGCGTCACGAAGAGCGCGTCACAGTACGGGAGGAGGGGGTCGATGGTCCTTCGCGGCACCTCCAGCCTTCGGGTGGGACCGAGGAAGTACCCATGGTCCACGGCGAGCCAGACGGCCCGCCCCGTGCCGGGTTTGATGATGCGCGCCATGCGGTTCTGCTTGCCCCAATCCATCGGTACGCTCCTCAATCACTGTGGTGAAGTTGCGGGGTGAAGTTCACGAAAATCGGAGGGCCATTATAGCATGCGGGGAATCGCAGGGTCTTTTAGTTGTCACCCTGAGCGTAGCGAAGGGTCTCCACGCACATGTGCAGAGATTCTTCGCTGCGCTCAGAATGACACGGCCGTGGCCTTGACGCTGCACTTTGTGGGTTTGGCACCGGAAAACTAAAAGGCCCTGCGGGGAATCGGGGGATGGCTTGCCAGACCCGGCCCTTTTGCGGCACAATCAGCCCATGCAAATGCCGCAACTCCTGCAGCAACTGAACTGGGTCGACTGGGTGATCCTGCTGATCCTGGCGGTCTACGTCGCCTTGGGGATCCAGCGGGGCTTCGTCATGGGCGCCCTGGACCTCCTGGGGATGATCGTCTCCCTGGGGGCGGGCGTCCTCGGCTACCGCCAGCTCTCCACCGGGATCCTCGGGCTGGTGCAGATCCCCTCGGCCATCGCGACCCTTGGGGCCTTCCTGCTGCTGGTGGCGGTGGCTCAGCTGATCTACTCGGCCATCGTCAACCTGTTCTCCCACTTCAGCCGGCCCTTCACGATATTTCTGGGCCCCGTCGCCCTGGCGGACCGGGCCCTGGGCGCCGTCCCGGGAGCCATCAAGGGGCTGATCTTCGCCACCCTTGCCCTGCTCCCCTTCGCCCTCTTCCCCCTGGTCCCCCAGCTCTCGGCCGCCGTCGAGCGCTCCAACCTGGCCAGCCGGCTGGTGGTGGCCGCGGTGGATGCCGCCCCCGGTTTGGAATCGCTGATGGGGCGGGAGCTGAACGACGGACTGGCCTTCCTGACCCCTCCCCAGACCGAGGAGGGGATGAAGCTGAACTTCGGCCTGCTGGGGAGGCTGGAGCCGGACCCGGCGGCCGAGGAGGTGATGCTCCGGTTGGTCAACGACGAGCGGGAGAAGGCGGGTCTGAAGCCGCTTGAGATGGACGAGGAGCTGCGGAAGGTGGCCCGAGCTCACAGCCAGGAGATGTTCCAGCTGGGCTACTTCGCCCACAACTCGCCGGTGTCGGGAACCCCCTTCGACCGGATGAGGCAGGCGGAGATCCACTTCGGGGTGGCGGGGGAGAACCTGGCCTACGCCCCCAACGTCCAGATCGCCCACGAGGGGCTGATGAACAGCCCCGGCCACAGGGCCAACATCCTGCGCCCGGAGTTCCGCAAGGTGGGGATCGGGATCATCAAGAGCGAGTTCCGCGGCAGCATGTTCAGCCAGGAGTTCACCAACTGAGGGCTCGCCTTGGACCCGATCCGCCCCTTCAGGTAACCGGTCCATCGCTCGAACAATCCAGGCGCGCGAGAAGCCAAGCAGGCGCACGGGGACGGCGGAAAGATTACGCCCCCGGGAACACGACGTCGCCCAGGCCTATCCTCACCGCTCTAACAACCCTCTGGAGCACTCCGTCAGGCACCAGGGTTCCCAGGGGGCCCTCGGCCAGGAAATCGAAGTGCAACGTCGTGATCTCCTCACAGAACAGGACGCTATCGTGATCCAGCCCCCAGCGACCTTTGGGAATCGAAACGTGGGTCGGTCCTGCACGACCGTGGGAGAAGACGGGGATCACCGTCACGTCGTCGCTATACACGTTCCGCTCGTCGTCACTGATAACTAGCGCGCGCCGTGGTTGGTGGGGGTCGTGAGGCTGGCCGGGCGTCCAGACGTGCCAGATCTGGCCCCGAAGTGGAGGGAGCTGGCGCATGGTCTACCCCTCCCGTTCGTGATCGCGCTGCTCGTACTTACGCAGCAAATAGGGGAACTGAGCCGCTTGGATCTCCCTCCATTCTCGCAGACCTTCCTCCTCCTCACCCGAGAGGGGGGCGGCGAACTGCTCGCGCAGGGCCATCTTCTGTCTGCCGGCGATCCAGCACCTCAACGCCTCGTCGAAGACCTTGCTGCGGTCAGCGCCCTCGTGCTCCTGCACGAAGGCGTCTACTTCGCCGAGCAGATCAGGGTCCACCGTCACACTCACTTTCTGCCGTCCGCGCATGGCTCACCACCTCCCCCGGCTCGACTATCCTGCATCTGGTAGTGCGTATTGTCGCATCGATTATACCACCGCCTCGGAAACATCGAAGCTGGGACAGGTGGGACCGACACGTCACTCATCAGGTTACGGCTGCAAGGAGGGGTCCTTGTACTCGATCCTTGCCCTCCCCAATAGATCCTCCAGGTAGTCGCCGAAGGGCACTGGCTGCACGAGGGGGCTGGCCTTCGCCGCCTCCTCCGCGCGCTGCTGGGCCAGTCTCGTGGGGAGCATGCTGCGGGCGTAGCTCTCCTCGAACCTCTGCCAGTACTGCTCTTCCGTCATGCCGCTGCCCTTCAGGTCTCCATCGAGGAGCGCTCTCTGTTCCGGCGGCGCCTTGCTCCACAGCTCCCGCTGGAAATCGGCTGCCCTCTGCGCCTCCTCCGGAGTCACATGGATCCCCCGACGCTTCGCCTCCGCCACAGCCACGGCGTTCTTGGCCGCCCTGTGGAAAGCGATCTGTCGCGCCTCGGCCTCGCCGGTCCCCGGCTGCTCCGACTGAACCAGCAGGGTGCCCTGTCGCACGGCGCCCCTGGTGACGGGCTCCCCGTCCACCCGGGCCACCACCTCGTCGTCTCCGGGCTCGGGCCTATTCAGGGCCGCTATCAGCCGCTCCTCCTGCTGAGTTGCCGCAGCCGGCAGCAGTGTCCCCTGGGCCTGCGGAGCCGGAGCTTCGGCAAGCCGCCCCTGGTTGATGATGGCAACCGGAGTGTGCGGCGCCTCTCCTGCCGACACAGCAGTGCAGGCGACCATCAGCGGGAGGGCCAGCGCCAGCAGAGCAGCAAGGAGCTCGGTCCCGTTCCTCGTGGCGCTGTTGATCATCGGGCCACCAACCTCCCTGTGCATTGCGTGCCCGGTCGAGCCAGAACTCCCCCGGCTCGTCATCACCCGAGACGACGAGCATCCTGTCTACTTCAGTCCGGCGGGACCGACGCCAGCTCAGGAAAGGATAAACTCCGGCGGTAGACCCCGTGCCGACAGTCAGCGCCAAAATGGATCCCGCAGGATCTCGACCGCGGGAGAGCCCATCATCTAGCGCGGGTGAGCGCCCCCGTTCACGTCGATGGTGGCGCCCGTAATGTAGCCGGCTTGCGGCGAGCAGAGGAAAACCACCGCCGCGGCCACCTCGTCGGGTCGAGCCATCCGTCCCAGGGGAATGCTGTTGAGAACCCTGGTGCGCTCGCTCTCGCTCTTGCCGGCGATGACCGCCGCGACTCGCTCCGAGGCTGTGGTTCCGGGGGCGACGGCGTTGAGGGTGATGCCGTAGGGCGCCAGGTCGGCGGCAAGATGGCGAGTGAAGCCGAGCACCCCGGCCTTCGCCGCGGCGTACTGGCAACCCCCGATGACGCTCCGGGCCTGTCCTGCAATGGAGCCCAGGTTGACGATGCGGCCGCCCCCCGAGGCACGCATCAGCGGGATCGCCGCTTTCGTGCACAGGAACACGCTGCGCAGGTTGAGGGCCATCGCCCGCTCCCAGTGCTCCAGGGTGATCTCCTCGATCTTCGTGGGAGCGCCTCCGCTCCCACCCACGTTGTTGACCAGGATGTCCAGCCGGCCGAACTCCCTCGACACCATGGACATCATCTCGGCCACGGCGTCGGCATCGGTAACATCGGCGGTCGAGATGGCGACCCTGCGACCGCGCCCCTCGACGCGGGCGGCGACCGCTCGTGCGACGTCGGCGCTCACGTCGTTGATGATCACGTCGCAGCCTTCGGCGGACAATTGGTCCACCACCGCTGCCCCTATCCCACGTCCCCCGCCGGTCACGAGGGCCAGCTTTCCGGTGAACTCCATCGCTCGTACTCCCAACCGCTGAGAATGAGTCCGACAAAGCCCGAGACGGATCTCGAGTGGGTGCAGCCTAACCCCAGGGCTTCGCCGGCAGGGCGAACCTGTCGCTCACCACGTCGACCACCACCGGCCTATGGGCGGCGAAAGCCCGCTCCAGGGCACCCTTCAGCTCGCCCGGCTGCTCCACCCGTATGCCGAGGCAACCCATCTCCTCCGCGATCCTGGCGAAGTTGGTCTCCGGGAAGACCCACTGATCGTCGCCCTTCCCCTCAGGGTTTCCACCGTAGGAGGCGTCCACCAGACGCTTCACCTGCTGCAGCGATCGATTGTTGTTCACCAGCACGACGGCGTTGATGCCCAGTCGGGCCGCGGTCTCCAGTTCCGACAGGTGATAGAAGAGCCCCCCGTCCCCGATGAAGCAGAGCACGGGGTTGTCGGGGAGGGCGCACTTGACCCCCAGGGAGGCGGGGAACGCCCACCCCAGGGTCCCGGCGCACCGAATGTACCTCTGCCCTGGGCGGTTCAGCTCCACCATGGTCCCGGTCCAGAGACCCGCGTGGCCGGTATCTACCACCAGCACCGCCTCTGGCGGCAGAAAGTCGGTGATCTCCTGGCAGATCCGCTCAGGCCTGATGGGAACGGCATCGGAGGCCAGGACGGACTCCACCTCCGAGCGCCAGCTCCTCACCAGCTGCTGCACGTGCTGGATCCATGCACCCCTGGAGGACACCGGCTCCGCCACCTCGATCAGCCGCTGAAGGGTCGCCTTGGCGTCCCCGCACAGCCCCACCTTCGCGGGGTAGTTCCTGCCTACCTCCTCGGGATCGATGTCCAGCTGAAGGACGGGCGTTCCCTCTCGGGGTATCTTCCAGTTGTAGGTGGTGTGGCCTCCCGCCCGGGTGCCGATGAAGAAGACCAGATCGGCCTCGGAGACCGTTCGGTTGGCGCACCAGCGAGAGTATGTCCCGACCACCCCTGCCGAAAGCGGATGATCGCCTGGGATGACCTCCTTACCGTTGGGCGAGGTAGCTACGGGGATGGAAAGGAGCTCCGCCAGCCTCACCACTTCGGCCGCTGCCTGCGACGCGGTTACCCCTCCCCCAGCCACGATCACCGGCCTCTCGGCCCTGGATAGCAGCCTTACCGCCTCACGAACCAGTTCCGGCTCCGCTTCAGGTCGATAGGCTGGATATCGGGTGAACCTCTCCTCGACGATCAGCTGGAAATCGGCTTCATCTCGAACGACCACCTCCCCATTCCGCCCCGGCATCTCCAGGTGGACCGGGGCGGGCGTCCCCGAGGTTGCGGCACGAAAGGCCTGCCGAAGGAGATCGGGCAGCCGCTCCGGCTTCTCGACCCGGACGTTCAGCTTGGTCACCGGCTCGAACATGGGGAAGTCCTCTACGATCTGGTAGAGATAGCGATATCTCGAGTCGGGTTGAGGGCCGCCGGTGATGGCGATCACGGGGGAGGAGGCCAGGTAGGCGTCTCGCAGCCCCGCCGCGACGTTTCCCGCCCCGACCGCCTGCCCCAGGCAGACGCCGGGCCTGTGGGAGGCTCGGGCGTACCCGTCGGCCATGTAGGCCACGGCAGTCTCGCTGTGAGCCACCACTCGGGTCACGCCCACCCGCTCCATCTCGGTCATGGCCTCGGGCATCGGCGCCGGTACGTAGAACAGATGGGTAACCCCGTAACCCCGCATGGTCTCGGCGAAGAAACGGGAGCCTGTCATCACGGGCATAGCATGGACCTCCAGGGAAGTCGTTTCGCTGAGAGGCGCTGAGCCAGCCTTCGCCCAGCCAGGCAAGAGCCTACCTGCAGTGCTAGCCAACTCAGCGGCGACGTGTGCCGTGGGTGACCGCGCGGAACATCGATCTTGGATAAGCGCCAGCGTCGAGCGAAGCATATCAGATGTCAGGATCAACGCCAACACGGTAGACGCACGGGCTCTTCACAGGCTAGTGATGGAGTATCGAGACGTCGAGGGCAGAACGTGGCGAACCACTTGTGAGGCCTACATCGGTCCCCAGGACTTTGCCAATGCCCCCGGCTTCGACGGCAGTCGGGGGGTCTTCCCTGTCCACATACCTCCTGGGCAGCAGAGATTCGAGCCGATCGAGGAGCTCACCAGGATGTGGGGTGCAGGCTCTCAATGGGCCTTCCCCTGTTCCCTATGGCCTACTTGGTGGGTTCCTTCGACCGTGCTACGGCAGTGAACACCCCTTGGCCCCGTTACGGCCGTCCCAATCTGGAAGTGGTAGCTGGACTTCTTTCTGGGCAGCATTGCCTCAAGAAGGCCAGGCCAGCGATCACCTGAGATCAAAGGAGCACACGGGGGTGTTCACCAAGACCGGCAGAGCAAGTATACTGCGCATTCAGCTGGCGAGGCTGCGCTTCTTGAATGCGGGCGATCCCAAGGAGGCTCGCGAACTTGGAAATGAGAACGAAGAAACGAGCCTGTTTTTCTTTCCTAGCGAACGTCATCATTGTGTGTGCCGTAGTGGCGTTCTTTCTCTATGTACTGCAGCTGAGTTTTGGCACAGTGGACATCGGCTCGCGGGTTCTGGGCTCCATCGACCCCAAGGACCTTACCGCTGCCGACCAAATAGCCGAGGTCCAGGCCGGAATGAGTATGGTGGGGGTGGCAACAAACGCCCTCTACCTGCTAGTCACGGTGGCAATTGCTGTATCAGGAGTCAAGGCTTACTTGGCAGCTGCAGGCAGCGTCAAAGGGGCTCAAGAATCAGCCAAGTTGGCAGCCGCGTCTCTGGAGGAGATGAAAAGACAGGGCGAGTCGGCCAGACAGTCTGCTGACGCCCAGCTCGCGGAGATGAAGAAGCAGTCGGAGTCGGCCAGACAAGCGGCTGATGCGCAACTCGAGGAGATGAAGGCGCAAGCAGCAGCCGCGCGGGACTCCGCCTGGGCGGCACAGGAGACCAGCAGGGAACTGGCAGCTCAGAGGGCTGCTGCGGTGCGGCCGTATCTCGTTTTCGTTCCAGCGGAGAAGAAGAGGTCACAGAACGCCCGACGGTGGGAGTTCAATCTGAAAGTTCGGAACATCGGTTTCGGGCCTGCCATGGATGTTCAGGGAACCGTGTTTCACGGCCTTCCTCACCGCATCCTGTCTCCGTATGGCTGGGCGGTACTAGGCCCGCTCGCTTCGGGGGAGTCCAAGGATCTGCCTGTCGGCTTCGTACCAGAGCAGTGGACCAATGAGCCGATCACAATGCCAGAGGGCATCAGACGGGTGGATGCAACTGCTCGGGTGGAGTACAAGGATGTAGAGGGGAGGACTTGGAGGGCCGAATGCCCAGTGGTTATCGGCGCCAGAACCATGCTGGCAGACGGCACTGTGCCGAGCGATCTAGCGGACACCGTTAGCATCGAGCCCGGCAAGCTGGTGTTCGAGGAGATTTCTGGCTTGACCCAACTCTGAGGGCACCTATTCAGTAGTCTGTCGTAATCTGATTGACGGCACGATCGCCGTCTAACTAGGATCATCCTCAACAAGCGCATATCGCTCTATCCGCCCGAGAACCCCAAACGTGGAGGCGGTTCGATCTGAAGAGGTCGGGTCGCCTCTTTTTCCGTCGCCTCATCCACACCAAGCACGAACCTTGAAGGCTGGCCCCATGTCAGTCATGGCCTACGACCCGTCCCAACCGGGAACAAGGACGGCGAGTGGAGCCGGGGCGGCAGGTCAGAGGCGTCGCGGGTTCTGTAGAGATGCGTCATGTTGTGTCTCTACTAGGTGGAAGGATCCGACGGTACCGCGATGAGCCGATGCGCGAGGAGAAAGTGGGGACCTCCGTGAACTAGGCAGCCGTATCGGATCCCGAGGAACGGAGTCACAGATCGCAGCGAAGTCCGTAACACCAAAGGGCGTCGGATGGGCCTTCACCGGCTCCTTGTCTCCCCCAATTCCCTAGAGAGAACAGGGCGCTTTTCGGCTAGGGCCTCCGCGCCGGCAAGACCGGGAGAGTGGACCACGAAGTGGAAGTAACCAGCCGAACTCGACAGGAAGGTGTGAGCCTCGCCAGGCTCGACTACGAGAACGTCACCAGCTTCCAGCATGATAGTCTGTTGCCCCACCTGCATGACCGCAGAGCCACGAGCCACCAGGTAGACCTCCGTTATGCGGGTATGGACGTGGGGCTCGTCGATCCCCTTGTTGGCGTAGCCGACAGAGATGGCGCTGGCCGAGTTCCAGGGGCCGAAGTACCAGCCTTTTGCCGCCTCCCGATCGGCACGCTGCAGCCGCATCTCCTCACCCGTCCTCCCTTCATCGGCGTCCCATGGCACCACCAAGCCCAATCACTACTGTCGCGTCTCCTCCAGGCAGTACTGCACCAGGTCCGTGGGCGGCGGGGGATAGCCCAGACGGGTCAGCATATCGGCAAGCTCGCTGCGGTGGTGGGTACCGTGGTTGACCACGTGAAGCATCAGCTGCCGAAGAGGAAGCTCGTTGACTCTGCCCGAGCTGCGGGTGTATCGAATGGTCTCCGTCAGCCTCTCCTGCGTGAGGTCTCCCAGGAAGGCATCCAGATCTCGCTGATGCTCATGCCAGCGCGCCCGGATAGCGTCGAGGGAGTCGAAATCCCCGCCGCCCAATTGTCTCGTCGGCGGCAGGCGGCGCCAGCGGTTGAGCCAATGGATCTGAGAGCCCAGGATGTGGCCCAGGGTCCCATGGATGGAGTCGAAGCTCGACCCTAGCGGCTCCTTCGCACGCTCAGCCGGTAGCTGCGCCACAACGGCCAGGAGGCGCTGATTCACCCACAGGTCGTAGCGATACATCAACCGGATGTCTTCGACATCCAAGGAAGGCATCGGTCACCACCTCCTCCATCAGCGACAAGGCGGACGCTGAGCTACGTATGTCCAGCTGATCGAAGGGAGCTTAGTGGTTGATGGTGGAGGTGTCAAGGAGAGGTTTGTCGTAGCTGCGTCGAGCGGATCCCGGGCAGAAGCTGGCTCCTAGAGAAACGAGGGGCCGGCAGAGACGCCGGCCCCTACACTATTCCGTACTACCCCAGTTTCTCCTTGGCCAGCTGGACCACCTCCTCCAGGGTGTCCCCCACGGGGACCCCGGCCTCCTCGAAGGCTTTCACCTTCGCCTGAGGTGTGCCGGTGCCGCCGGAGATGATCGCCCCGGCGTGGCCCATCCGCTTGCCCGGAGGCGCCGAACGGCCGGAGATGAAGGCCACCACCGGCTTCGGGTAGCTGGTCTCCTTGATGTAGGCGGCAGCGATCTCCTCGTCGGAGCCGCCGATCTCCCCGATGATGATCACCACCTTCGTCTCGGCATCCTCTCGGAACAGCTTCAGAACGTCGATGAAGCGGGTCCCGATGATGGGGTCGCCCCCGATCCCGATGCAGGTGGAGACCCCCATCCCCATGTTGGTGATGTGGTCGCAGGTCTCGTAGGTCAGGGTGCCGCTGCGGGAGATCACCCCGATGGCCCCCTCCCGGTACACCTCGGCGGGCATGATCCCCACCTTCGCCTCTCCCGGGCTGATCAGACCGGGGCAGTTGGGGCCGATCAGCCGCGTCCCCTTGGGCCGGATGTAGTTGACCACCCTCACCATGTCCAGGGTGGGGATGCCGTCGGTGATGCACACCACCAGGCCGATCCCCGCGTCGGCCGCCTCCGCGATGGAGTCGGCGGCGAAGGGAGCGGGCACGAAGATGATGGAGGTGTTGGCACCCGTCGCCTTCACCGCCTCGGCCACGCTGTTGAAGACCGGCACGCCATCCTGCTCGGTGCCACCCTTGCCGGGGGTCACGCCGGCCACCACCTGGGTGCCGTACTCCTTCATCTTATCGGCGTGAAAGGCGCCCTCGCGGCCCGTGATGCCCGACACCACGACCCGCGTGTCTTTATTCACCAGTATCGACATCGAGCGTCCTCCGCTTATCGGTTCTTAACCAGTTCGATGATCTTCTTGGCGGCCTCCTGGGCCGTGGCGGCCGGGATCAGGTTTGTGCCCTTCAGCAGCTCTCGCCCCTCGGCGGCCCGGGTGCCGGACATCCTGATCACGATGGGTACTTTGATGTCCATGGTCCTGGTGGCCTCGATGATCCCCTTGGCCACCTCGTCGCACCGGACGATGCCCCCGAAGATGTTGAACAGCACCCCCTTCACCCTGGGGTTCATCAACACCAGCTCCAGGTCCTGGCGCACCGTCTCGGCCTTGGCCCCGCCCCCCAGGTCGCAGAAGTTGGCAGCCTTTCCCCCGTTGCGGCTCAGGATGTCCAGGGTGGTCATCACCAGCCCCGCTCCGTTGCCGATCACCCCGATGTCCCCGTCCAGCCGCACGTAGGCCACTCCCTTGCGAGCGGCCTCGGCCTCGATGGGATCGGCCTCGGACACCTCCCGGTACTTCAGCAGCTCCTTCTGCCGGAAGAGGGCGTTGTCGTCCACGTCGAACTTGCCGTCGGCGGCGATCACCTTCCCGTCCCCGGTCACCACCAGCGGGTTGATCTCCGCCAGGGAGGCATCCGAAGTGGAGAAGACGCCGTACAGCTTCCGGATCAACCCCACGACGTCCCGGGACACCCTGGGATCCAGCTCGGCCCGCTCCACCAGGTCGCGGAGCTGGAAGTCCCACAGCCCCCAGGCGGGGTCCACGTGCATCTTGGCGATAGCCTGGGGCTGGGTGGCGGCTACCTCTTCAATGTCCACCCCGCCCATCCGGCTCAGCATCACGATCGGCTTCTCGGCGTTCCGATCCACGGTGATCCCCAGGTAGTACTCGGAGGCGATGTTCAGCGCCTCCTCCACCAGGGCGTAGCTCACGGTGAAGCCCTTCAGCGGCTTGCCCAGCATCCCTTCGGCGTACTGGCGAGCCTCGGAGGGACTGTTGGCCAGTTTGATCCCGCCGGCCTTCCCGCGACCGCCCACGTGGACTTGCGCCTTAACCACCACTCTGCCCAGCTGCTCGGCGACCTTGGCCGCCGACTCGGGATCCTGCACCACCTCGCCCCGAGGCACCGGAATCCCCCCCTGGGCAAAGACCTTCTTCGCCTGGAACTCGTACAGCTTCAAGTCGACTCCTCCCTTAAGAGTCTCCTGCATGACCAAGGTGATTATGATATGTAGGGCGGCGCCGCCTGGACCCCCTCTGGTGCGCCGTTCCCCAGGTAGGGCGGGGGTTCATCCCCCGCCGCTGGCCGCACATCTGACACCGGGGCGGCGGGGTACAAGACCCCGCCCTACGCCACGGACCTGCGGAACGAAGCGCTTGGCAGCCCGTGCAGTAGTCGATGGCACACAGCGCTCAGCACTATGGCACTACACCGCGACCTTATGGGCGGGTTTCCGCAAGTAGCTCCTCGGCGGCCTCAAAGCCGACCTGCAGGGCGCGTTGATTGATCTCCTCGGTGCCCTTGGGCACCCGATCCAACACTGCCTTCGTCAGCGCCTCCCGGGTCACGACCCCGGTGAGCGTCGTCAGCGCCCCGATGGCCACGATGTTGGCCACGATGTCCCGCCCCACCTTCTCCCGCGCCAGCCGGGTGATGGGAAGCCGGTAAACCCTGCCCTGGACGGCAGGCGGATCGGTCACGAAGCTGCTGTCGTAGATGACCGTGCCCCCCGGCTTCAGGTGCGGGGCGTACTTGCTGGCCGAAAGCTGGTTGAAGGCGAACAGGATGTCGGGGTTCTCGACCTCGGGATAGTCGATCTCCTCGTCGCTGATGATCACGTCGGAGCGAGAGGCTCCTCCCCGTGACTCGGGTCCGTACAGCTGGCTGGACACCACCTGGCGGCCCTCGTAGATGCCGGCGGCCTCCGCCAGGATCAGCCCCATCAGCACCAGCCCCTGGCCACCGGAGCCCCCCAGCGAAACCTCGATGGTCTTAGACATGCTCACCTGCCTTCCAGGAGGCCTTGAGCCGCACCTGGCTGTACAGTTTCTCGTAGGCCGGGCGCTCGCTCTCGTACAGCACGCCCGTCAACAGCTTCCCCTCGGCCTCCTCGGGTTTCTGCTGCGCCGTACGCACGGGTACCGTGATCTCCTTCTGCCGATTCAGCATCTGCACCGGTCCGCCCTGGCGGTTCATCCTCCCGAAGTAGACGGGGCACTGGGACACCGCCTCCACGAAGGAGAAGCCGGTGTGCTGGAGAGCCTTGGCCAGGGTGTTGATCAAGTCGGGCATCCGGACCGGCGCGACCCGGCCGACGAAGGTAGCCCCCGCCGCCTGAGCCACACCGCACAGGTCGAACCCGGGCTCGGCGTCCCCGTAGGGGGCCGTGGTCGCCATGGCCTCTACCGGCGTGGTGGGAGAGTACTGGCCGCCCGTCATGCCGTAGATCTGATTGTTGATCACCAGGGCGGTCACGTCGATGTTGCGCCGCGCCGCGTGGATGAAGTGGTTGCCCCCGATGGCGGCGCAGTCGCCGTCCCCCATGATCACGATCACGTTCAGCTCCGGCCTCGCCAGCTTTATCCCCGTGGCGAAGGCCAGGGCGCGACCGTGAGTGGTGTGGATGGTATCGAAGTTCAGGTAGCCGGTAGCCCGACTGGAGCAGCCGATGCCGGAGACTACCACCGTCCGATCTTGATCCAACCCCACCTTGTCGATGGCCCGGATGGCGCCGTTGACGATCTGGCCGATGCCGCACCCCGGGCACCAGATGTGGGGCAGCCGGTTAACCCGCATGTACTTCGTCACCAGTGGGCTAGGCATGCTGCATCACCCCCTCGATCCCGCTGAGCACCTGGCCGGCGGTGATGAGCAATCCGTCGTGGCGGTTCACCTGGGCTATCGCCACACTGTTGCGAGTGATCCGCCGGATCTCGTTGGCCACGTCGCCCAGATTCATCTCCACCACGACCAGCCGCGGCGACTTCTCGGCCACGGCCGCTATCACCTGCTCGGGGAAGGGCCACAGGGTGATCAGCCGAACCAGACCCACCTTGACGCCTCGGGCTCGAGCCGCCTTCACCGCCGCCCGGGCCGAGCGCCCCGAACAACCGTAGGAGACCACCGCGATCTCCGCATCGTCCATGTAGAGGTACTCCACGTAGGTCATCTCTTCCCGGTGGGCCTCTATCTTCTTCACCAACCGCTCGGTGGTCTCCTGGAGCTTCGCCGCGTTGGTGCTGGGGAAGCCGGTCTCGTCGTGGAAGAGGCCGGTGATGTGGTAGCGGTAGCCGGTCCCGAAATCGGGAACGGCCGGCACACCATCCCCCTCAGCCGCATCGAAGGGCTTGACTGTCCCCGGAGGCCCCGAGGGTCGCTGTCGGTTTACGATCTCGATCTCGTCGGGTCCCGGCAGGGTGACCACCTCCCTCAGGTGGCCCACGACGGCGTCCGCCAGGATCACCACGGGGGTGCGATACCTCTCAGAAAGACTGAATGCCTTGACCGTTACGTCAAAGCATTCCATCACTGAAGAGGGCGAAAGGGCGATCACAGCGTGGGGGCCGTGAGTGCCGTAGCGGACCTGCATCACGTCCGCCTGGGCGGGGGCCGTGGCGTAGCCGCTGCTGGGCCCCATCCGCTGGACGTTCGCTATCACGCAGGGCGTCTCGGCCATGGCGGCGAACCCGATGCCCTCCTGCATCAGGGAGAAGCCCGGCCCGCTGGTGGCCGTCATGGACTTCACCCCGGCGATGGACGCCCCGATGATGGCGGAGATGCTGGCTATCTCGTCCTCCATCTGGATGAAGGTGCCGCCCAACTGGGGCAGCCGTCGGGCGAGGGTCTCGGCGATCTCGGAGGAGGGGCTGATGGGATAGCCGCCGAAGAACCGCATGCCCGCCGCGAGAGCGCCCTCAGCAATGGCTTCATTGCCCTGCAGCAAGATCGGCTTTGGTCTTTCGTCGGTCATCGGTTCTTGAACACCTCGATGGCAAAGTCCGGGCACATCATCTCGCACAGGCCGCAGCCGGTGCACTTCTCGGGGGAGGTCAGGTGGGGGGTGCCAACGTCGTCGGCCGTGAGGGCCTTGGGGGGGCAGAAGGCCACGCAGATGGAACAGGACTTACACCACTGGAGGTCGATCTCTACCCAGTTACCAGGCCTATCGGTCGGGCCAGAACGAGGATCAGTCTCGATCATCGGTGATCCTTTCTTGCCGTCTGAACGGGGGCGGCCGCTCCTTCGCGCTGCCATGCTAGCACCCCCCTGTGAGGGGGTCAAGCAGCGAGGGCCGGGTTGTTACTGAGCTGCAATGCGGCTACCCCGCCGGGCGCATCGGCATGGACCTCGTAGTAACGACTTCAGTCGTTGGCGTCAGTTTCGTCGCGCCGGGACGAACGACTGAAGTCGTTACTACAGCTGGGAGCCTGCTCCTACGCCTCCTGAAGCCAGCGCACGACGTCTTTCGCGAAGTAGGTGATGATGATGTCGGCGCCGGCCCTCTTGATCGCGGTCAGGATCTCCAGGACGGTCCGCTGCTCCTCCATCCAGCCCATCCGGGCGGCCGCCTTCACCATGGAGTACTCGCCGCTCACGTTGTAGGCTGCCACCGGCAGCTTCACCATCTCCTTCACCCGGGCCAGGACGTCCAGGTAAGCCAGGGCGGGCTTCACCATGACGATGTCGGCCCCCTCCTGGACGTCCAGCGCCACCTCCCTCAGCGCCTCCCGAGCGTTGGTGGGGGCCATCTGGTAGGCGCGCCTGTCGCCGAACTGCGGGGCCGAATCCGCGGCCTCCCGGAAGGGCCCGTAGAAAGCGGAGGCGTACTTGGCGCTGTAGGCCATGATCGGCACGTTCTCGCGCCCCGCGCTATCCAGGGCGCGGCGGATCGCCCCCACCCGACCGTCCATCATGTCGGAAGGGGCCACCAAGTCGGCCCCGGCCTCCGCGTGGGAGACCGCCGTCCGGGCCAGCAGCTCCAGGGTCGGATCGTTCAGCACCTGACCCTGCTCCACGATGCCGCAGTGGCCGTGGCTGGTGTACTCGCACAGGCAAACGTCGGTGACCACCAGCAGCTGTGGGGCGTGCTCTTTGATGGTGGCGATGGCCCGCTGAACGATGCCGTCCCGGCTGTAGGCCTCGGAGGCCATCTCGTCCTTGCGGGCAGGCAGCCCGAACAACAGCACCGCCGGGATCCCCAGGGAGGCGATCTCGCGCGCTTCGCCCGCCAGCAGATCGCAGGACCACTGGTACACCCCCGGCATGGAGGAGACCTCGCTCTTGATCCCCCGACCCTCCGTTATGAAGAGAGGATAGATCAACTCCCTGGGGTCCAGCCTGGTCTCGCACACCAGGTTCCGGATCGCCTCGGAGCCGCGCAGACGGCGCGGGCGATAGAGAGGGGGCACGAAGTCCTGGGGTAGAGCTCGCCGCTCCAGATTGTCCATGGACATCTCCCGAGTCAAAGCTGCAGTTACCGAAATGGAAGCTCTGATCTTTATTATATCCGAGAGTTATTTTACTCCCGAGTTCCCGCAGCGGCAAGGATGGCGGGAACCTCACTCCCGCGGGAGAGGACACAACCCGTAACCGCCGCATCCGTGGGCAGCGGCTCGTACCACCCCTCCCCTTGGGAGAGGCCGACCGGCATTTCGTACCGCCTCTCCCCTTGGGAGAGGCCGACCGAGCGTAGCGAGGGCGGGTGAGGGCTTAGACGTTGCCAGCCAAACAGCCCTCACCCCGACCCTCTCCCAAAGGGAGAGGGAGTTTCCGGCCGGCCCTCACCCTATCCTATCCCGGAGGCCATCCCATCTTCCTGCCGCCCAGCAGGTGCAGGTGGATGTGGTCCACCGACTGTCCGCCGTCGCGGCCCGCGTTCATGACCAAGCGGAAACCGCCCTGGGCGATCCCCTCCCGCTCGGCCAGCACCGTCGCTGCGTACACTATGTGGCCCACCACCCCTTCGTGGGCCTGCTCCATACCCGCCAGCGTCGGGATGTGTTCGTTGGGCGCAATGACGATGTGCACCGGCGCCTGGGGATTGATGTCGCGGAAGGCCGTGATGCGATCGTCCTGGAAGACGATGTTCGAGGGGATCTCCCGCGCCACGATCCGGCAGAAGATGCAGCTATCCACCAAAATGGCCACCTCCGGTCTCCACCGGCTATCCTCACTCTCCCCGATCGAGGATCCGGTGGTACTCCTCCACAGTGATTTCCAGATGTAGGGCAGGGCGCTCTGCCCGCTCGCGCCACGTGCCCTACGTTCCGGAACTAACGTGGCAACGGGACTAGTACACGACCACAGAGAAGGTGATATGTACTGTCATGCTGAGCGCAGCGAAGCATCTCCCCGTGGCGAGAGGAGATCCTTCGCTATCGCTCAGGATGACACCTAATCGCTCAGGATGACACCTGTCAGAACCAATGTGGCGGAGTACTAGCGCAATGGCGCGCCTACGACGCCCTCCCCGGCCGGCCGCTCGATCCTGGCCCCGCTCACGGTGCCGGCCAGATCCCTGGGACTGCTGCCGTACACCCGAAGGTAGTTGTCCGAGAGCCCGGTGAACCAGCGAGAGCCGTTGACCTCCAGGCCCAGCCGCCGGGCCTCCCCGCCGGGCAGGCTCTCCTCCCACAGCACCCCCAGCACCGAGCCCAGGAACTGGGCCCGGTACTCCCGACCCATCTCCTCGGCCAGGGCGATCAGCCGCTCGCTCCGCTCCTGCTTGACCCTGGGATCCACCTGGTCGGGCATGGTCGCCGCCGGCGTTCCCGAGCGGGGCGAGTACTTGAAAACGTGGAGTCCGGCAAAGCCGATGGAGCGCAGGAAGCTCTCGGTCTCCCGCTGCTCCTCCTCCGTCTCCCCCGGGAACCCGACGATCACGTCGGTGGTGATCGCCACGCCGGGCAGCGCCTGCCGGGCCTCCGCGACTATCCCGGCATACGCATCCACATTGTAGCGCCTGCGCATCCGCTTGAGAACGGCGTCGGACCCGCTCTGGAGGGATAGGTGGAGGTGGCGGCAGAGTCGGCCGGAGCCCCACAGGGCGTAGAAGTCGGGATTCCAGTCCTCCGGCTGAAGGGAGGAGAGCCTGAGGCG
>JAMCTB010000106.1:9920-11974 GCA_023380955.1 Chloroflexota bacterium | reverse complement strand
CGCTGCTTGTGCGGGCCCCCGTCAATTCCTTTGAGTTTTAGCCTTGCGGCCGTACTCCCCAGGCGGGGTGCTTAATGCGTTAGCTCCGGCACCGGAGGGGTCGATACCCCCGACACCTAGCACCCATTGTTTACAGCGTGGACTACCTGAGTATCTAATTCAGTTCGCTCCCCACGCTTTCGCGCCTCAGCGTCAGGACCGGACCAGGAAGCCGCCTTCGCCACTGGTGTTCCTCCCGATATCTACGCATTCCACCACTACACCGGGAATTCCACTTCCCTCTTCCGGCCTCCAGCCCCCCAGTATCGCACGACCTACTCCAGTTGAGCCGGAGTATTTCACGCACGACTTGGCAGGCCGCCTACGCGCTCTTTACGCCCAATAAATCCGGACAACGCTCGCCCCCTACGTATTACCGCGGCTGCTGGCACGTAGTTAGCCGGGGCTTATTCCCAGGGTACCGTCACCATCTTCCCCCGGAAAAGAAGTTTACGATCCGAAGACCTTCATCCCTCACGCGGCGTTGCTGCGTCAGACTTTCGTCCATTGCGCAAAATCCCTAACTGCTGCCTCCCGTAGGAGTCTGGGCCGTGTCGCAGTCCCAGTCTGGCTGATCATCCTCTCAGACCAGCTACCGATCATCGCCTTGGTGCGCCGTTACCACACCAACTAGCTAATCGGCCGCAAGCCCATCCTCAAGCGCCTCTCGGCTTTACTCCCAGCACCGAAGCCGGGACCGTATGCGGTATTAGCCACTCTTTCGAGCAGTTATTCCCCACTCGAGGGTAGGTCACTTACGTGTTACTCAGCCGTTCGCCACTGGCATCCGAAGATGCCCGTCCGACTTGCATGTTTTATGCACGCCGCCAGCGTTTATCCTGAGCCAGGATCAAACTCTCCGTTCAAGACCGGGTTCCGAAGAACCCTTACCTTCATAACGAGGTTCTCTCCCCACCACTCTTCGATTGTTAAGGCTCCGTGCCCCCGCGCTGCGGTCCCCCGCCGCGCAACGGACTCATATCTTACCGCTCGCCTCGGACCCTGTCAAGGGGACCTTCCGTGCCGGATTTTCGGGAGTTTCGCGCCGGCCTTTCCGGCCTCCGCTCGGCTCCCTCGGGTTTCGGCCAAACAAAAACCAGGCCCGACCTGCTGGTCGGCTGCCTGGGATCTGCGGCCTCTGATCCGGCAAACCCGCCGGGAAACCCGAACCCCTACCTATTATCCCTTCAAAGGTCCATGTTCAACCGCGGCCGATCCGCCGCGCACAAAGTATCATACCAGGCCGCCGGCACCCTGTCAATACGGGCTCATCGAACTTCGAACGAGTAGAAGCCCTTGCGCCCGTTTGGGGGCTGTGTTAAGATAATTGCGTTCACGATAAGGGCTCGTGGTGTAGCGGCCTAACATGCCAGCCTGTCACGCTGGAGACCGGGGGTTCGAATCCCCTCGAGCCCGCCCCCTAAGAAACCGAAGGCCCTGGTTGTCTCAGCAACCAGGGCCTTTCCTTTGCCCGGCAACGATCGGTGTGCGGATGATTGCCCCCACATCCCCAATCGCGGGCGAGGTCCGGAACGCGGATGACCATTACCGATCCGAGTGGAAGCGCTGGGCGCCGCCCGGCGTATCCCTGGTAGCCATCCAGTTCCTTCCGTAAGGTCCTATCTTCGAGTACCCTGCGGACGACGAAGATGGCTCCGGTAATCCCGCCCGGTATCAGCCCCCAACGGGAGCCCAGCAGCAGAGGTGTCGCAAGGGAAGAAAGGACTAGCCGCCCTTTCGACGAGGCAGCCCCGGAGGGCAGGCGCGCCCTCGATGGGACAGCCGGGTTCGGCGTCAGCGCCTCGCGTAGTGCTCGATGATGAAGCCGGCGATGCTGTGGCGCGAGGGTCCCGTCGGCAGGGCGTCGCGGGGGAACCATTGGGCGTCCTCCAGCTCCTCGCGATCGACGGCAATCTCACCACCGGCGTACCGGGCCAGGAAACCGACCATCAGCTGACTCGGAAAGGGCCAGTTCTGGCTGCCGACGTACTGGATGTCGTCGACGTCGACCCCCA
>JAMCTB010000106.1:0-9910 GCA_023380955.1 Chloroflexota bacterium | reverse complement strand
CCGTTGTCCACGAAGCCGGCGACCAGGGCGTATCGGCCGGGCGCCCAACCCTGCTTTCGAGCGAGAAGCACACGATCACCGTCGTGGACCAGGACTATCACCGCAGGGTACAGGTGTGGGTAGTGCTCGTAGCGACAGTCCGGGCAGCGCCGCCCCCACTCTCCGTCGATGCGCACCGTCTCCGCACCGCACCGTGGACAGTGGCCGCTGGTCGACTCCCACCAGAGGGCCTGCATGGCCATCCCGCCCAGGGACAGCAGTTCGTCCGGCAACCGCGTGCCCTGCATCGGAACCAGGGCCTCGCGCCGGAAGCCCGGGGGGAGCGGGGCGTCCCGCGGGAGCCCGGCCACCCAGCAGGGTACCTCCTGCCACGTCCCGAGCCAGAGCGGCACCGAGGGGATGCCCTCGAAGCCGGCGGGCAGATCGCCGAAGGGCAACCCCAGCTCGGGCAGATCGGGCACCACCAGCCCCTGGTCCTGAAGGATCAGCCAATGGCCGGACTGACCTGGCGGCGGACCGCCTCGCTTGGCCGGTATGAAGCTGCCGTTCAGGCAATCCACATTAAACGGTAGGTACGCGGTTTCTGTCACTTGAGGCCCCCTATATCAGATCGCTGAGCCGGCCGAGAAGGATCGGCCCGTCAGCTTCTCAGCACCGGACCGGCGTCCGGACGCGCCGCCGTCTCGCCCGTTCCCTTGAGTCCGGCCTCTCGGCCGAAGCGGCATGGAACACCATTATGAATCGCGACGGTCCCTCTGGGTCAAGCGGGACGAGCACGCTCGCTGATTCATGGACAACTCCGAAATGGCTCGCCCGCTTCGGCACGTTCCGTGCGGTCACCTTGCACATCATGGTAGCATGGGCGGGAGGGGCAGGATGGACGGGCTCAGAAGGGGAGGACAAGGGCTGGTCTTGGCGGCGGGAGGCCTCGGGTTGGGGCTGGTGGGGCGGGAACTGGTCCGACGGTGGCGGCGGCCAGAGCTGCGGGGGCAGGTGGCGCTGGTTACGGGCAGTTCGCGAGGGCTAGGCTTCCTGCTGGCCAGGGAGTTCGCCCACCATGGCTGCCGGGTGGCCCTCTGCGCTCGGGACCAGCGGGAGCTCGATCGGGCCCGGGAGGAGCTGGAGCGGCAGGGGGCCGAGGTCGTGGCCCTCCGATGCGACGTCGGCGACCGCCGGCAGGTGGAAACCACGGTAGGCGAGGTAACGGCCCGATTTGGTCGGATCGACATCCTGGTGAACAACGCCGGCATCATGCAGGTGGGGCCGATCCAGAACCAGACAGTGGAGGACTTCCAGCGAGCCATGGACGTGATGTACTGGGGCGCTCTGTACTCCATCCTGGCCGTCCTGCCTCAGATGCTGGAGCGGCACGCCGGCCGGATCGTCAACATCACCTCCATTGGCAGCAAGGTCAGCATGCCCCACCTGCTACCCTACAACTCGGCCAAGTTCGCCGCCCTGGGGCTGTCCGAGGGGCTGCGGGCGGAGTTGGCCAGGGAGGGCATCAGCGTGGTCACTATCGTCCCCGGGCTGATGAGGACCGGCTCCCACCTGAACGCCCTCTTCAAGGGACGCCAGGAGCGCGAATATGGCTGGTTCGCCCTGGCCGCGAGCCTGCCGCTCGTGTCCATGGATGCCGAGCTCGCGGCGCGCCGGATCGTCGAGGCGGCCAGATGGGGCGAGACCGAACGGATCCTCTCCCTCCCCGCCAATCTGGCTGCCCGATTCCACGGACTGTTCCCGGGGACGGCCGTCAACATCTTCGAACTGGTCAACCGGTTGATTCTACCTAGACCTGTGGCCGATGGGGCGGCCACGGTCAAGGGCATGGAGGCCCAGGAACGGCTGGCGTCTCCTCTCTTCGAGTTCTTGACGCGTGGGGGCTTTCGGCCGCCCGCCGCTACCACCAGCACCCGTCGGCTCCCGCAGCGGATGATGCCTGACAACCCATAGGAGAAGAAAGCCATGAACGAAGTTCCACCTGGATATCCGACGAACCTGACCGTCGACTACCCCGAGAGTCTGGATAGGCTCACCACCTTCTTCCGTATCTTCACGGTGATACCGATCAGCATCGTCCTGGGACTGCTTCTGGCAGGCGGTGGAGAACGCAGCTCCGCCTACGGCGTCCCCTGGTACGTGGTCATCCCCACGGCCCTGATGCTCATCTTCCGCCAGAAGTACCCACGCTGGTGGTTCGACTGGAACTACGGGCTGCTCAGCTTCGCCACGCGGGTCACCTCCTACCTGGCCCTGTTGCGGGACGAGTACCCTTCCACCGACGAAGAGCAGGCGGTCCACGTGTGGCTCGTCTATCCCGATGCGAGGAGGGAGCTCAACCGCTGGCTGCCCCTGGTGAAGTGGCTGCTGGCCATCCCCCACTACATCGTTCTCTTCTTCCTCTGGATCGCGGCGGTGGTAGCGGTCATCATCGCCTGGTTCGCCATCCTGTTCACCACCCGCTATCCCAGGGGGCTCTTCGACTTCGTCGTAGGGGTGATGCGCTGGACCGTCCGGGTGGACTCCTACGCCTTTGTGCTGACCACCGACCGCTATCCCCCCTTCTCCCTGACGGAGTAGAAACCGGTGGAGGGATCGCTACTGGAAGAAATCGGACATGGCTTGGGTGCCGGGGTCACCGGCACCCCCCATGAGCCCCAGCTGCCAGCCCTCCTCGATCGTCCGCAGAACGCTGTAGTGGGTGTAGGGGGTCTGAGACTGGTAGCCCTGCTTCCCTTTGGCCGCGATCACCAAGGCGATGGTGTGGCCCCCCGCGGCGTCGCCGCAGCATCCGGCATTGGTCGTCCCCTCGTCCCAGAGAATGAAGAGCACCCCGTTGTCCTTCCAGGCAGGGGAATCCAGGATCTGGGGGACGAAGGAGGATAGCCAGCTGTCCCCATCCTCGATGGACCCGTCGTGCATGTCGTGCTGGAGGTTCGGCGAGATCCAGACGAAGTCTGGAAGCTGGTTGTTCTGAAGATCCCCCGCGAACTGGCTCAGAGGCACTACCTGGTTGCATCGGGTAGGGTTGCCGCTGATGTCCTGGAAGTACATCCAGGGGTTGTGTCTGCGGACGTACAGCTGCCCGAAGGGTCCGATCCCCCCGCTGGACTCGCCGTTGAAGCAGGGCGCGGGCATGTCCTCCATGTAGGCTTTCCAGCTCTTCTGGTGGGCGTCCAGCTGATCCACCAGATTCGGGGCGTTGAAAGAGCAGTCACCGCAGTCCGTCGTCATCCCCTGGGTGGATCCGGAGGCAAGGGCTAGGTAGTTGGGCAGACTGGGGTGGCGGATGGCGTAGTACTGGGCGGCCGAGCCGTAGCTCTGAGCCAGGCTGTTGATGTAGGGAGCCTTGGAGGAGCCGATGATGTCCCCGTACTCCTTTTCTCCATCAAGAGGACGAAAACGTGGCCGAAGCTCGGAACGGTCGAGGTGACGCCGGGTGTAGCCGCCCCCGCGGTGACCGCGCTGGTGCCGACCGCAGAGGGGATGACCGCCGGCTGAGAGCCGGGAGCGCAGCCCAGCAGTGCCAGGGACGCTATCAGGACGGCGGCTGCCACAGGCACCAGCCCTCCAAGCGGGCGGCCTGCTCTCGCCAACGCTCTCATACATCGATCTCCAGGGGAAAAGTACGCGTCTTCGCCGCCGTCCTCGGCTCGTTCTCCCGGCTGCGGCGACCAGCTCGGAACTCTACCGCAGATTCCGTGCGAGCCACGTAGCAGAGGCTTGCCCTTGCACTGCCCCTCCGACCGCCTCAAGGCTTTAGCACCACTATATCTATCTTATCGAGTATAGCGTGACCTATATCGTGTTATCTTGCACATATGTTCTTCGCGTGTTATCCTATCAATGTCGTTTCGGTTTTGGGTTGCCCGGGGGAACAAACTGCCGCCCGAGGGCCGCAGCCCCGGACCTACACCCGAGATATCCAGCAGGCAACAAGTGAATAGCTGCCGCTGAACTAACAGCCAGGGTAGTCCTGTGCCCAGCGCCAGCCATCTCATTCCCGCAGCTTCGTAGAAGCTCCTTGTGACGTTCCGCTTCTACTTTGCTGCGCCATTTCAGGAGGTACTCAGTGCTTTCAGGCAAGGACCGATCGGACGTTAACGGCCGTACTACTCGTGCCGTTGGCTCCGATCACACAGAGGAAACCGTGTCCCGGAGCAAGGTCGGCTTCTTCGACCGCGCGAAGGTTACCGGACAGCGACTGGCGGAGCGGGTCTTCCTTCGACCTCGAAGGAACTTGGCCCAGCGCGCCGGGGTTGCCGTGACCTCGGGGATGCTCCTGATGACGGTCCTCCTCCATCCCTGGGCCGGAGCAACTCCCGCCCAAGCCGCCGCGGCGCCTTCGCCGGCTCCCAGTAGCCAGGCGACGACCGCTACGGTAAGCCAGAACCAGGGCCAGGTGCAACTCGCCAGCTTCACTGTCGATGCCCCTGCTGCCCAGGATCACAGCGGACCGACGCCCGACATCTCGACGCCCGAAAAGTTCATAGCCGCCGTGGCGCCCGCCGCGCAGGATTCCCAGCGCGAGACCCACGTGCCGGCCGCCGTCACCATCGCCCAAGCGATCCTGGAGTCGGAGTGGGGGCGGAGTGGCCTGTCGACGATGGCCCAGAACTACTTCGGAATCAAGTCGGCCTCGGGCCCCGGACCCGCGGGAGTGGTCAGCATGAACACCTGGGAGGTGTTCAACGGGCAGAGCGTAACGATCCAGGATGGCTTCAAGGCCTATCACAACCTGTACGAGTCGGTCATGGACCATGGACGCTTCCTGGCCGGCAATCCGCGGTACGCGGATGCCTTCCAGACCAGCGATCCCAAGCTGTTCACCCAGCGAATGCATAAGGCCGGGTACGCTACCGATCCCGACTACTCCACCAAGGTGAGCTACCTGATCGACAGGTATCACCTCGATCAGTACGACCTCAACTAGTACATCGCCACACAGATCTTGATAGGTGTCATCCTGAGCGATAGCGAAGGATCTCCTCTCGCCACGGGGAGATCCTTCGCTGCGCTCAGCATGACAGTACATATCACCTTCACCGTGGCGAAGCACTAGTACACCGCCACATTGGTTCTGATACGTAGGGTGGGGCCCTGTGCCCCACCGCCCGCGTGGCGATGATAGGCCGGCGGCAGGGCAGAGCGCCCTGCCCTACATCTTCCATCACCCAACCAGCGTTTGCCCTGGAGCGCATCGTGCCCTCTTTTTGTGGGGCGCCGATTCGTCTCCCAGGGCGGGGCGTGCAGATGGGCCTATGGCAGCGACTTCGGTCGTTCGTAGCCCTTCGCAGCCACCCGCCGGATGCGAGTGCAGCCGTTACGGCGCGCACGGGCGGCCGTTACTACAGTGACGTTCCGGCCCCTCGGCCGGCTGCCGATAGACGGGAAGAGCCGATACCGTGATATTATGGCGGAAGAAGATGTTGCCCGGCCTGTCGCTCGCCCCCAACGAGTGCCCGACACAATCCCGAAAGCTGGCGGCCAACGATGATTGCTCACACGAACTTCCCCCTGTCGACAGTCCTGTACTACGGGATCGGCGGAACCGCCCGCTTCCTGCTGGAGGCTGAGAGCGAGGAGGACATCCTGGAGGCCCTCGACTTCGTTCGAGACAACCGAATCGAGAGGCTGATCGTCGTGGGGCTGGGCTCCAATCTGCTGTTCCCCGACGATCCTTTCGACGGCGCCGTGCTGAGGATCACCTCTTCCGGCAAGCCGCAGCTTCGCGATCTCCAGGCCGGCCGGGTCCAGGCCTTCGCCGGTGAGGATCTCGACCACGTCATCAGCTTTGGCTTCGACAGCGGCTACACGGGGCTCGAGTGGGCCGGAGGGTTGCCGGGCACGGTGGGGGCCGCCGTCAGGGGAAACGTCGGGGCCTTCGGCGGGGAGTTGAAGGACCTCCTGGAGAGGGCCGAGCTGCTGGAGATCCAGCCCGAGGGTGCGGAGGTCCGCGGCTTCAGCAACGCCGAGCTGCGCTTCTCCTACCGCGATAGCGCCGCCAAGCAGAACCGGAGGCTGGTGGTCCTGTCCGCCACCTTCAGACTTCGCAAGACCGGACAGGAGGAGCTACTCGAGGCCCGGCGGCGCTACCGGTCCAACATCGAGTACCGGCACCGAAATCACCCCATGGAGCACCCCACCTGCGGGTCGGTCTTCAAGAACGTCGAGAAGCGCGATGAGGTGGAGAGGATCCTCGCCGTCTGGCCCGACGTGAAGGAGATGGTGGAGGGCCGCTGGCACGGCAAGGTCTCCATGGGCTACGCCGTCAACCGTCTGGGTCTGGCCGGATACCAGATCGGCAGGGCTCAGGTCTCCCTCAAACACAACAACTTCATCGTCAACCTGGGCGGAGCCCGCTTCTCCGACGTTTTTGGCATCATAGAGAAGGTCAAGGAGCAGTTCTCCGAGACTTTCGGGTTTGCCCCCGAGGCCGAGGTGGAGATCGTCGACTGGAGTAAAAGCATTGGCCAGCGAGTATAGCCTCACCTGGGATCTGGACCCCATCTTCGACGGGGGCAGCGGCTCGCCTGCTTTGCTGCTGATCCTGGACACCCTGGCGAAGGCGCCCCAGCAGCTTCGGGAGCAGGTTCAGCTCCTCGCCCTCGAGGACACCCCCGAGGCATTGGACCAGTGGCACTCCACCCTCCAAATGCGGGATCGGATCGAGGAGCAGCTGGACGAGGTCCGCGCCTTCGTGGGCTGCCTGATGTCCCAGGACGTCAACGACGCTGAGGCGAAGCTGCTGGCCGGGAGGGTGCAGCAGCTGATCGCGGCCTTCGAGGGGGCGGAGCTACAGCTGAAGGACCGGCTGCGCAGATTCCCCGAGCCCGCCTGGCAACGGCTGCTGGCCGACGAACGGTTTCAGCCCGTGGCCTTCCAGCTCCAGGAGGCCCGGGAGAACGCTGCCGAGCTGCTGTCCCCCGAGCAGGAAGCCCTGATCGTCGATCTCTCCGTCGACGGCTACCGCGCGTGGGAGCGGCTGTACCAGACGGTGGTGGGCCGGATGACCGTCCCATGGGTGGAGGGTGGTCTGCTGGAGCAGCTCTCCGTGGGCCAGGCCTACAACAGGTTCGCTCATCCCGATCCGGCGGTCAGGGCCCGCCATTTCGCCCACTGGACCCAGTCCTGGGAAGCCGAGTCCGAGCTGTGCGCCGCGGCCCTCAACCACATCGGAGGCTTCCGGCTGGCCATCTATCGCCACCGCGGCTGGGATTCCGTCCTGGCCAGGGCGCTGAAGGACAACCGAATCTCCCAGGCCACCCTGGAGGCCATGTGGGGCGCCGTCGACACCGCCAAGGATCGGCTGGTGGTCTACTTCCAGCGGAAGGCGAAGCTGCTGGGGCTGAAGGCCCTCCACTGGTACGATGAGCTCGCCCCCATAGCAGATTCGGTGCGTCCCCTCAGCTACGACGAGGCCGCCGGCTTCGTCGTCGAGCAGCTCCGCCAGTTCAGCCCCCGCATGGCCGATTTCGCCCGATTGGCCCTCGAGAACCGTTGGGTCGAGGCCGAGGACCGGCCGGCCAAGAGGCCCGGGGGCTACTGCACCAGCCTCCCCCTCAGCCGGCAGAGCCGCGTCTTCATGACCTTCGGCGGGACCAGCGACGGCGCCTCCACCCTGGCACACGAGCTGGGCCACGGCTACCACAACCAGGTCCAGTGGGATCTCCCCACCATGGCTCGGGGCTTCACCCTCAGCACCGCCGAGACCGCCTCCACCTTTGCCGGGCTGGTGGTCTCCAGGGCAGCCGTCGCCCAAGCCGGCAGTCGAGAGGAGAAGCTGACGCTGCTGGACGAGGCGCTGCGCGACGCGGCCACCATGTTCATGAACATCCCCGCCCGCTTCCTCTTCGAGCGGCGCTTCTACGAGGCCCGGAAGCAGGGACCTCTCAGCGTCGACCAGCTGAACGAGATGATGGTGCAGGCCCAGAAGGACGCCTTCCGGAACGGCCTGGCGGGGTACCATCCCCAGTTCTGGGCCTCCAAGGGGCACTTCTACGGCTCGGGGACACCCTTCTACAACTTCCCCTACACCCTCGGCTTCCTGCTCAGCGCCGGCATCTACGCCAGGGCGCTGGAGGGGGGGGCCGGCTTCGAGGAGAGCTACGTGGGGTTGCTACGGGACACGGGCCGCATGACCACCGAGGAGCTGGCCCAACGGCACCTGGGGGTGGATCTCTCCAAGCCGGACTTCTGGGTGAGCGCCGTCGACCTGGTCATGGCAAGCCTGCCCGAGTTCCTGAGCCTCACGGAGGAGCGGTAGGGGCGAACGCGGGCCGGCGAGGGCGATGGTGGGCCGGGTCCTCTCCAGGGTGGTGAGGTCCCCGACCTGCCACGGCATCCCATCTTCAACTCGATAGGTTTACAAAACTGTACAACTTTCGGCCCTCCACCGATATGGGACGGAGGCTCCGACCCCGGCCGCCCTGGAAGCCGGCGGGGGTTTACCTGGACGCGGGGTCGTCGTGGTCTCCGGGGGTTGGAGCGGCCGCGCGTTCCCGGGCCAGCAGCCGCTGCTTTCGATCCATCCCCCACCGGTAGCCGCCCGGATCCCCATCCCCCCTTATCGCCCGATGGCAGGGGATCACCAGCGCCAACCGGTTGCCGGCGCAGGCGCGGGCCACGGCCCTGGCGGCGGTGGGGCGCCCGATGGAGCGGGCGATCTCGCCGTAGGATCGGGTGCTGCCGCAGGGAATGGCGCGCAGCTCCTCCCACACCCGCCACTGGAAGGCGGTCGCGCGCACCTCCAACGGAAGATCCAGCTGCCTTCCAGGGCCGCTCATGTAGCCGAGGAGCATGCCCGTCCATCCCGTGAGGCCGGCGTCGTCCCGATGGATCTCCGCCTCCGGGTACTCCCTCCTCAGCTCGGCCTCGAGGGCGTCGTCGGAGTCGCCCAGGCTGATGGCGCAGACGCCCCGCTCCGTGGCCGCCATCAGCAGGCGGCCCAGGGGACAATCGACGATGGTGTAGCCGATGCGGACCCCGCGGCCGCCTCGCCGGTAGACGGCGGGGGTCATTCCCAAGCGCAGCGGCGCCCGCTCGTAGAGACGGCTGCTGGAACCGTACCCCGCCTCGTACAGGGCGTCCGCCACGCCCTGTCCATCCCGCAGCCGCTCCTTCAGCAGTCCCAACCGGCAGGCCTCGGCGTACTGGCGCGGCGAGATGCCGGTGACCCGCTTGAAGGTGCGCTGCAGGTGGTGGGGGCCGATCCCCGCCGCCGCGGCCAGGGCGGCCAGAGACGAGGGCTCCTCCGGCCGGCCCTGGATTCGCCGGCATATCTCTCCCACCAACTCCAGCTCCCTTCCGGGCCCGGGGTCCTGGGGGCGGCACCGCAGGCAGGGGCGAAAGCCCGCCTGCTCGGCTGCGTCGGGTCGAGGGAAGAACAGGACCCGATCCCTGTGGGGGCGCTTCGACGGACAGGAAGGACGGCAGTAAATCCACGTGGATTGCACGCCGTACACGAACCTATCGTCCCAACCGGCGTCTCTCGCCAGCACGGCCTGCCAGCAGATCTCCTCGTCCATGGTTTGGCTCCCTTCGACGATCCACGGCTTCCATCTAAATGCGTCGTTCCGCGTTTCCGCGGCGTAGGGCGGGGTCTCGTGCCCCGCCGCCGGCCTTGGCCCGCAATAGTGTAGCGTCGGGGCCGCCATCGCCACGCGGGCGGCAGGGCAGAGCGCCCTGCCCTACGTCGGGAACGGCGCACCGAAGCCGACGGCCTTGGCAGGGATGATAGACGGTGCCGGCACCAAATGCTCCCGAATCCGTGAGTTGCCGAATTGGCGGGCCCGGGACTGGGCGATGTGGCTGGGTTTGAGCCTGTGTGGGAAGCTGTTGGTGCCCTGCTGGTGTCGCGTGGTGAGGAAGATGGCGGATGACTGGACTGTTTGTGCTCCTGAGCGGGATG
>JAMCTB010000105.1 GCA_023380955.1 Chloroflexota bacterium | reverse complement strand
TCTCCGTAGATCCGTTCGTACATCCGCCCCAGGTTGGCGCCATAGCCCATGGAGCCTTCCACCATGCGGCGGAAGTCGCTCACGCTGTCGATCTTGGTGAGGGTCGCGGTGTCCACCACGGCAAAGATGGAGAGGATCGTAAACAGGTCCGGGTTCCGAAGGGTCTCGGCCACGTGCTTGGCCCAAACGTAGGTCTGCACGAGCTGCTGGTACTGCTGGAGCATGTAGCTGAGCTGGCTGACCCACTGGGTAAGGGTGGCCGTCCAGCCCATTTGGTTCATGGCGATGTGGGCAACATCGGTAACGGGGATCTGCGCCGAGGTCACTAGAGGCGCAAGCCCCGTGAGCATGAACACGGCGACGAGAATCAGGCTCAGGGATCGCTTTATCATCGTCTCACCATCCTTTCGGTGGCTTCGTCCGAGCCGCGCTCGGCCATGGCGTCCACGGCCTTCTGAAGACTGCCGTACTTCGCCGTGAGCTTGGCGCGCTGGACCTTCTCGTCCGGGTCCGTGGTGTAGAGCACGTAGCTGTAGGGGTCGGCCAGCACCCGGACCTGGCGCTTGTAAGGCCCCTTGAAAAACAGCTCGCTGTACTGGCCCTTCTTCATCCGCACCTGCTGCATGACGTAGTGTTCGCGGGGGTTTAGCCCGAAGGCGTCCCGCGCCTCCGTACCCACGCCCTTCTGTTCCAGCATGAAGAGGAAGCTGGTGTTGGCGAGGATTGCGTCCCGGTGGGGGGAGTTAATCAGGTCGTTGGGGTGCTGGGTGATGGTTTGGATGGAGCCGTTGTGCTTTCGGATCGTGCGGTACAGCTCCTTGATCTTGCTGGCCATGGTGTCGTTCATGAGGAACTTCCAGCACTCGTCCAGGACGATGATCTTCTTCCGGTCCTCGTCCTGCCGCTGGAGACGCTGGAAGATCTTGGTGAAGAGCATGTAGGTGATGGCGCTGCCCACGTCCGGGTGGTCATCGAAGCCGGTCAGCTCGAAATAGACGAGGTCGGCGTTTTGGAAGGTGTCCTGCTTGTGGCAGAAGAAGGCCGCGTAAGGCCCGCCGGTGATCCAGAGCCGGAGGGGCTTGGCTAACTCGGGCCTGAGTCCGTCCAGGGCGCGGTAGTAGTCCTCGAGGGTGGGCGGGTCTTCCGGCTCGTACTCCCCGAGGGTCTTGGCGAGGGCGTCCATGAGGTCCACGCGGTCGCCCTGCGTGAGTTGCGACTGGCCGCCGGTGATGAGGTGCTCGATGAGGTGGGTCAGGGTGACGCGCTCGGCCTGCTGGGGAGGCTGCAGGAAGGCGAAGGGGTTGAGCTTGAGGTCGGGGTTGGAGAAGTCCACCGAGACCTTAACGGAGCCCGGCACGATCTGCACAAGCGGGTCGTAGGAATTGCCCACGTCCAGAATGTAGACCACAGGCTTGAAGCTCAGGCTGTTTGCCAGGAGGTGGTTCATGAGAAAGCTCTTGCCGGCTCCCGTGGTGCCCGCCACATAGACGTTCCAGGAGGTAGTCCGCTTGGAGAATGGGTGGTAGCGGAAAAATCCGCCCTCCGGCGTCTCGAAGACCACCGGCCCCTCCGGGTCTCCCTCGTCGTCCTTGTGGAGCATGGCCAGGTCCGCGAAGTTGGCGTTGAGGACCTTTGCCTGACGGTAGTTGAGGAGCTGCCGTATGTTGAGCCCGCTGTGTCCGGGAAGGCTGGAGAGGAATGAGGCGAACCTGGCGAATCGGGACTCCACCAGGAACTTGGCGTTCTTGGCCCGGGCCTCGGTGAGGATTCGGTTGGCCGTGCCCTCCAGACGCGCCCGGTCGCGGTCGTAGACCACGCAGAACATGGAGAAGTACCCGGCGCCCTCCTTGTCGCGCTGGATGGCGTTGGTGACCTCTGCGGCGTCACTGGCCAGGTCGATGGACTTCTGGGCGATGCTCTTGAGGGCCTTCACGTTGGCCAGGGAGTTGCCCCAGTTCTGCTGGATGTTCAGCGCGGTGATGAACTGCTCCGGGTCCAGGGCCTCGTAGTGCTGGGTGATCCAGTACTCCGAGAGCCGCTCGTCCTGGCGGCTGCTGCCCAGGCGCGTGAGCGGGTCGAAGAGGGTGGGGTAGCTGATGGCCGGCAGGGTCTCCAGGTTGAGGACTCGGAAGTGGGTGTGCGGCCCCGCCGTGCCGTTGTCCTCACGGCAGAGGTCATCGCCCCCGTTAGCCCAGTTGGCATCCAGGATCTGCTCCGGAATGGTGTAGCCGGGGTTGTAGGAGATCTGCCGGGCCGCGATGCGCTGAAGGGGATTGAGGAAGTAGTAAAAGAGGCGGAGCATCTCGTCCTGGCCGAGAGGGCTCACCCTCGCGAATCCCGCCATGTTGTCCAGAATACCGTGCCAGACGTTGCCGATGCGCCCCAGGCTCGCTTCGAAACGGGCCCAGTTGAAGGCCCGCTTGCCGTTGATGAGGGCCCCCCAAAGGGTGTCCTTCAAGCCGCCCGTCTCCGCCTCCAGGCTTATGAAGACGCGATTCTCGTACATGGCGGAGCTGCGGCCCTCCCAGAAGCCGGTCTGGCGCTCACGCAGATACCGAATGATCTCCGGGGCGGAGGGGTCCGTCTCCAAGAGGAGGGGCTCGGACCGACGGCGCACGAAGTGGACGCTGAAGGCGTAGCCCGGGCCCAGATTCTGGACCAGGGCGTGGAAGTCGCTCCGGATGGCGTTCAACTCCTCGTCGGCCGCAAGCTGGCTCTCGCAGGAGAGGACCTCGGCGACGGCCAGCACGTTACTGTTACGCTGGAGGACGTAGGTGTCGCCCTTGTGGGGAACGAAGTCAAGCCAGTGCAGGGCGTCGGTGAGGCTTTCCGCGCCTTTGATGTCTCGGATCAGCTTCTGGTGAACCATGAGACCCTGCTCCGCCGGGCCGCGTCCAGGCAGGGCCTGAAGCGCCGGGCTCTAAAGATGATCTCCAGGTAGCGGGGGTCCTTGCTCTTGCCGTACTTCATCACGGCGAAGAGCACGGCGAGGACGACGAAGCCCGCAGCCAGCCCCTTGAAGGCCACTCCGTAATAGAAGCCGAAGTAGCAGGCCACGACCTCGGTCGCGTTGTAGCCGGCAATCGTGAACTTCTCGTTCAGGGAGCGGTAGAGGCGCCGCTCTTGAAGGGCCATCGAAACGACCGGATCAGTGGATGAGGACGTTGATCAGGGCCGCCGCGCCGATGACGATGGACGCGCCGATGATGACCTTTCCGAGACGGCTCCAGCCTTCGGAGTGGCCGAACATGATGGCCAGGCCTCCAAGGATGATGCCGATGGTGACGATGTAGGGGGCGAGAGTGTTGAACTCGTCGATGACCTTCTGGGCGGTGGTCTGGAGAGGGTCCTGCTGGGCCTGGGCGGCAACCGTGGCGAGGCCCAGGGTGAATGCGGAGGCGAGGGTACGACGATAGGGAGTGGTCACGGGATCCCTTTCTTCGCCCCTCCTGAGTGGAGGGGCTCTAGGCGCTTCTTCGTTTGGTTCTGGGTTTGTAGTCGAGCCTGCCGGTCTTGTCGAGCATCTTCAGGTACGCTCGAAGGGCCCGGCGGAAGACGATGGGGCGCGTCAGCCCCCGATTGGCTTCCACCAGCCTGTCGACCTGCTGGAGGATCTCGATGGGGGTGAGCACCTGCACCGCGTGCGAGTAGCGGCTGTCGCTCGTGCTCTCGATCCTCTCCACCTCGTCCACCAGCTCGACCATCACGTCAACTTCCTGCTCCTGAGTCATAACCTCCTCCTCTCCCGTATTCGGTGCGCCGGACCCGGTTCCGACGCGCGCCCAAGAGACCACGGCGTCACTGCATGGTCATTCTTACAACAGTCATCAATGATAGTCAAGTCAATAAATATAGGCATTAGAGAGGATTAAAGTGCATTAAGAATGGGTAAAGGCGACTATAGAGAAACCCGATTGATCAATGAACTTGGTACCTGATCTGTTTTTTGAACGACTTACCAAAATGC
>JAMCTB010000104.1 GCA_023380955.1 Chloroflexota bacterium | reverse complement strand
CCCCGTGGACAGCAGCGCCACCGGCGGCTCGAATGGCGTGCCGTGGAGGGCCACCTGCCTGGCGATCCCCGAGAGTACGTGTGCGACCTCGTGGCCGTTGGCCAGTGACCAGAGACCCAGGACCGCGCCGTGTATCCCGAGCTCCTCGGCCTTCCGCCGCGACGCCTCCATCATCTGCTGGGAGTCCACTGGCTGCCAGTAGCTGAGGTGCATATCGCGGAACTGCTCCAGCTCCGGGACCCGGCTTGCCGGGTCCAGTCTCTCCAGTGCCGACCTCATCTTCGGCGGGACCTCTTCCCACCATGGCTCGCGCCGAAGCTCGGCCACGGATTGCTCTAGCGACTTCGTCCCGGGCGGCCAGGAGGGGACGAAGCTGCTACCGGTGTGCAGCCGCCCGTGCCAGCGCTGGTAGCGGACCGTGCACATGATCAGGTTGATGCTTCTCGCCGGGTGTATCAGGGTCATGATCCGCCCGCCGTTCACTTGGGAAAAGTGGGCGTTCACCCGCACGATCACGTCCTGATTGCCCCACTTGATGGCCAGCCTGTAGAGGTCCTTCAGATCGTCCAGGGTGTAGCCGGGCGCCGGCAATGGGAAGAGGGAGGAGGCGCCATCGGAGAAGATGGTGAAGACCAGGTCGTGCTCGCCGGCTCGGCGGACGATCTCGACTATCCTCCGAGAGCCGGCGATGGAGTCCTCGTCGGGCACAGGGTGAGCGCCCTCTGTCACCTGGATCCTTTCCAGGTAGCAGCCCTCCCCCTTCTTGGCAGTTATGGCGCCCGCGGTCAGCCTTTTGCCCAGGGTCTCCTCCAGCGCCCTCGCCTGTCGCTGCACCGCCTTGCCGGCTCCGACGACGTAGATGTCGCGGACCTGGCGGAGGTCTATCGCCTCGTCGCCGAAGCCCGAGACGTCCATTTCGGAGTGGCCACCGATCAGCAGCCAGTGCCCATCAATCCGGACCAACCTTCTGGTGTTTTCGTAGGGATCCGCCGCCTGAAGGCCCGCATCGAGGATCGACAGCGCGATCTCCCGACCAGCTTGGTCACCGTGGGAGGTCAGTTGTTCCCAGTTCTTGATGATCACTTGGCAACTCCTTGGCATAGGGAGCGTATGGCGCGCGACTGGACAGATGCTGGTGGGGCCGTCTCCGCCGAACTATCCGAATTCGGGATAGTAATATACAACAAGCCGGGCGGTTCTGGGCCGCTTTGCCGGACTCCCGGGCCTCCACTCCGCGAGATCTGTTGGAGGTAGGAAGAAGAATTGTTTGCAGCCGCGGCTTCACGCTGGTACCATGAGGCCACTTCCCTGAGGAACCGTTTGCTGAGGTTTAACTATGTTGTGCTTAGAAGGCGTTGTGGTACTTGACCTGACTCGCGTCCTGGCAGGTCCATACTGTTCGATGATGCTGGGCGATATGGGAGCAGACATCACTAAGGTGGAACCGCCCGGGTATGGTGACGAGTCCCGCCACTTCGGTCCCCCGTTCATCAACGGCGAGAGCACATACTTTCTTTCCCTCAACCGTAACAAGCGCGGCATCACCCTCAACCTCAAGTCCGAAGAGGGGTGTGAGGTACTGCGTCGAATGATCGCCGGCAGCGACGTTCTCCTGGAGAACTTCCGCCCCGGCGTTCTGGACAGATTGGGCTTTTCCTACGAGGTCGTCCGCGCCATCCGGCCAGATATCGTCTACTGCTCGATCTCAGGGTTTGGACTCACCGGACCGATGGCCTCGAGGGCAGCCTACGATCAGATACTCCAGGGAGAGGGCGGGATAATGAGCCTCACGGGACCTGGAGACGGGGCCCCACACAAGGTCGGGGTGCCGATCGCCGATCTGACCGCCGGCATGCTGGCCTCATACGCCGTGGTATCCGCCCTCTTTCACCGTCAGCGCACGGGCGAAGGGCAGCGCCTCGATACCTCTCTGCTGGACGGCCAGATATCGCTTCTCACCTTCCAGGCCGGCTCATACTTCGCGACGGGTCGCACCCCGCGACGCATGGGCAACCGGCATCCAAGCATCGCCCCGTACGAGACCTTCCCCACGGCCGACGGCTTCATCAACGTCGCCGTTGGAAACGATGCCCTCTGGGCGAAGTTCTGCCGGACTGTGGGACTCGAAGCCTACGAGCAGGATCCCAGGTTTCGGACCAACGCCGATCGGGTTCAGAACCGTTCGGATCTGGTGCCTCTGATCGAGGAGCGCTTCCGCAACGAGAGCACGGTCGCTCTGCAGGAGAAGCTCGATGCGGGAGGAGTCCCCTGTGGGGTGATTGCCACGCTGGATCAGGTATTCGACAGCCCTCAGGTTCAGCACCTTGGCCTGCGCAAGCGTGTTCAGCACCCCGTGGCCGGAGAGATCAGCCTCACGGCGCCGCCCTACCGGATGGATCGCACTCAGCCGATAATCCGGCGCCCGCCACCCACGCTTGGCGAGCACACCGACGAGGTGCTGGCGAGCCTGGGATACTCCGAGCAGCAGATCGCGGATCTGCACGAACGGGGAGCGGTGTAACTTGCTGGTCAGAGAGTGCCTGCCTGCGCCGCCTCAGCTCCGGAATAGATGGCTCAGTCGATCCAAGTCCGCGCGGGTCTGGTCGAGGGTGCCCACGGCGACCCGCGTAAGTCCACCAATGTGGTCGAAATGCTGATCGGCAGAGAGGATGCAATCGAGACCATTACCTAGCATGACGGCCGCGTGCAGAGCATCGCGTGCCATAACGCCTGATGGCGAGTGCTCCTCGAACAACTCGATGGCCTTGCGCGCGTCCACCACTCGGACCGGATGCACCACCGGCACCAGGTCCAGCAAGGCCCTGGCCATCGTGACACCCATCGTTGGCCGGCCGATCGCGCCAAAGCGATGGAGGATCTCCTGAACGATCTCGGTGTCTATCGCCACCTCCAGACGGCCATCGGCCACTTCCTGCATGATCCAAACACAGGCGGCCTTGAAGGGGTGATCCGCGCCCGCGGCATACATTGGGACGTTGACGTCAAGAAAACAAACCGGCGGGCTCATGCTTCGATCTGGCCTCGAATGATCTCCTGTTCCATCGCCGGCCAATCACTGACGGGGGCCTCAAGGGCAAGTAGGCTCCGCAAAGCGGCCCGGCGTCGCTCGCGAACGACCTCCTGGAAGTAGACTTCCTCGACGGCCTCGCGAATCAGCACACTCACAGGCTTCTGCCTCTCTTCAGCCAGACGGGCCAGGCTCTCGTACTCTTCTTCGCTGAGCACGGTCTGCACTCGCTTTACATACGTAGCCATTTGGTAGTATCCATCCTATACTACCAGTAGAATACCACGGACCCTTGCTTGAGTCAACGCGGTGGCTCAGAGCGAATTCACCGAGGTGTCGCGGCACGGTGGCGCCGCGATCCAGCTTGGCGGTGAGGGCGAGGACGTCCGCTAGCGGGTGAGATCCGACGGCTCGATTTGTCTGTCCATGGGTGTCTCACTTTGGCTCTATGGTCGAGGTTAGCTCCTTACCAAAGTCTAATCCGCCCACCGTCCTGCGGAGCCGTGCTCGCTCTGGGAAGGCACGGGCGGATGCAACCAACCCCTACAAATCCCGCTGGCGCCGGGCACTCCAGGAGATGTGACGCACACCCCCAGTCACCTGACAGACGAGTTCCCCATCTCTCCAGCCGTCCACGAGGATGGGTGGGTGCCTCGGTTCCCACAGACGTCTCCAGGGACACGGCGTCTGTGCGGGGACAGGAGCGTACCAAGCGAGCCCTGGAGGTGGCAGCGGCAGGAGGGCATAACATCATCATGGCGGGCCCGCCGGGATCCGGCAAGACGCTGCTTGCCCGCACCATGCCGACGATCCTGCCGGCAATGTCGGTGGATGAGATGTTGGAGGTGACCAAGATCTACAGCGTCACCGGCTGGCTGCCTGGAGAAACCGCGCTGGTACGCGAGAGGCCGTTCCGAGCCCCGCACCACACCATCAGCCACGCGGGGCCTGAGGTCGGATCCTAACCCCAGGCCCCAAACCCGGTGGATCCTCAGGATTGCGGGGCCACCAGCTTCCAACCGCTGGCGAAGCCAAGCCCGAGGGGCTGCTGGATCGCGATCCCAAGGAATCCCAGCTGCTCCAACTGCCTCGCTCTGTGAAGCGGCCCCACGTCCACGGCGTGGAGTCCACCGGCGCTCACCAGTCGCGAGACCTCCGCTTTCGCCTCGTCGTCGTCTCCGGCGACGAACACGTCGAGCTTCTGGCCGCCGGCCTCTCCCGCCACGAGCGTTCCCGCGAACGTCGTGTTGAACGCTTTCACGAGCCTCGCCTCGGGCACAACGCGGGCGAGTTCCTCCGCGCCCGACGAGCCGGCGGAAGTCACCAGAGCGTCGTAACTCGCGTTCAGTGGATTGGTGATGTCCACGACGATCTTGCCTGCCAGTTGTTTGCCGTACTGCCGGAGCAACCCGCCGGCCGCCCCGTACGGAACGGCCAGTACGACAACATCGTCAGAAATTGGGTCGCCGGAGGCGCCCGTATTCACTTTAGCCCCGCTCGAGGCGCTGCTTCGCAGCTGCTCGGCAAGCGCGTCGGCTTTTTCCCTGGTGGTTCCGAGGAGCGTTAAGCTATTCCCACCTGCCAGAAAACGTGTGCCAATTCCGTGTGCCATGTGCCCTGTGCCGATGATCGTGACCATTGTGAACCCCTCTCTGGCGTATGGATCGTGTCCGTTTCAGCCACCTGACCTCGGGGCCGGGTGGACGCTGTGTAAAGGCGCTATCCCAGCCTGAAGGCCGTCATTGAGACGGAGCTGAGGTCTATTCCCTCGACCAGGATGGTGAGATCATCGCCATCCAAGCGCGACCCCGCCACGTACAACATGGGTAGGTAGTGATCTGGTGTGGGTACCGCGAGCTTTCCGTCGGGATGGCTGCCGTAGTCTACGAGCGCCTGGTAGTCGCCGTTTTTGAGATATCGCTGAACGTCGGCGTCAAACCTCGTCGCCCACTCGTAGGGATTCGGATGGCGGAAGTTGGCGAGGAGCAGATTGTGGACGATGTCGCCGCTGCCCACAATGAGCACCCCCTGGTCGCGGAGGGGTGCGATGCGGCGCCCCAACTCCAGGTGGAAGCTCGCGGGCTTCTCGGCATCCACGGAAAGTTGGACGACTGGGATATCGGCTTCTGGGAAGACGTGCACCAGCACGGACCATGTGCCGTGATCGAGACCCCAGCTTTCCTGGTCCATCTCGACTGGAAGCGGGCTCAGCAGATCACGAACCGTCGCCGCCAGCCCTGGGTCGCCAGGCGCTGGGTATGAGACCTCGAAAAGCTTCCGCGGGAAGCCGTAGAAGTCGTGGATCGTCTTCGGCTCAGCCATCGCGGTCACCGCGGTGCCCGGGATGTACCAGTGGGCTGAGACGCAAAGTACGGCGGATGGTCGCGGGATCGACTCCCCGAGGGCGCGCCAGGCATCCGAGTACCGGTTGCGCTCCAGGGCGTTCATCGGGTTTCCGTGGCCGAGGAAAACGGCCGGCATCCTGGTGGGCTGGGTCATGAGGATCCTCCCACGCGATAGATCAACGATGGCATCCATTGGTACGCTGCGGCTGCGGGGCCTGCCGAACAGCCGCGGCCGATTGATGGGGGTGCAAGTACTATGCCCCTCGAGCAGGCCCCTCCCGTTGGGGGACTGTCCCGAAGTTGGTAAAGTCAAGTTGAGTCGAAGCCCTGGAGAGTGATGAGGAAGGCCTTGAGTCCATGGGATGACTTCCAACCGTAGCGGGGCCTGGCGATGGCTCGATAGCGACGGTTGGCCCTCTCGGCATGGTTGTTGGTCCTGGGGACATCGGTATGGCCGAGATAGGTGATCATCATCTCGAAGTGGCGGACGAAGAAGGCCATGATCTCCTCCAGGTAGCCGTGGAGCCCTTCGGCTCCCTCGGCTTTCCCGACTTTGGGCTCAGGCAACTTCTCCCCCGGCCGCCAACTCCAGGGGCGGAAACGCTCTGGCCAGTGGCTTCTCAGGGTGTCGAAGCGCCTTGTGGCATCCGTCCTGGTCTCACTCTCGTTAACTAGAGCCCGCAGGTCGTTGCGTAGCTCGAGGGCTTCCTCCACGATGCTCCCTGCAATCAGTTCCCAGGCTTTGGCCAAAGCGGCCCGAGCCTTCTCCGAGAGCTTCTCCTGGTGCTCGGGGCTGGATAAGAGGGCGAAGCGCGCCCGGTTCAGGGTCTTACGATCCTGCTCAGGGAGGCTACGGCCGTACTCCTTGAGCAGCTTGGCTAGCTTGCGCAAGACCCACTGCTGGACATGGAACCAGCACAGCTGGCGCTCGGCCTTCGGCCAAACCTTGCGCAAGGCTTCCGGATAGGCCGTCCATAGATCGGAGACGACCACCTTGGGATCGGCTCCCAGGGCCTTGAGTTGCTCCATGGCTGCTGCTAACTGCTCGGCGTCGGCCGACTTGACCAGGATGCGCACCGTGATGTCCGAGATCGGGTCGACGCAGGTGAAGATGGGCTGACGCTTGCCCTCGACCTGGTCGTAGACTTCGTCGATGCACAGCACCTTGGAGAACTCCAGGCGCTCGGGGTGGGGATAGTCCTGGGCAAGGTCCCCCTGATGCCAGCGCAGGATGCTACTCTTGCCCGTCGAAGTGTGAAAGAGGCTCCTCATCCGCCCCTGGACTCCCCGCAGGGCTTCCTTGCCGCCACGGTACAACTCCTTGGCTGTTTGTTGGAGCCGAGCCGAGGTGTGGGCGTAGGGGAGAACCTCGGCCACAGGCGCGGTGAAGTACTTACGCGGGCAGTCCTCGCACTCGCAGCGGTACTTGGAGAGCTTCACCACTAGGTAGCAGGGGTAGTCGGGGTCCGGATGCTCCACGCTCCGGTAACGGTGGCAGTGAAAGCTGACTTGACTTCGACCACACTCAACGCAGACAACTGGGGCGCCCTGCTGGGGTCCGTGGAGATGACGGTAGACGGTCCCGTCCTTGAGGGTTACACTCTCCATAGGTTCGGCTCCTGGGTGATGGGTTGCTGATCACTCCTATCTTACTCAAGAAGCCGAACCTTCTGTTTACCAACTTTGGGACAGTCTCGATTATCGCGACGTGCAGAGATATGGCATGTTTAGTGCAAGGTGCATAGCCGGGAACGCTTTTC
>JAMCTB010000103.1 GCA_023380955.1 Chloroflexota bacterium | reverse complement strand
ACGCTCTGCCCTGGCTCGTGGGGGGAGAAGTCCACGATGACGTCCGCCCGCTCGCCGGGGGCGACCAGGATGGAGGACCGGCTCACAGGCGCCGGCAGCAGCCCGCCCTCGGTGCCGACCTGGACGAACGGCCTGCCAGAACTCAGCGCCAGGGAGTACTCCCGGGCGTTGGAGCCGTTGAGCAGCCGAAAACGGTATCTCCGCGTGGCCACCTCCAGGTACGGCTGGACGGCGCCGTTGACCAGGACGGTATTGCCGAGGAAGACCCGATCTCCCATCATCCCCATCATACCGCCGCCCATCATCCCCCCGCCCAGTCCCCTCATCCCTCCCATCATCCCTCCCATCATGCCCTGGCTCGTCAGGGTGTAGCTCAGCGAGCCGTCTGGATTGAAGGAGCGGTCCTGGATAACCAAGGGGACATCGTAGTCCCCCCTCGGCAGCGGAAGGTCCTTCTCGAAATCGTCCTCGATTATGTACATGCCTGCTAACCCCCTGTAGACGTGGGGGGCAGTCGCGTCCATGGCGTGGTCGTGGTACCAGAGGGTGCAGGCATCCTGGCTGTTGGGATAGATGTAGTCCCTGGAGGCCCCCGGCGGGATGAGGTCCGTCGGGTGGCCATCCGAGTCGGGAGCCACGTGGCCCCCGTGGAGGTGGACGCTCATTCGCTCGGGCAGCTCGTTGATCTGCCGCACCACCACGCTGCGCCCGCTCCTCGCGCGGATGGTGGGGCCAGGGAACTCCCCGTCGTAGCCCCAGATGGTGGTCTCGAGCCCAGGCAGGATCTCGACCTGGGCCTGCTTCATGGTCAGCAGGAAGTAATCGGTCGTAGAGTCGCTCTGGATTGGGCTCAGGGTTCTCGGGATGGGAAGGGGACGCAGGGCTGTCTGGGCTCCTGCCGGCAGGGCCGGCGCGAAGAGGGACGCGCCTCCCAGCAGGCCGAGCTTGATGAACTCTCGCCGGGTAAACATCGGGGTTCTCCTTGCACGCAGTTGGTTTGCGGTGGGCCGCGTTGATGCCGTTGGGCACGCGCAGGACGTAAGAGCAGCAGAGATGCCAGGAGCCCCGGATTCCTGTGAAGATGTTGTGAAGAATTGCTGCGAATCTCGCGAAGGTCTGGCTCTTGCGCTAGGTCGGCTCCGATGGTCTCTGGAACCCGCTGCAACGGCGAACTGGGCAGAAAAACGGAGAGCAGGCAGTGACGGAGTCGGTATCCTCCCATAGCCGTATCTGCCGTGGTTGGGAGCCGCGATTGCTGTAGGAGGCCACGTCAAAAATCCATGAAGCTGCCATCTTCCTTGGCAACCGTCCTCTTGGCCGCGGCCGGCGCCTTGGCACTCAAGACCGTGGCGGAGAGGTTGAATCGGCGAGGCGCCCCAACCGGTGCTGAGGATAGGTTGGAGTTCAGGGGCCACCCCTGGTTTGCCGCCACCTACGACCTCGTCACCCGAGCGGGCGAGTCAGGGGTGCTCAGCCGCCTCCGTCCTCTCGTCGCGGGCGAGGCCACCGGCACGGTCCTGGAGATCGGCGCCGGGACTGGAGCCAACTTCCCGTACTACCAGCAGGCAGAGAAGATCGTCGCCGCCGAGCCGGATCCCTTCATGCTCCGGCGAGCGGCGAAGCGGGCCAGGAGCCTGGGGCTTGACGTCGAGTTCCACCAGGCCGTCGCCGAAGCTCTGCCCTTCCCCGACGCTTCCTTCGACACGGTGGTCGCCACCCTGGTGTTTTGCACCGTGGCGGGTCCTGCCCGAGCCCTGGCTGAGGTCAGGCGTGTCCTGAAGCCCGGCGGCACCTTCCGCTTCATCGAGCACGTTCGGGCTAAAGGAGCGACCGCGGGAGTGCAAGATCTGCTGACCCCGGTCTGGGAACAGTTCGGCGCCGGCTGCCACCTGAACCGCCGGACCGTCGGTGCTATCAAGGCGGCGGGTTTCGAGATCGTGGAGATGAAGGAGGAGATGCCCTTCCCGCTCATGCCCCTGGTCGCTGGGGTAGCCAGGCCCCACTAACGAGCCGCACGGCTCCCGAAGGCGGTTTCTTTCTCACGTTCCTTCTCCGACTGCGCCCGCGCCAATTCCTGTCTTGGGCGATGGACATCAACGCCTCGGTGTTTCAAGACGCCCTCCAGCGCCTCCAAGTACTGCAACCTACCGCTCTCGCCCCCGGCACAACTCTCGGCAGGATCTCTTCCAGCACGGTTGGCCGTCGCGGTTCCGACCTGCCTCTCTCGCTCCCTGGGGGCGTTCGATCGGGCCCAGGACTTGCCTGCCAGGGCGTCCCACCTTGGGGTGAGGCAGAAACCGCACGTTTGAGAACTTCCCAGAAGGGGAACTTGATGTCGAAAGGAGCGAGTGCGGGAGGAGATCAAGAGGCAGCTCAAGCAAGGTCGCCGCTGACCTGATGGCGGCGGCTTCGTCGGGCGCGGGACTGCTGGTGGTTCGCTCGGAGGGGTGGTCGCCAAAGATCACGCCCAGGAAGGGGGCTTGGCGCCGCCAAGAGCTGGCGTTCGCAGAACACCAACTGGGGGTATCGACATGCAATGGAACAGGCGATGGGGCCTACTCGTGCCCCTTCTGATAGTGGGACTAACGGGCATCTTTCTGCTGGCAAACTCGGGAGGAGTCTCCGCTCAGTACAGGGCACCGTCCGTCGCGGCCCAGCAGCCGCAGCCCACCCCGACGCCCGCGCCCTTTCCGCGAGGGCCTATGGGACCTGGAGGGCCGATGGGCCCCGGCGGGATGATGGGGCCAGGCGGAGCCGCGGGACAGCAACCCGGCCCGACACCCTTTCCCTATGGCCAATGGCCGGCGGGACCTGGCGGCATGATGGGCCCGGGGATGATGGGGGGCGGCATGATGGGCGGCCCGTACGCATCCACCGTGAAGCCCATCGCGGTGGATGAGGCGGTCCGCATCGCGGAGCGGCAGTTGCAGAACCTCGGCAACCCGGACCTGGCCTTCGACGAGGTCCACAGCTTCGCCTACAACTTCTACGTGCCCGTTAAGGAGAAGAGCACCGGGAACTTCGCCTTCGAGCTCCTGATCGACCGCTACAGCGGCTCGGTCATGCCCGAGATGGGGCCCAACATGATGTGGAACACCAAGTACGGCATGATGGCGGGCGGCATGATGGGGCCGGGTGGGTTCGGCCCCGGAGGAATGATGGGACCGGGAGGCCAGGTGACTCCGACCGTGGACACCCCCGTCACCCAGGACCAGGCGGTACAGGCGGCCCAGCAATTCCTGGATGGCTTCCTGCCAGGCACCAAGACGGGCGGGGTGCACAGCTTCTACGGCTATCGGACCATCGACGTGGAGCGGGACGGCCAGATGGTCGGGATGCTCTCGGTCATTGGATACAACGGGGCGGTCTGGTATCACACCTGGCACGGCGACTTCCTGGAGAGCTGGCAGCGTCCCACGGCCCAGAGGAGGTAGCTTGTCGTGGTGGCGCGTTGCGGGGCGCGAGGTGGCCCTCGCCAACTCGCATCCCGCTGGGCGCCCTCCGCTTCCGGCTACCTACCAGCCACCTCGACCCCAGAAGCCTCCCATCATTCCGCCCATGGGTCCCCAGCCGCCCATCATCCCGGGTCCCATGCCGTAGCCGCCGAAGGGAGCTGTCCCACCATAGCCGTTGTAGCCGGGGCCGGAGCCGAAGCCCTGGTCGAGGCCCTGCTCGAAGGCCGCCCTGAGCTGCTCTTCCATGAGCTGAAGGGCGGCGTCAGCCTCGGTTTGGGTCACGTAGCCATCCTCGACTCGCCACCGAACGATGTCCTTGTGGCGAGCAAGGGCGGCGTCCACCACCGGTTGGAGCCTGACGCCCTTCTCGGAGGCAATGTCGGCCACGGCGTCCCCGTCCCTCAGCCTCACCGACAGCTTGGCGGACGTCAGGCCGAGGGCCCCCGCGATCCTGTTCAGGGTTGCCCTGTCGGTGAGGGCGGTCGCCCCGTAGTTCCCGCTGTGGCACCATGCCGGTCCGTAGCTGGCCGCACCCCAACCACCATAGCCCCACGGCCCGCCGAAATCGTCGAGCTCCGGTCGGGCCAGGGCCAGGGATGGAACAAGTGCCGCCATCACCGCCATTACCACCAGCAGCTTCAAGACCATCCTTGTCTTCGTTTCCATCTCCATCGACCTCCTTCCCTCGTCTTGCCGCACACCTTCCGGTTATGACAGGTTCGGCCCCGTCTTGCTTTGGCAGTCTAGGCGTGGGAGGTGAACATGGGATTAAGGACTTGTGAAGAAGTTATGCGTTTTCCTGGTGGGGCGGAAGCAATGCAGCCGTCGTCCAGCAGAAATGGTCCTACACGAGTCGGGCCAGGCCCGCGCCACGAGGTCGAGCAGACGCCCGGGCTTGCGCAACGGAAGTACACATGTACAGGACACAAGATGCAGGCGCCTTGGAAGCGATTGACCGCGCATCTTGTGCTGTTCGCCACCGAATCCAGTTTCCGGAGTTCTGCCAACCCCATGACGGAGTAGCTGCGACTTCTCAGGCCACAAGATCTTGCGGCGGCGGCGCGGTGTGCCCCAACACGTTGGGGTTTGGCTTTCCGCTACAGATGTACTTCCGCTGCGCAAGTCCCGCGCCGGAAGGCATTGACAGGACCAAGTGCGCAGCTTAATATGCATCCATACATCGGGATTGGCCGATGGATATTGCGGAACCGCTGAGGTGACAAGATCATGACGACACTTGAACCCGTTTGTGCGTCCGCCGGCACTACGCAGGCTGACCTAGACGCCAGGTTTTTCCGAGGCCTCGCCGACCCAACGAGGGTGCGCATCCTGGAGCACCTGGTGGGCGGAGAGAAGTGCGTGCGGGAGATTGTGGAAGACCTCGGCGTTCCCCAGAGCAGCGTCTCCACCCACCTGGGGTGCCTGCGCTGGTGCGGCTACGTCTTCGCCCGCAAGGAAGGCCGTAACGTGTACTACCAGGTGACCGACGGCAGGGTGCTTGAGATCCTGAGGCTCGCCCGTGCCATGATAGCCGACAACGCCCAGGCCATCCTATCCTGCCAGGTGCTGAAGTAAGGAGGCTACCCAACATGGCAGAGCGGTTTGACCTCGTGATACTGGGCTCAGGCTCGACGGCCTTCGCGGCCGCCCTCCGAGCGGCGGAACTCGGCAAGACCGCCGTCATGACCGAGTCCCGGACCCTGGGCGGGACCTGCGTCAACCGGGGCTGCCTGCCCAGCAAGAACCTGATCGAGGCGGCGCGGATCGTCTGGGAGGCACGACATCCACGCTACCTGGGACTGCGGCCCTGCGAGGTCGAGTTCGACTTCAGGGAGCTGGTGCGCCAGAAGGACCAGGTCATCCACGACTTCCGCGACCGCAAGTACAACTCAATCGTCGAGGACGCCGACAAGATCAAGGTCTACGACGGCCATGCCGCGTTTGTGAGCGAGCGCGCGGTCGCCGTGAACGGGCGGGTCCTCGAAGGCGAGCAGTTCCTGATCGCCACCGGGTCACGGCCGTCTATTCCCCCCATCCAGGGCCTCGACCAGGTGCCCTACCTGACCTCCGACCTCCTCACCGCCGAGGAACCCCGAGAGCTATTCGACCTGCCCCGGTCGCTGGTCATCATCGGCGGCGGCTACATCGCGCTCGAGCTCGGCCAGATGTTCCATCGGTTCGGGAGCGAGGTGACCATTCTCGAGCGGAGCCGGAAGATCCTCAAGGGCTACGAGCCCGAGGTGTCCGTGACGCTCACGGCTATCCTTCGCGAGGAGGGCGTGAACCTTGTGACTGGCGTGCAGGTGCGCCAGGTCTCGCGAGAAGGCGGCGACGTCGTCGTGATCGGGGAGAAAGGCGGGGCTGGGCAGCGGTTCCGCGCCGAGCAGCTGCTCGTCGCCGCCGGTCGAGCGCCGAACACGGACGACCTTGGCTTGGACGAGGCTGGCGTCGGGACGGATACGGGAGGCTTCGTCGTCGTGGACGAGGAGCTACGAACAAACGTGCCCCACGTGTGGGCGGCCGGCGACGTCATCGGCCGCCACACGGGAAGTCAGTTCGCCACCCCGGTTGGCGCCCACGACGGTGGTATCGCCGCCGGCAACGCCCTCGGCGGACCGCGTCGAACGGTGAACCACGAGGTCGTCCCGCGCACCATCTTCACCGACCCCCAGGTGGCTGTCGTTGGACTCACCGATGCCGAGGCCAACTCCAGGGGCCACCACTGCTGGTGCGGCACCATCCCGGTCGAGCTGGTGCCGCGAGCGGGGGCGATCCGGGATACGCGCGGCATAGCCAAGATGGTCGTGGATGTCGACACCAACAGGGTGCTGGGGGTCTCGCTGGTCATGCGCGAGGCCAGCGAGGTCATCCACGAGGCGGCGATGGGCCTGCGGCTCGGCGCGACGGTGGAGGACTTCATCGACCTGCTGCACGTCTACCCGACCATGGCCGAGGCCCTGAAGATCGTTGCGATCAGTCGATACAAGGACCCGGCGAAGCTCTCCTGCTGCGCGGAATAGGGGAGGGCCAATATGACTGCCACCGAATCGGCTACTGACGCGATCAGGTCCATCGGCGGATCGTTAGGCGGGACGGGCAGGTTCTCCCTCGGCGCCGGACTCGGGGGCGCCCTCCTCGGCAGCGTCTGCTGCCTGCTACCGGCTCTCGCTCTGGCGGTTGGCTTCGGCGGCGCCGCCGGCCTGGTCCAGCTGGGTAGATTCCAGCCTATCCTGCTGGCGGCGAGCCTCCTGTTCGTCGGAGGGCTCAACTGGTACTCGGTCCGGCGGCGCGAGCGGTGCTGCACGACCCCCGAGGCGAGAAGGGACCTCTACCTCTGGCCTCTGCTGTCGGTGGGCCTCTTCCTCGTCCTCTACCTGGGTATCAATAATCCTCTGGTCCCCTGGCTCTATGACGTGGCCTCGCGGTCCATGGCACCGATGTAGGACCCCGATCGCGTAACTTGATCTTGATACAGGAGCGTCCTGGATAGATGGGAGCAAGTGTGAAGAGGATATGCCTTCTAATCGCCCTGACCCTGGTCGGCGTCCCCGCGGTCGCCGCGTGCGCAGCAAGTCCGGCTTCCGGCCCGGCCGCTAGGTCAGCTGGGGAGAGCTCGGCAGGGCAAGGCGGTGACTTGAGCAGCGTGACCTTCTACGTCCCGACGGTCACTTGAAGCGGCTGTATTCCACGCGTCACCGCCAGCGCAAAGCGGGTAGGGGGCGTGGAGGAGGTCCAGGTGGACCTGAGCAGCCGCAACGTGACGGTTACGTACGATCCGACGAAGACCGATCTCGAGGCGATCAAGCGGACGCTGGAGGCGGGAGGCGATACCGTGCTGCCTGCGCCCTGATGGGCGGTAGGTCTCTCGCTCCCAGGACTTTAGTAGAGGGGCCCGGATTCGCAGCTCCACGCTCCAAGAGGGCTCCCGAGGGCCTTCACCCTGTCCTAAGCGAGTAGCTCGGTCAAGAACTCGTCCAAGCCAACCCCAGCCGCCATGGCGCCCATTGTGGCCTCGTCTTGGCACCGGTGAGAAGACTTGCCCCGGTTCCTTGAAGTAGCGGTTGTCTCCAACCTTGTGGCTGTTGTATGATCGTGCCCAGCCGCGAGTGACTGGGCCTTCGGCTGTCCACGCACCCTGTTCCGCGGCGCCGGATCCCCGCTATCCCTGATCGCCCAGCTGTCGGTGCATCCCATCGCTTTGCGCACCCTGGCGGGAGCCCTTCGCTCCCGTGATTCCTGTCGTGGCTGTGCCGCACCACGGCCCAGGGCGGGGCTTGCGGTCGGCAGACAACACATCGGGGCAGCGCCGTGGCGCCCCAGCCGGAGGTGACCGGATTACTACTCCAGAGAGATCCCAACGCGGATTCTTGACCCGCAGGGTCCGCCACAGCCTCGCCACAACGCTTGAGCGTCTGCTTCCCTTCCAGGATCGCCTGGGCTTACACCTCGCCGTCCTCACCCTCGTGGCCTCGGCCGTCCTCATCGGGGGCAGGATGTACGCCCCTGCTCCGCCTAGTCAACAGGGCGTGGCCGGCATAGCGATAGGGAAGTCTCTCGTCCCAGTCCCGGAATCCCTGGCCGTGGTGGCCTACGCTCCCATTGCGGCGCCGTCTCCGGCGGTCTCCGCACCCTCAGGTTCCGCTCCGGCTGCTTCTCCCAAGGGACAGGACGAGACGCGGCCCGATGCCTTGCCCCGGCCGAATCAAGTTGCGGCCCTATCCATCCAGGAGACGATCCAGGGGGTGCCCGACTTCCCGCTCGTCACCCAGGGGGAGGGCGTGATGGTGATGAGAGCGATGCCCTCTTCCCGGGGAGGGGACCGTGCCCCGGCGCCTTCCGCTTCCCCGACGACCATTCCGCCGGCTCCGACCCCCGTGCCGCCGTCACCAGCCCCCGCTCCCGTGAAGCAGGCGATGAAGGTGCAGACCTACAAGGTGCAGGAGGGTGACACGCTCCTGGCCATCGCCGCCAGGTTCGGGATAACCCCGGAGACGGTGCTGTGGGCGAACAATCTCGGCAACGGCGAGCT
>JAMCTB010000102.1 GCA_023380955.1 Chloroflexota bacterium | reverse complement strand
CAGTCCCAGCCGCGACGAGCTGGATGCAATCATCAGCAACACCTCCGATGCCATCATCATCGTGGACCAGGAGAACCGGGTGGCACGGATCAACGCCGCGGCGGAGGCCCTGATCGGCTGGCGAGCGGACGAAGTGGTGGGTCGAGGATGCGAGGAGACCCTCTTCAACTCCCTCGCCGGCGTCCCGGGGGGGCCCAAGCCGAACTTCTCGTTGCTGGACGTCATCGAGAAGCGGCAGCCGACACCCTACTTTGAGACAGTGGTGATGACCAAGGATGGCACCGAGCGGGACGTGGCCGCCAGCTACTCCTTCGTCCGGTCGGAAGCCCGGGGAGAGGGGCTGGGGGTCGTGATCGCCCGGGACATCAGCAAGCTGCGCGAGGTCGACCGGATGAAGTCGGACTTCGTCTCCATGGTCTCCCACGAGCTGCGGACCCCCCTCGGCCTGATCAAGGGGTACGCATCCACGCTGCTCAACCCTCAGCTGTCGCTGGATCAGCCGACGGTGCAGCGCTTCTTGCTGGGGATCGACGGCGCGGCGGACCGGCTGGCCAGGCTGATCGAGAACGTGCTCAACGTCTCCAGGATAGAGTCCGGACTGTTGAAGATCTCGCCGCACCAGGTGGATCTGACACATCTGGTCTCCGTGGCGGTCTCCACGGCCAGGGCTTCGGCCAAGGGGCGGGAGATCCTACTGGAGGCGCCCAGGCGTCCGGTGAAGGCGGAGGGGGATCGAGTGCAGCTGGAGCTGGTGATGGACAACCTTCTGGGCAATGCCATCAAGTACTCACCCATGGGCAAGTCGATACGGGTGGAGCTGCACAGGCGGACCGCGGAGGTGGAGGTTCGGGTCGTCGATCAGGGCATCGGGATCGCGCTCCAGCACCTTCCCAGGGTGTTCGACAAGTTCTACCGGGTCGAGGGTCTCCACAGCAGGAGGACCCCGGGCAGCGGCCTAGGGCTGTACATCTGCCGGAACATCATCGAGGCGCACGGGGGCCGAATCTGGGCGGAAAGCACCCTGGGCCAGGGCAGCACCTTCGCCTTCGTCCTCCCCCATTCTCAGGGGTCTTCTGCCAATCGGCCCGACGATCATGCTCTTAGCTTAGAGCCAGAAGAGGGGATCAGCCATGATTAGGAGCCGTATTCTCGTTGTGGATGACGAGCCGGGCATAGTGGACATCGCCAAAGCCAACCTGGAGGGACACGGATTCATCGTCGTTGAAGCTTACGATGGGGAAGATGCCCTGCGGAAGGTCAAGGAGGAGAAGCCCGACCTGGTGGTGCTGGACATCCTGATGCCAGAGATGGATGGCTGGGACGTTCTGGAGCGGATCGAGGCAGATCCCGAGCTATCTGGTATCCCCGTCATCATGCTGACGGCGCGTGTCAGCGATGAGGATGTGCTCCGGGGGCTGGAGAGGGGTGCGGTGGAGTACATGACCAAGCCCTTCTATCCCGAGGATCTGGTAGCGGCGGTGAAGATAAACCTGCACGTTTTCGATCCCCAGCTCAGACAACAGCATCGGAAGCTGCTGGCGGAGAAGCGGCGCCGACTGATGGCCGCCCGGGGACAGCTGGCTTGAGGGGCATCGCGGGTCGGGGCAGGGCGAGACTGGTGATTGGGTGAAGGCCATGAAGCGATCGAGAGTGGTGGTGGTTGAAGACGAGCCCGAGATGCTTGACATAATGAGTATCAACCTGGAGCAGGCCGGGTACCAGGTCATCCCGGCTCGCGACGGACTGGAGGGTTACGAGGCGGTGGAGAGGGCGGATCCCGATGCCGTGATCCTGGACCTCAACCTGCCCAACATGTCCGGCTTCAGGCTGGCCAGGCTGCTGCGTCGGGATCCCAGGTGGAAGCGGGTGCCGCTGATCGTGGCGACCGCCTTCACCTTCGAGGAGGTGGAGGATCTGGCCAACGAGGGGATCGATGGCTTCATCACGAAGCCCTTCGATCCGGCGGACCTGGTGAACAAGCTGGAGTACATATTGTCCCGGACCCACAGGGTCTCCGTGAGTTGAAGGGACAGCGTCTCCAAGGGCGGCCGGTCGTCTACAGCCTCAACTCTCCGTCCTGGATCAGGACCTCGCCGTCCAAATTCAACGTGGGCTTGCTCATGATCAGGTCGTAGTGGCTCCGGGCCTGCACGTTGCCACCCAGGGTGATGTTGGTGCCGGTGCCGATGTGGATACTGCCCAGAACCCCCTCGTCCTCCAGCATGATCCCGCTGAAGCGGCACCGGGGGTTCATGCCGATGCCCATCTCCGCCACGTTGTACACGTTGGGGTCGGCCTGCCGCTCCCAGGCGGCCTTCAGCTTGCCCGCCTGCTCGGGGTCGCCCCCCTCGATCTCCACGATGAAGCCGTCCCTGACGGTGAACCGGATCGGCTTCTTCAGCAGACCGATCCCCAGGTAGGGGATGCTGGCGTCGGCGACGATGACCCCGTTGGCGCTGCCCTCGATGGGCGAGAAGTTCACCTCGGCGGTGGGGGCGGGAGAGAACTCCCCCGGTTCCACCACGCAGGGCATCACGTTGACCCGCCGGCCCTCGACCCGGAAGGTGAGGTCGGTGCCTTCTCGACTGGTGACGTGCGCCACTTTCGTCCTGGCCATCCGCTCGCCCACGGCCCTGCAGGTCGCCTTAACCTGGACGAAGTCGGCCTCCAACCCGCCGGAGACCAACATATCCTCCGTCACGGCGGTGAGGGCGATGGCCCGGGCCCCGGCGGCCACGGCCCCCTTAACGGCCCTGGTGTGGGTGATGGAGATGCTCACGGCGGAGAAGATCACGTCGGAGGCCTTCATCGCCTCGGCCACCGGCCTGGGAGGCTCGGTGGAATCGGAGGAGCGCTGGTCGATCAGGGCGATCACCACCTCCGCCCCTCGCTCCTTGGCGGCAGCGGCCACGACCTCGGCGATGGAGGTCATCGGCCTGTCGGCGACGACCAGGACGGTCTCCCCAGGTTTGACGTCGGTGCAGGGGCCCACCAGGGTCCTGGCTCCCTTCATCATCTCAGCAAGGGTTGGCATTAGAGTCCTCTCCTCCTTATCCTGATCCTGGCAAACGCGCGAGGAGGGCCGGCCGAGCCGCCGGACCCTACCCTGTCGCCGCTATCCTCGGGATGGTGGACGACGCCTTGGGCATGACGGCCACGGTGGCCGAGAGGCCGTGGCGAGCGAAGGCGCTCTCGAGGGCGCTTTCGATGGTGCCGTGCTGCTCGAACAGCAGTCTCTTCCCCAGCTCCACCGGCAGCCGGTCCGAGACCAGCAGTACCCGGGCCCTGACCATGCTGCGGGCCAGCAGGAAGGCCTTGTGGGCACCCATCCGGAAACCCGCCCGCCGGAACCGCTCCAGGACGCCGGCGGGGCTGGAGGACTGGACCATGAACCGTTCGAACTCCGCATCCCCCGAGCCCTCGGGACACTCCGCTACCAACACGATGGTCCCGCCCTCCCGAACGGCGATGGCGGCGTGGGCCACCGCCTTCTGGGCCTGATAGACCTCCAGATCCTTCGGGAACCCCCCTGGAGAGGCGATGACGATGTCGAAGGGGTGCGGCACGGCCACCTGGCAGATCTGGGCGGAGAGTTGGACACCGGCCCTCTCCACCTCCACGGGCGAACCAGCCAGGGACCGAACGATCTTCTTCTCGTTGTTCAAGATCACGTTGACAGCCAGGTCGGCCCCCACCCGCTCCAGGATCTCCTCCATCTCCGCCCGAGCGGGGTTGCCGTCGTACACCCCGATCTGGGAGCGAGGATCCTGCAGTAACGTATGGTTTCCCTCGATCGTTTCCTCTCCTGCGAGGCCGATGGCCACGCTCTTCGCGCCGCCGGTGAAGCCCACGAACTGGTGGGGTTCGATCATGCCGGTCAGGACGCGAACGTCGCTCTCCAGGTAGAGGCGGTTGATCCAGATGGGGGTTCCGCGCGAGGTTTCGCCCAGCGGCACCAGCCGGTCCCGATCCCGGGCATCGTGGACGGCCACTCGATAGTTGCGACACACCTCCGCTCCCAGCAGGGCCGGCAGCTCAGCCTCCCTGGTGGGCCGGTGCAGCCCCGTTCCCACCAGGATGGAGATGCGCTCTCGGGCTATTCCAGCGGCCTCCATCCTGCGCAACAGGACGGGTAGTATGGTGGTGTTGGGCACCGGCCGGGTGCCATCGCTGACAACGACCACGGCGTTGCCCCGAGAGGGGAGGGGATGCCGCGCCAGGGCTTCTTCCAGTGCCCGGGCCACTTCGGCGGCCTGATCCCTGGCCGGAGGGGCGGAGACCGGTTTCACCAGGGTCAGGGGAGTGGAATCGGGGAGGGAGAAGTGGAGTTGGGTCTTTCCGTAGGGGACGGCCACATCGACCATGAGGACTCCTTCATAGCAGCTCAGGCGGCCGGATGATAGCACGCCGCCTGGGAAGTGGCAATTTCTTGACACTTTTTGAGACGGATACCTATAATTCGTCGAATGCGCGGAGGAGTTCGAGATGGGTTTGAACGAGCAGTTGATGGAGGACCTCAAGGACGCGATGCGGAAGCGTCAGGCGGTCCGGGTTTCTACCATCCGGATGGCTCGGGCAGCTATCGTCAACGAGGCGATAGCCAAAGGGAAACCGCTGACCGACGAGGACGTCGTCGGCGTGCTCTCCCGGCAGATCAAGCAGCGACGGGAGTCCATCGAGGAGTTCACCAAGGGCAACCGGCCTGAACTGGCGGCTCGGGAGCAGGAGGAGTTGGAGATCCTTCGGACCTACATGCCCCAACAGATGTCCCGTGAGGAGATAGTTCAGGCTGCCGAGGCCGTCATCGCGCAGGTGGGGGCCAAAGGACCGGGCGACTTCGGCAAGGTGATGTCGAAGCTGGCCCCCCAGTTGAAGGGGCGAGCCGAGGGCCAGGTTATTGCTGACGTGGTGCGCGATCTGCTGCCGCGATAGTCTTCCGCTTCCACAGGCACAGCGGTGGAGATCCACCGGCGTGCCTGTCTTGTTTTCGGTGGCAATCAACCGTGGCAACCCAGCTATTAGCGGTGAAGGGCTGCGGGGAGACCGCAGGTAGCCGCAGAAGAGGGTGGTTGAAGAGTGGCTTTGAGAGACAGCAGTCTCCCCCATGGCCGGCCGGAGCTGGATGGCCGGAGGCTTGCCCGCCTCATCCTGCTGGTGGCGGGGCTGGCAGCGGGCCTGACCTTCATTCTCTCTGTACATCTTCTTCCTAGCCGGTACGAGCTCCGCGAAGGTGACGTGACTTCCAGTAACATCCGGGCGCCCAAGCGAATCCAGTACGTCTCTGCCATCGAGACCAAGGCCGAGCGAGAGAGGGCCGCCAACAGCGTCCAGGACGTCTTCGTCTTCGACCCCGGCGTTGCCTCCCAGCAGCGGGGCAAGATGTCGGTGGCCCTGCAGAACATCGGGGCGGTCCGCGGCAATACGGTGATGATGCTGGACGCCAAGAAGATCGCGGTCCGGAAGGCCTTGGACTTCGACCTTTCCGACGACGAGCTGTCGCTGATCTCGCGCATGGAGGACCCTCGCTGGCAGGCGGTCGCCACCAACGCTCCACGGGTGCTCTACGAGCTGCTGAGCGAGAAGATCACCTCGGAGAGATTGCGCAGCCTGCGGGGCGAGGCCATGGCCAGGTTCGCGGCGCTACCGGTGGACCAGGATCGCGAGCTGGCGGCGGACCTGGTGCAACAGTTCGCCAGGGTGAACTACTCCCCCAATCCCGCCGAGACCGAGAGGCTTCGGAAGGAGGCCCAGGACGCGGTGGCGCCCGTCAGCAAGACCATCGAGAAGGGAGAGGTCATCCTTCGGGAAGGGGACGTGGTCAGGGCGACCGACCTTGAGAAGCTGGAGGCCCTCGGGCTTCGGAATCCCGCGGTGGACTACCACGCCATCTCTGCCTCGGCGCTGCTGGCGCTGATCGTGGTGGTGCTGCTGGCGGGCTACATCTGGGTCTTCGACCCCACCCTCCTGGTCCACGAGAGGCGATTGCTGCTGGTGGCTCTGGTGATCCTGGCCTCCGTGCTGGCCGCGAAGGCGGTGCTGCCGGGCAGGCCCTACTGGGCGTACCTCTTCCCCATCTCGGCGGTGGCCATGCTGCTGGCCACCCTGTTGGAGGCCCAACTGGCCTTGCTGGTAACGGTGGTGCTGAGCATCGTGGTGGCCAGCATCGCCAGCAACTCCCTGGAGGTGGCCGCCATCGGGGTGGTGGGAGCGGTGCTGGGCACCCTGGGCGTGCGGCGAAGCGACAGGCTCCACTCCTACTTTCTTGCCGGTGCCATGGTGGCTCTAGGTAGCTTCGCGGTCATCCTCGTCTTCCGGCTCATGACCAAAGAGGACGATTGGGCTGGGCTGGCCCTGATGGGTGGCCTTTCCGTGGTTAACGGCCTGCTGTCCGCTTCCCTGACGGTCGGGACCTTCAGTCTGCTGGGGCGGTTGTTCGGGATCACCACCACCATGCAGCTGCTGGAGCTGTCCGATCCCACCCAGCCCCTGCTGCGGCGGTTGCTAAACGAGGCGCCCGGCACCTACCATCACAGCATCATGGTGGGGAACCTGGCGGAGCGTGCGGCGGAGCGGGTCGGTGCGGATGCCCTGCTGGTACGGGTGGGCTCCTACTACCACGACGTGGGGAAGCTGGCCAGACCCTACTTCTTCATCGAGAACCAGTTCGACGGGAAGAACGTCCACGACTCCCTGGATCCCCAGACCAGTGCCCGGATCGTGGCGGCTCACGTGCGGGATGGCTTGGAGATGGCGGAGAAGTACAAGCTGCCGCCCAGGGTGACGGAGTTCATCGGCGAGCACCACGGTACCCGGTTGGTCAGCTACTTCTTCAACCAGGCCTCGCGGGAGGGCGACGGCCAGGTGGACGTCTCCCAGTACTCCTACCCCGGCCCCAGGCCTCGCAGCAAAGAGGTGGCCATCGTGATGCTGGCGGATTCGGTGGAGGCGGTGGTGCGATCGGCCAAAGACCACTCTCCAGAGGTCGTGGCGGCCCTGGTGCGCAAGGTGGTGGACGAGCGGGTGGCCGAGGGCCAGTTGGACGACTGCGAACTCACCATGCGGGACGTGGAGGAGACCAAGATTGCCTTTACCTCCATCCTGATGGGCATGTACCACCCTCGGATCGAGTACCCCCCGGCGCTGCCGGCGCCGGAGGCGGATAAGGATAAGCTCCTTGGAGAACCCCCCAAGCCAGCCCAAGAAGTCCCCGCCTGAGGGGCAGCCGCTCCTGGTCGTGGAGTGGGAAGTGGAGGAGTCCGTGGAAGGGGAGGTGAACCGCCCCTTCCTGGAGTCGGTCCTGGAAGAGGCAACGGCGGGCCGTTGGCCCGGGGGACCGGTCGCAGTAGGGCTCATCGTCACCGACGACGAGGGGATCCGGGAGATGAACCGGGAGTATCGAGGGATCGATGCCCCGACGGACGTGCTCTCCTTCCCCCTTCAGGAGTATGAGAGCCCGGAGAAACCCAGGGTCCTCTTCCCCCAACCCCCCGAGGAGCCCCTATCCCTGGGGGACATCGTGATCTCCTACCCCAGGGCCGTGGAGCAGGCTCGGGAGTACGGCCACCCCCTGGAGCGGGAGCTGGCCTTCCTGGTGGTGCATGGGGTGATGCACCTGCTGGGGTACGACCACGAGGGCCCTGCCCAGGCCGGCCGGATGAGGCAGGAGGAGGAGAAGGTGCTGCAGAGGCTGGGGCTGGGGCGTGGCCAGGACTGAGGGCAGGTCCACGGGGTGATTGTGACGCTTGCCAGACAGGGTGATGAAGGCTCATGCCCCGTACACTAGTTGAGTGCTTCCGCGACGCCTTCAGGGGCGTCTTCTACCTCTTCCAGACTCAGCGCAACGCCAGGATCCATCTGGCGATCACCCTGGTGGTGGTGGGCGCGGGGCTGTGGCTGCGGCTGGGTCCCCTGGAGTGGGTGGTCCTGGTGCTGACCATCTCCATGGTCCTGGCTATGGAGGCGGTGAATACTGCCCTGGAGGCGCTGGCCGATGCCACCGTCACCAGCTACCATCCCCTGATCGGGATAGCGAAGGATGTGGCGGCCGGGGCCGTTCTGGTGACGGCACTCGGAGCGGTGGCGGTGGGGCTGTTGGTCTTCATACCACGGTTGTTGTGAATGCCGGCTGCGCAGCCGGCATTCACAACAACCGTTATCCCTGCCAGCGCCAGAGGGCTGAGCCCCAGGTCAGGCCGGCCCCGAAAGCCACCATGGCCAGCAGCGATCCCGGTGCTATCTTGTCCTCCTCGAGGGCCTCGCACAGGGCCAGCGGGATCGAGGCCGCCGAGGTGTTGCCGTAGCGGCTGACGTTCACGTATACCGCGTCCTCGGCCAGAGCGAGGCTCTCGCGGGCGGAGTCGATGATCCGAATGTTGGCCTGGTGAGGTATCAGCAGGTCCACCTCCTCGGCCTTCACCCCTGCCTTCTCCAGGGTTTCGTTGAAAGCCCTGGGCAGGATCCTGGCGGCGAACTTGAAGACCTCCCGCCCGTTCATCTTGATGTAGTGCTGTCGCTGCTCCACCGTCTCGTGAGTGGCCGGGTTGCGGCTGCCGCCCGCCGGGATGATCAGATGCTGGGCGCCCGCGCCATCGGAGCCGAGCACGAAGGAGAGAAGACCCCCCTCCCGGTCGGTGGCGCTGAGCACTACCGCCCCCGCCCCATCTCCGAACAGCACGCAGGTGGTTCGATCCTTCCAGTCCAACACCCGAGAGAGGGCCTCGGCCCCGATCACCAGGACGTTGCGGCAGGCGCCGTTCTGGATGAACTGGCTTCCGGTGACCAGGCCGTAAACGAAGCCGGAGCAACCGGCTACCAGGTCGAAAGCACCGCAGTTGGAGGCGCCCAAAGCGTGCTGAACCAGGGAGGCGGTGGCCGGCAGGCCGGGATAGTCGGGGGTCAAGGTGGCGAGGATTATCAGATCCAGATCCGCAGCCTCGATGCCCGCCCGCTCGAGGGCTTCCTGGGCGGCTGCCGTCGCGATGGTGGCGGTGGACTCCTCCTCCGACACGATCCGCCGTTCGGAGATCCCGCTGCGGCTTCTGATCCATTCATCGGAGGTGTCGACCATCTTCTCTAGATCGTGGTTGGAGAGGATCTGGGAGGGCAGGCACTTTCCCCATCCGGCGATCCGAACGAAGTTGGTCATGGGGCGACCTCGCCCTGGTCGGGGCTGGCGTCGAGGTCGACCAGCAGGAGAACGTCTCCGGCGTGGACCAACTGGTCCTGCTGGGTCAGGATGGCAGCCACGCGCCCCCGGCAGTCGGCCACCACCTCGTTGAACACCTTCATCGTTTCGATGAGACCCACGACGGTGTCGGGCTCTATCCAGTCGCCGACCGCGACGTAGGGCTTGCTGGAGGGATTGGGCGCCGCGTAGAAGACCCCCGTGAGGGGCGCGGCGACCCGGTGGTGCCTCTCCACACTCAGGGGTGAGGCGTCGGCAGGAGCCGGCCTGGTCGGGTAGGGTGACGACGAGGCAGGCTGGAGGGCGCGACGCAACCTCAGCCGAAGGTCGCCCTGGCGCACCTCCAGCTCGGTGACGTCGGTCTTGGCCATCTGTTGGAGGACCCCTGTAAGGACCGATGCCCAGTTGCCCTGTTCGGCCATCTCTCCTACCAAGTGCTGAGCCCTCAGTGCTCAGTCCTGGGTGCTCAACCTCAGGACGTAGGACTCAGCACCCAGGACCGGTCTGTTACGTTTACTTCTCGAATGCGACGAACAACAGGGTGGCGTTGTGGCCACCGAAGCCTAGGGAGTTGGACATGGCCGCCCGGACCTTCTTCTCCCTGGCCACGTTGGGGACGTAGTCCAGGTCGCACTCGGGATCCGGGTGCTCGTAGTTGATCGTCGGGGGTATCACCGAGTGCAGGATCGCCTTGACGCAAACCATGGCCTCCATGGCGCCGGCCGCGCCCAAGAGGTGGCCGGTCATCGACTTGGTGGAGCTGATAGCGACGTCGTAGGCCCGCCGGCCGAAGAGGTTCCGGATCGCCATGGTCTCCAGCTTGTCGTTGATGACCGTGGAAGTGCCGTGGGCGTTGATGTAGTCGATATCCTCGGGGGCGAGGCCCGCTTTCTTCAAAGCTATGGTCATAGCGCGCATTGCCCCCTCGCCACCCTCGGCCGGAGCCGTGATGTGGTAGGCGTCCCCGGTGGCCCCATAGCCCGTCACTTCCGCATAGATTCGGGCTCCCCTCTCCTGGGCGCTGGCCAGCGATTCCAGGATGAGAACGACCGCGCCCTCGCCCATCACGAAGCCGTCTCGTTCTGCATCGAAGGGGCGGCTTGCCCGCTGGGGTTCCGCGTTCCGGGTTGAGAGGGTCCGCGGAGCGGTGAACCCGGCCAGACCGATCGGGACGATGGGCGCCTCGCTTCCGCCCGCGATGACGGCCTTGGCGTCGCCTCGCTTGATCACCTCGTAGGCCTCGCCGATGGAGTGGGCGCTGGTGGCGCAGGCGGAGACCACGGAGAAGTTGGGACCCTTGGCTCCGGTGTGGATGGAGACCTGGCCGGCGACCATGTCCACGATCATCATCGGGACCAGGAAGGGGCTCACCCGATCGGGTCCCCGGCTGTCCAGAACCCGGGCCTGCTCAATCAGGGTGGCTATGCCCCCGATGCCGGAGCCCATCATGACCCCCACCGACTCGGCGTTGGACCCGTCGATCGTGAGGTCCGCATCCCGCAGCGCCTCCAGGGCGGCGGCGACGGCCAGCTGGACGAAACGATCCATGCGGCGGGCTTCCTTGACGCCAACGGCGGCCGCCGGATCGAAA
>JAMCTB010000101.1 GCA_023380955.1 Chloroflexota bacterium | reverse complement strand
CGTCGGAAACGCAGGCGCCACCTCGGGACTCGGCGCCGTGGGAATTGGTCTGGGTAGCCTCGGCGTTATTGTAGATGGCGGCGGCCCTGGCCAGGATCACCCCGGCCAGCACGATGCCCTGGCCGCCAAAACCGCTGATTCGGACCTCTCTTCTGCTAGCCACGGTACGCCTCCCGCTGGGTCTTGGCCAACTGGTGCAGGGCGCTCACCACCTCGGGCCGCTCGGTGTCCACGAACTCGCCCCACGGCTTCTTGCCCTGCCGCTCCTCGGCGCTCATCTTGTCGAATTGCTCTTTACGGACGTAGGTCTTCTTCATCCAGTCCATCATCTCGATGCTGTTGTCGCCCAGCTTGTTGCTGCGGCCGTAGAAGGTCGGGCACTGGGAGATGATCTCGACGAAGGAGAAGCCCTTCTTCTGGATCGCCTTCTTGATGAAGTTGATGCTGGGTCTCGGGTTGGTGGTGGTGGAGCGGGCCACGTAGGTGGCGCCCGCCGCCGTCACCAGCTCGCACAGATCGAAGCCGTCCTCCACCAGGCCGTAGCGGGAGGTGGCGGAGAGGGAGCCGATGGGGGTGGTGGGCGAGTACTGGCCGCCCGTCATGCCGTAGGTGTAGTTGTTCACGCAGATGGCCGTCACGTTGGCGTTCCGGCGGGCCGTCTGGATCAGGTGGTTGCCGCCGATGGCCGAGGTCTCGCCGTCGCCCATGTGGCAGATGACGTTCAGGTCCGGGTTCGCCAGCTTGATGCCGGTGGCGAAGCCCAGGGGCCGGCCGTGGAGGGTGTGCATGTAGTCGTACTTCCAGTAGGTGCACATCCGGCCGGTGCAGCCGCTGCCCCCCACCCACACGACAGAGTTGGGATCCAGCCCCAGCTCGTCGATGGCGATGGCGGTGTAGTACCAGATCTGCCCTATGCCGCAGCCCTCGCACCAGATGTGAGGGTTGCCCGGAGCGCCGAAACGAAAGTACTTTATGGCCGGATGCTCCAGCACCTCGGCTTCTTCCGTCTTGATCACAGGAGCCTCTGCCACTTACATCACCTTCCTTATCTGGTCCAGGATCTCCACCGGCGTATGCATGGCAACCCCGGGCTTGGAGGACAGGATCACCTCGGTATCCCTGCCGAGGCAGCGCTGGACCTCGCGAGAAACCCTGCCCATGTTCATCTCGGCGACGACGACCTTCTTGACGTTCTTGCCGACCCGCGCGACGTACTGATCCGGGAAGGGCCAGATGCCGATCAGGCGGCTGAAGCCGACCTTGAGCCCGTTGGCCCTGGCCTGCCGCACGGCGGCCTTAACGGAGCGGGCCACCGAGCCGAAGCCGACCACCAGCACCTCCGCGTCCTCCACGAAGCCGTCCTCGACCCTGGTCAGCTTGTCGGCGTTGGCCTCCACCTTGTTCCACAGCCGGCCCACCATCTCCTTCTGGACGTCGTAGGCCTGGGAGGGGGCGCCGTCGGCGGTGCGGGCGAAGCTGGACACGGCCATGTGGTAGCCTTCGCCGAAGGCGGGCATCGGGGGCACCCATTGGCCCTCGGGCACCGCCCAGGTCTTGTACCCTTCGCCCGGCTTCTCGGTGGGCTTGCGCCTCGGGGTCACCTTCACTTCGGAGGGGATCACCACCCGCTCGCGCAGGTTGGAGAGGATCTCGTCGCCCAGGATGAAGGCCGGCACCCGGTACTGCTCGGAGAGGTTGAAGGCCTCCACGGTGAGGTCGAACATCTCCTGGGGGGACTCGGGGGCCAGGGCGATGATGGAGTAGTCGCCGTTGCTGCCGTAGCGGACCTGGTAGATGTCACCCTGGGCGCTCTTGGTGGCGATGCCGGTGCCGGGTCCCGCCCTCATCATGTCCACGATTACGCAGGGGGTCTCGGTCATGGCCGCGTAGCCGATGTTCTCCTGCATCAGGCAGATGCCGTTGCCGGAGGTGGCGGTCATCGACTTGTAGCCGCCCCAGACCGAACCGATGACGATGGTCAGCGAGTCGAGCTCGTCGGCACCCTGCAGGTATATGCCACCTGCCTGGGGCAGCCGTCGGGCCATGGCTTCAGCGATCTCCGTGGCAGGGCTGATGGGGTAGCCAGCAAAGAGGTTGCAGCCCGCCGCTAGGGCGCCCTCGGCGCAGGCCTGCTGGCCCTGCATCAGGTGAATGCCTGTCAGAAGTCTAGGATTCCCCATTAGACCGTCCCTTCCTCGTCTGCGTTAGACTTGGCGCCCACGGCGATGGAGAAGTTGCCGCAGTACATCTCGCACAGCTTGCAGCCCGTGCACTTGTCCAGGGCCACCGTCACGGGAGCGTACACACCGCGCTTGTTAAGCTTGCTGTCCTTCTCCAGCACGTGCATGGGGCAGTACTCGACGCAGTTACCGCAGCCCGTGCAGTAGTTGTGGTTGACCGTGATCCTGTACCCGGTCTTGACCTTTGGAGCCACCTCGTTCCTCCTCACTACAGCAATGACGACCAGAACCCACCGCGGAGAGCCCCCTTGCACCCGAAGGGTTCCCCGCAGTGCCGATTGCTCTAAGATGCGCCACCCCCTGACCCTCCCGGGCGAGGGGGCGACGCTGGGACGCGCGAGCGAGCTACGATTCCTCCGGGGTCGCCCCCAGCCTGTCCAGGGCGAACTCCGCCATCACCCCTCGAACGTGTGCCGAGAGCGCGGCCTTCACGTCCGGCAGATCCCGAGACTCGAAGGCCCTCAGGATAGCCCGATGCTCGCGGACGCTGGCAAGCCGGCGGCGGTAGCCCCCCTGGGCGGCGAGATTGGTCCGAAAGATGTGCAGGTGAACGCTGAGGCCGCGATAGATCTGGAGGAGGTGCCGGTTCTTGGCGGTGGCAACCACCAGGAGGTGGAACTGGGAGTCCAGCCTGCTGAACTCGGCGTAGTCGAGACAGTGCCCTTCCTCGTCGAAGAGCGGGGCCATCTCCTCCAGCAGCAGCCGCATCTCGTCCATCTGGTCGGGCTCGGCCAGCTCGATGCCCTGCTCCACCGCCGCCAGCTCGATCAGACGGCGAGCGTCCAGCAGGTCGACGATCTCCTCGTGGTCCAGCCTGGCCACGAAGTAGCCCTTGCGGGGCACGTCTTCCACCAGCCCCTCGGCTGCCAGCCGGTTGAGGGCATCCCGAACGGGCGTCAGGCTCACCCCGAACTGGCGGGCCAGCTCCACCACCGGGAGCGGGCTGCCTGGGGCAAGTTCGCAGGTGACGATCTGATCCCGGATGGCCTCGTAGACCTTCTCGCCCAGGTCGGGGTAGTTGACGAGCGGAGCGGAATTCGCCATGGGAACGCCTCTGAAGGTGAAGCTAGCGTCGGTGCGATCGACACCAGATACTCCATGTGCCGCGCACCATATCTCATATATTTGGTGCGGGGCGTATCCTATAACGGTCTACGGGGCGTGTCAACAGGGAAAGTGGGGGGTGGTTGCGGCAACCCACCTCAATGAGGCTAGTGCTTTGACACGATGAAGGTGATACGCCCTGTCATGCTGAGCGCAGCGAAGCATCTCCTCGTCACTGGAGATCCTTCGCTGGCGCTCAGGATGACACCTAATCGCTCAGGATGACACCTGTCACGATCTGTGTGGCGGCGTAGTAGAGTCGAGTCGGGCGGGTTGAGACAACCCGCCCTCATCGACATCAGTTCGTGGGGCCCCCGGCTACCAGCTTCGCTCCCTCCTGGAAGCCCTCCTTCAGGGCGGCCAGGTTCAGCTCCACCGTCTTCTTGGGAACCGTCCCCTTCACCGCCCCCACCAGCGCCTCGTAGCTCACCAGAGCTGTGATGGCGGAGAGAGCACCCAGCATCACCATGTTGGCCACGATCTTCTTGCCCAGCCGAAACTCGGCGATGTCGGTCAGGGGCAGCGCGTAGAGGTGAGCTATCCCCGAGGGGATACTGGCCACCAGGCTGCTATCCACCAGCACCGCCGCCCTCTTCCGGTCGACCTCGTTGATGTAGCGGTCCAGGGCGGGCTGGGACATGGCCACCAGCACGTCGGGGTCCATCGGCTTGATGTAGTCGATCTCCTCGTCGCTGATGACCACCTCGGCCCGACAGGCCCCTCCCCGGGACTCGGGGCCGTAGCTCTGGGTCTGAGCCACCTCCTTGCCCTCGTGGATCCCCGCGGCCACCGACAGGATCAGCCCCGAGAGAATCACCCCCTGCCCGCCGAAGCCGGCGATCCTCATCTCACTTCTCACGGTCGCCCTCCACCACAATGGCAAAGTCCGGGCAGATCACCTCACACAGCTGGCACCTGTTGCACGCCTCGGGCTTGGTCGCGGCGGGTACCAGGAATCCGGCCGAGCCGCGCTCAGTGGACACCGCCAGCACGTCCTTGGGGCAGTTGGCGATGCAGAGGTTGCAGCCCTTGCAGAACTTCTTATCGACGGTGACAGCAATCACTTCTCAACCTCGCATCGTCAATTGGAGGCCAGTTTGGTCTCGGCCGAAAGGCCTTCCCGGCTCGCGGACATCAGGGCGTACACCTCGTCGGTGAGCTCGGCCCTGCCCTCCTCCTGGTGCAACCTACCGATCACCACCTTGCCCGCCAGCTCCTCGGGGCTCATCTTCTCCGCCTTCGCCTTGCCGACCGCCATGTTCTTCACCTGGTTGAAGGCCTCCACCGGATCCGAGCTGCCGTAGATCAGCCGGCCCGACTGGGTGGGGCACTGGGAGAGGATCTCTACGAAGGCAAAGCCCTTGTGGTTGATGGCTTCCTTGAAAGCGGTGGTGATCTGCCGCGGGTGGGCGGTGGTCCATCGGGCCACGTAGCTGGCGCCGGCCGCCTTGGCCAGCTCGCAGGCATCGAAGGGAAACTCGGCGTTGCCAATGGGGGTGGTCTTGGTCACAGCGTGGTGCGGAGTGGTAGGCGCGGTCTGCCCGCCCGTCATCCCGTAGATGGCGTTGTTGACCATCACCACCGTGATGTCCACGTTCCGTCGGGCGGCGTGGATCAGGTGGTTGCCGCCGATGCCCACGCAGTCGCCGTCCCCCGCGAACACCATCACCTTCCGCTTCGGGTTGGTCAGCTTCAGGGCGGTCGCGATGGGGATGGCCCGCCCGTGCATGGTGTGCAGCACGTCGGCGTTGACGAAGACCGGTATCCAGGCGCAGCAGCCGATGCCGCTGGCGAAGGCCACGTCGTCGATGATCCCCAGGTCGTCCACGGCCCGCATCAGGGCCGTGATGATGGTACCGTCGCCGCAACCCTGGCAGAAGAACTGCGGCAGGGCGCTCCTCCGGAGATACTTCTCAGCTATGGGATGCACGGACGTACCCCCCTTCTATGGCGGCGAGTATCTCCGCCGGCGTGTGGAGCACCCCGCCCAGCTTCGGCACCGCGATCACCTCCGCCCGGCCGTGGGCGGCTCGCTCCACCTCTCGGACCATCTTGCCCACGTTCATCTCCGGCACCAGGATCCTATCGGCCTGGGTCGCTATCTCGGCGATCACCCCGTCGGGGAAGGGCCACACGATCCGCATCTTCAGCAGCCCGGCCCTGATGCCGGCGGCCCTGGCCTGCCGCACGGCCTGCATGGAGGGTCTAACGGCACTGCCGTAGGCCACCACCACCACCTCGGCATCCTCCAGCAGGCGACCCTCCACGTCCAGCAGGTCGCCGTCGTGCTTCAGGATCTTGTCGCACAGCCGCCGGGTCAGCCTGGCGCTGACCTCCGGCACCGTGCCTGCCCGGTTGCCGGACTCGTCGTGGAGCTGCCCTTCCACCAGCAGCTTGTACCCCTGGTTGAAGGCGGGCATGCCATCCAGCCGCAGCCCGTCGGGGCCGGGGCGGAAGGGGAGGTACCGGTCTGGAGGGGTGGCGGGCTTCTGCCGCTCCCGCACCTCAAGGTTGTCCGGAATGCGAACCTTCTCCCGCGTGTGGCCCACGATCTCGTCGGACATGACGAAGACGGGAACCCTGTACTTCTCAGCCACGTTGAAGGCCTTCACCGTCAGATCGAAGGCCTCCTGGGCGGAGGATGGGGCGTAGGCGATGACCTCGTAGTCGCCGTGGCTACCGTACTTGGCCTGGTAGATGTCCTGCTGCGCGGGCGAGGTGGGCATTCCGGTGGAGGGTCCCCCACGCTGCACGTCGATAATGACGCAGGGGGTCTCCGTGCAAACGGCATAGCCGATGCCCTCCTGCATCAGGCTGAAGCCCGGCCCCGAGGTGCCGGTGCAGGCCTTCACACCACCCCATGCGGCGCCGATCACGGCGCAGAAAGAGGCTATCTCGTCCTCCATCTGCATGTAGATGCCGCCATGCCCGGGGAGCATCTCGGCCATCAACTCCGCCACCTCAGAGGCCGGGGTGATGGGGTATCCAGCAAAGAAGCTGCATCCAGCGGCGATGGCGCCTCGAACGCAGGCCTCGTTCCCCTGGATGACCAGGACCTCTTCCATGGGGATTTCTCCTTCCTTCCTTGGGCAGGATACAGGGGGACATGGGACACCCTCGTCCCGCTATTGGCGGCATTCTAGCACGATCTTTCGGGCGGGTGTAGCTTGGGGACCGTGTACTATCGGATCGGATACCGCCCAAACTCATAGGCCGCGTCGAACATCGCCACAACGTTCTCGGGCGGCACCTCGGGCTGGATGTTGTGCACGGAGCAGACGACGTAGCCGCCGCCGGGAGCCAGGTCTCGGATCCGGTTTCTCACCTCCTGGCGCACATCCTCGGGGGTGCCCTGAGGCAGCACCTGCTGGGTGTCTATGGCTCCCACAAAGGTCAGCTTGTCCCCGAACTCCCTCTTCAGCTTCGCCGTATCCCCCATGCCCGCCGCCGACACCTGGATCGGATTGAGGCAGTCCACCCCAATATCGACCATATCGGGGAGGAACGGGTAGATGGCCCCGTCGCAGTGGTGGTACAGCTTGGCATCGGTACGAGCCCTGAAGAAGTCGAAAGTGCGCTTCTGGCGAGGCTTGATCAGCGAGCGGTAGACCTTCGGGGAGACGATGGTGCGGTCGATCATCCCCAGGTCGTCGCTGGTGACCACCACGACGTTGATGTACTCCTCAATCTGCTCCAGCGCCAGCTCGGCCATCCGCAGACGGGTCTCCAGGTAGCGGTCCATCAGCGCCTCGGCGAACTCCACGTTCGCCACCAGGTCCATGTAGAAGTTCTCCCACCCCCGCAGCTCGAAGCAGCGGTTGAAGAAGGAGCAGTTGAGGTTCGCCACCACCGCGTAGTCCGTTTCCTCGTGGAGGTATCGGGCATGCTCCCGCATCCCTCGGAAGCGCCCTGGGTCCTCGGGATCGGGCCAGGGATGGTTCCTGACAGCGGATAGGGTACCATCCTCGGCGAAGGGGGGGTGGGTCAGATCGTAGTAGTAGCCGCCCACCGGCATCGTTCGCACTACACCGTACTCGTCCTGATAGGTCCGCTCGTCGATCGCTTTGTCTTTCCAACGATCGGGCGACCCATAGTCGATGCGACGGAAATCGATCCTCAAACGCTGGAGGACATCCTCGTCGACCCAGGCCTCCTGGGCGAACTTGTGCTGGATCTTGATGTTGACCTCGGGCAAACCCAGGTAGCGGCGTAGGTTCCGGTAGGCGATGGAGGTGATGCCATCACCTATGGCCCCACCCAGGTCCAGGGGAACTCGGTCTGGCTCCTGGTGGTTCATGGTGGCCATCACCCGTTCGCGCGGTGTCATCTCTGCCTTCATAGAGCTCTCCTTCAGCTACTTCAGGAAGGTCTGGGGCAGGACCAGGGTGAACCACGGTACGTAGGTCACCACCAGGAGACCCAGAACTAGAATGATCAGGTAGGGCGCCATGTACTTGATAGAATCTACGATGTTCATCTTGGCAATGGCGCAGGCCACGAAGAGCCCCACGCCGATGGGCGGCATGAAGACCCCTATACCAATGGAGGCGATGATCAGGATGCCGTAGTGCAGCGGATCGATGCCGAACTGCATCGCGATCGGGTACATCACCGGCACGAAGACGATCATCGCCGGTAACCCCTCCAGGACCGCACCAAACACGATGAAGACCAGGTCGCTGACCAGCAGGAAGAGCCACGGCGACGGAGCCACTGATGTAATCAGGGCAGCCACGGCCTGAGGCACGCGCTGGGTGGTCAGCACCCAGGAGAAGGTCGTAGCGGTACCCACCAGGAACATCACCATCGCGCTGTTGATGGTGCTCGAGAGGATGATTGAGGGGAGCTTTGCCAGGCTGATCTGGCGATAGATCACAATACCCACGAAGGCGGCGTAGAGCACCGCCACCACGGCGGCCTCCGTCACGGTAGTGATGCCGCCGAAGATCGACCCGAAGATAATGCCCGGCATGATCATCGCGATGATTCCATCGCCGATAGCCCGTAGTAACTGGCGGGGGGTGGCACGGGGTTCCCTCGGGATCTTCTTCTTGCCCGCCTGCCGGTAGATGAAGGCGATCAGCCCTACGGCCATGACGATCGCCGGAATGAAACCGGCCACAAACATTGCCCCGATCGATTGGTTGGTCATGCTGGCGAGCACGATCATGAAGATGCACGGGGGAACTAGAATGCCCATCGCCGTCGCGGAACTGACGATGGCCACGGCCTCCCCCTTGCTGTAGCCCGCTCGCTCCATGGGGGCGATCAGCAGGGACCCGATTGCCGAGATGTCGGCCGTCGTGGACCCGGAGATTCCGGAGAAGAGGTATTCACCCAGGATCACCACCATGCCGAGGCCACCCTGAATGTGGCCCACCAGCGCCCTGGCCAGGTTCACCAGCTTCTCCGATATCCCTCCCCGCTCCATCAACTCGCCCGCGAGGATGAAGAAGGGGATGGCCATGAGGGGGAAGGAGTCCATGCCGGAGACCATCTGGGTGACGACGGCGTTCATCGGGACCTTGCCGTTCTGCACGATGGCCGCCACCGCCGCCAGCCCCATGGAGAAGGAGACCGGAGTAGCTGAGAGCAGGAGTAATGCAAAGACGACGACCAGAGCCGTGATCATGGACGTACTCCCTCCCGCATCGCCCGCCAGGTAGCTGCCATCAGTCGCAGGGTTTCGATAGCGATCATGGTGCATCCAATGGGTACCGACAGATACACCCAGCTCATGGGGATATCAGTGGCGGTGGTCCGGGTGCGGCTGGTTACGTCGATCACCGGCAGGCTGGCCGTAAAGAGAATGGCCAGGAAGACGAGCACGAAGAGCTGGGCCAGGAGTGCAAACCACTGACGCAGTCTGGGATTGAGATAGCGCACCACCACATCCACCATGATGTGGGCTTTGTACCGCATCGTGATCGACGCGCCCACGAAGGTCAACCAGATGAAGAGGTAGCGATCGGTCTCCTCGGTCCAGTAGAGGGGAGCATTGAGAACGTAGCGAAAGAAGACGCCAAGAGCCGTGACCACGACCATGGAGGAGAAGAGCACGACGGCTATGGTGTTTACCAGGGTCTCGTACACGCGCCAGAATGACCTGCTCATGTTGGCTCCTGCGACGCGGGCGCTGGAGGCTACCCGCGAGAGTGGTTCCGTTGGTCAGAAGAGGCTGGATGCCCGGCAGACCAGGGCGGCGAGGGCGCAGAGCCTCTCAAGGAGGACCTGCGCCCTCGGCTCACCTTCGGTGTTGATGACCGTTCCTGGTGGCTATGCGCCCTCGCGGATCTTCTTGATCAGGTCGTTGGCGTTGATCTTGTCCCCGTACTCTTTGAAGAAGGGCTCCATTGCCTGCCTGAAGGGGGCCACGTCAGGGCTGGTCCAGGTCACGCCGGCATCCTTCATCTTCTGCTCGTACTCCTTCTCGCTGGTTGGAGCGTAACCTCGCTGCCAGGACAGGCTCTCGCTGGCTGCATCCTGAACGATCTTCTGGGTGTCTGCCGGCAGGGACTTGAACCACTTGTCGCTAACCAGGAGGGGATTGATGCAGAAGATGTGGCCGGTGTAGGCGGCGTACTTGGTTTGCTCGTGCAGCTTGGCTTGGTAAGCGGCCTCAGCCTTGTTCTCGAACCCCTCCACAACACCCGTCTGCAGCGCGGTGTACAGCTCACCCCACGCGACAGGGGTGGGGTTGGCTCCCAATAGCTGCATCGCCCGAAGGTAGTTCTGAGCCTCCGGCACCCGAACCTTCATCCCCTTCATGTCGGCGATGCTGTTGATCGGCCTCTTGGAGAAGATCTTCCGGAAGGTGGTATCGTACACGACCAGGGTCCTGATACCCCCTTTCTGCAGCAGCTCGTCGGTGATCTGCTTGCCGAGCGGACCATCGAGCACCTTGTGAACGTGATCCAGGTCCTTGAAGATGTAGGGCAACTCGGGAACGGCGTACACCGGAGCCACATTCGCCGCGGTAACGGCGTCAGACATCATGGCCTCCAGGTTGCCGAGCTGCATGCTCTCGAAGGTCACCCGCAGACTACCCAGGGCCGAGTTCGGGTAGATCTGAACCTCTACCTGGCCGTTTGTCTTCTTCTCAACCGTCTCCTTGAACCTCGCCAGCGCCAAGTGGATATTGTCCTGCTCGGTCAGAACGCTGGCGATCTTCATTACGGTCTTGTTGCCGCTCGAGCCGGCTGCAGGCTGCGCCGCGGGCACAGCCGTGGCTGCCGCCTTCGGGGCCGCAGCGGCTGGTGCTGTCGTGGGTGCCGGAGCCTGCTGTCCGCCGCAGGCAGCGAGCAGCGGAACGGCAGCCGTGCCCAAGAGTGCACCCATGAACCTTCGCCTGGTAATCCTCGCCTTGTCCGGTGTACCTGCGTTCTCTCGGAGCGAGTCCATCCCTTGCATCCTCCTTTTCGTTACCCCTGCCAGATTCTGTCCACATGGTCGATCATCGCCCGAACCGCCTCCGGTGTCTCGCCCATGAGTTGTAAGGCCAGCCCCTTCGCAGGCAGGTTCTCCTTCATGGCTACCAGGTCGTCCACAGTGAAGTTGCCCCATACGTACAAGCGGCTTGTCTCAAGGATCCGCTGGAAGGTTGGGATCATCTCAGGGATGCTCTTTCCGACCACATCCAGGTTCATCTCTATCACGCCAAGATCCGGCATCTTGAGCAGTTCATCCGCAGTGAAGATTGCCGTCGAGTGCAAATGGCAGCCCGTCCTAGCCATACACCTCGACAGCCTCGACTCGTGGGGAACCGCGCACGTCCGATATAGAGAGGGTGACCAGTAGGCAATCGCGTCGTCCTGGAACCAGCCGCCGGGTTCCTCTGCCCATAGGTTCTGAACGCTCCACCCGTATCCACCGGCGAAAGGCGGGATGTGCGACAACTGGGCGTCGGCAACCTGGACCCAAATGTCGGTTACACGCTCCAGAACGGGCACCACGGCCCGCGGGTTGTCCATGAGATCCAGGACGGAGTTCTGTGCGCCACGCACAGCGGCCAGAACGTCGGCCGGGCCGCGCATCAGGCTCACGGCGACGGGGAAGCGGCCATCGGACAGCGCCACCAGCCAATCGGTGAACTCGACGAGCTTGGCCAGCCAGTCCATTCGGGGCTCCAGGCCGCGGCTGCCCTCGAACCGATCATAGCTGTCGAGCCAGGGCTCGGCCCAGATGTTGCCCTCGCGGTGCACGATGCGGCACCCTGCAATCGCCTCCACCCATGGCAGCACCATCAACGGGAATGCGCTCCACGGTACGTCGACACTCGCTTGAAGGTGTTTCTCGAACAGGACTTCATAATCCTGCCGGAAGGACTCAAAGTTGATATCGCCCGGCGTTAGCTCCCCCTCGGGTAGATGAGCCAACCCACGGGGATACAGACGGGTCACTTCGAAGCTGCCAACCCAGGTCGCCAACAGCGGCCGATCCACCTCCTCGCGCGACCAGAACGCTCGGCATCGCTCGACATTGGGCAAAGCCACTGCATGCGAGTTCACATTAAATCCTCCGCGCCACACCCTGCGCCGGCTGTCAGTCAGTGTGACACCGCTACCTGCATGTGGCCTAGCTTGCCCAGGGCATTGGCCAACAGGAGGTCAACTGCCGCGGCCGCTTCTTCCGGCCGCTGGGCCTCTATGGCATCCACCAGCTTCTTCTTCATCTCCGCCGTCCACCGCATGCGGTTGTCTCCCTGCTGCAAGTTGAACCGGATACTGCTCCGAAGCAGCGCCAGCATCGCCTGCATAGACCTCGACATCGGCCTGTTCCGCGCCGTGTCGGCGATAGCTATGTGAAATGCCACTTCGGCCTCGACAAAGGCGTCCAGATCCCCCACAGCCCGCTCCAGCCGCTCAAGCAAGCCCCGGAGTCTCTCCAGATCGGCGCTGGTCCTTCGCTCCGCCGCCAGACGGGCAAGTCCGGCGTCGATAACGCACCGGGCTTCTACCAGCTCCAAGAGTTCTTCGTCCGTCGTTGGCAACCCAAACCAGAACGCCATCACCTCGGGTTCAGCCCCCTGAACCCGTACGTATGTACCTGAACCGGCCCGGGCCTCCACCACGCCTCCCCTCACCAGGGATGCTATCGCCTCCCTGATCGTGGCGATGCTCACCCCAAATGAGTCGGCCAATTCCTTGTGCGAAGGTAGACGTTCCCCCAGCACAAACTTCCCATCCAGAATCATCCGGGATAGCTCGCGAGCGACATGCGAAGCCAGGGTCAGTCTCTCTGGGCGTACGATATCCATCACCAAACATCACCTTCGGGGATCCTATTTGCGCCATGCACGAACGGACGGCCCAACGACATGTGGCATCCAGAGGCGAGAACCAAGAGAACCGTGGATCGAGCGTGACCGGTGAGAACGTGACTCGCGGTACCCCGTCTTCAGACGGGCTTCTGTCCCAAGACGCCGCTACACCGGCAGGAGTTGCGAATGCGGGGTAATGACCATGTAAGCAAGTTATCAGGTAACTTGCTTGATCTTAGGGCCCCCAGGCAGGTCTGTCAACAGGATATCCAACGGGCGAGATCCCTCGCTATCGCTCAGCATGACAGCCGAACTCACCTAGAACTCCCGCAACACTCGGGAGATCACGCCGAGGCTCCGCTCCAGCGCCTCGACCGGCGCATCCTCGGTGACTCCCATGGCAAAACCTCGCCTGCTGCCTGCCTCCTCCAACAACCCCCTGGTGTGAGCCGCGATGACCTCTGGCGGCTCAATGTGCATTGAACTGGTGAAGTTGAGCCACAGCGCCTTATCTGGCCACACCCGGCGGGCCTCTTTCACCGAAACGTCGCCCATGGGCGGGGGCGTGAGAGCCTCCACCAGATCGAACTCCGCCTCAGCTATATCCCCCGCCAACGATTGGAGCTTGCCATCGAGGTGGACCCCCAGCAGCTTGCCGGTGCCCGAAAGCCGCTGCCGCAGTTTTCGGTACACCGGCATGCAGTAATTGCGAAACCTCTCCCGGCCAACCACCTCGCTGCTGATGTTATCGGACAGGAGGACAACCTCCACCGGGGACTCGGCGGCGAAGTCGTATAGCTGCTCGTACCTCTCCAGCATCGCATTGTGCAGGGAATCGAACGGATCTCGCCGGAACTTGTAGTCCATGGCGAACTGTTCCATGCCCAGCATCTGATAGAGCATCTCCTGGATCGGTGCCTTGGCCAACCGCACATACACCAGACCGTCGCCTCCCAGCCGCCGCTGGGCCTCCCGGATCCGGTCGTAGTTGTCGTGATACACCGCGTCCCGGATCATGAACTCCATCACCCGATAGTCCTCGGGACCTTTGATGAAGTGCTCCAGGATTCAGGTAGAATCGTAAGCGGCCTCCGGGTCGACGACCTGCCAAACCTCCCCCACCGGGGTGTGGATCGTCTTCCTGAGAAGCCGGCGCCCCTGCTCCCAATACTCCCGCGTGCTGAACTCTACACGGCGGTGCTCGACTCGGTGGGCAGGCAGGCGCATGATTAGCCCCACGCCAGACTCCCGGAGCAGCCTCTCGGCGATGCCTCTAGGGAGTATCCAGTCGTAGACCGTCAAGGGCACCCTGTCGGGCTCCCCCCAATTCAGCGCGGTGAGCAGTCGCTCCCGAATGTCCATGCGAAACCCCTAAGTCTCATTTCCGCCAGATCCTCTCGACCTCTTCGAGCATGGCAGCCACCGCCTCGGGCGCTTCCCTTCGCTCGCTACCCCAGCCGGCGAAGCCTGGGATCCAGCGCCTCTCTGATGCCATCGCCCACCAAGTTGAAACCCAGTACGGTGAAGAAGATGGCAGTACCGGGAAAGAGCGAGTACCAGGGATCGACCTGGATGTACTGATATGCGGTCCGAAGCATCAACCCCCAGGCCGGGTTGGGGGGCTGAACCCCGAGACCGAGAAAGCTGAGCGCCGCCTCAAAGATGATGGCCTGCCCCAACATGAGAGAGGCCTGCACCGCCACCGGGGCGATCAGGTTCGGCCAGATGTGCCTCAGCATGATCCTGGAATCGCTGGCCCCCAGGGACCGAGCAGCGGCCACGTACTCCTCCTCCCGAGCCGAGAGGGTCTGAGCCTGGACCAGGCGAGCGAACACCGGCGCGTACACCACCCCAATGGCCACCATGGCGTTCACCAGCCCCTGGCCCAGGATGGCTTCCACGGACAGGGCAAGCACCAGTCCGGGGAAGGACCACAGGGTGTCAGCCAGCCGCATCAGTAGATTGTCCAGCCAGCCGCCGAAGTAGCCGGCAATCAACCCCATCGGAATGCCCAGCAGAAGCGCGAGGGATACGGAGATGGCGCCGGCACCCAGCGACGGACGGGAGCCGAAAACGAGACGGCTGAGGATATCGCGACCGAGCTCATCCGTTCCCAGCCAGTGCATGTTGCTCGGCCCAGCCAGGATGACCTGGTAATCCTGGGCGATAGGGTCATACGGAGCGATCAACGCAGCGAAGGCTGCTATCAGGATTACGCCGAAGACGACGACGAGGCCGAAGCTCGCACCGCGGACCCGCAGCAACCGCCGCAAGAACTTCCTGTACTCCGTCCACCGATCGGGAAGCTCCCGTTCGTAGATGCCGGCTGGAACCAATACACTTTCTGCCATCGCCGCCCTCATGCGTATCGAATGCGTGGATCGAGGAACCCGTACAGGATGTCGGTGAACAGGTTGACCACCAGGACGATCACCGCGAAGAGGAGAATAGTGCCTTGTAAGGCCGAATAGTCTCGGAAAGCCACACTGTCCACCGCCAATCGGGCCAGCCCGGGCAAACCAAAAATCGTCTCTATCACCACCGCCGTCCCGAAGACGCGCGCGGTCTGAAGGCCGAAGATGGTGGCGACCGGGATCAGGGCGTTCCGAAGGGCGTGCCTGCCGATGACGACTCCCTCCCCCAGCCCCTTGGCCCTGGCGGTGGTCACATACTCGCGATGCAAGACCTCCAGCAACGCCGAACGCATCTGTCGCATCAGGATGGCACCCTGAGCCAGCCCAACAGTGAGAGCCGGCAAGATCATCATTTGAAGGTTCTGCAACGGGTCCGTCGGAATGGTGATGAAGCCGCTGGGGGGCAGCAGCCGGAGTGCCACGGCAAACAGGTAGATCAGCAGTATCCCCAGCCAGAAGTCGGGGATCGCGAGGCCACCGGTCACGCCGATAGTGGCTACGGTGTCCAGTTTGGAACCCGGGCGTACGGCCGATATGATCCCAGCCGGAAAGGCCAGGGCGGCAGCAACCAGCATGCCCAGGAACGTCAGCTCCAGGGTCACCGGCAGCCGTTGCCCGAGCTCATCGGCCACCGAACTCTGGCTACGCACCGACTTTCCCAGATCGCCGTAGGCTATCCGCTCGATCCAGTTTACGTACTGGACCACCACCGGCTGGTCGAGCCCCAACTGTTTCCGCATTTGCTGGTAGGCCACCTGGTCCCGCGGCGAGGTTTCTCCAAGGTATGCCAGGGCCGGATCACCGGGCATCAGATGCGCGAGACCAAAGGTGACAACAGAAACCAGGAATAGCGTGGGTATCATCGCCACGATGCGGCGAACGAGATAGGCGGTCATTGCTGAGGCTCCTCTTCCGGATCGATTCCACGCCCCTGCTGTCGGCGCTGGGCCGTTCCGGCCGGTGGCCGTTCCGGCCCAGCGCCTGGGGTGAGAGCGCTACTGGCTCAGCCAGGCCCCGGTGAAATCGGGAATGCCGAACTCCGCCGTCAGGCCGTGCAGCTTCTTCGAGATCACGTAGTTCATTGGCAGCAGATACCCCTCACCCAGGTAGGCCTGGTCCTGGAGGCGCTTGAGCACCTGCCGGTAGACGTCTGCCCTCTGGGTCGCGTCCAGGGTCTGGTCGGCCTTCGCCAACAGGCCGTCGATCTCGGGGTCCTTGATCGCGCTCCAGTTGTTAGGTCCCTTGGAACCGATGTTGGAAGTCAACATCGAGGGATCGGCCTGACCGGGGGCGTTTCTCCAGAAGCAGCTCTGGAAGTTCATGTCGCGGACCGAGTTGATCCAGGAGAGACGCTCCATCGCCTTCAGGGTAGTCTTGATCCCCACCTTGGTCCACATCTGGGCGGCGAACTGACCGATGGTCGCCTCCGGTTCCCGCTGGATGACCAGCAGGTCGATCTCGACTCCGTTGGGGTAGCCGGCCTCGGTCAACAGCTGCTTCACCTTGTCAGGGTTATACGGGTACTTCTCGACACTGTCATCATAGCCCAGGAGCGAAGGGGTCCAGAAGGGGTAGACCTGGGGCTTGGCAAAGCCGAAGCCGAGGGTCTTGGCCATCGCCTCGTGGTCGATCCCGTAGAGAGCAGCCTGCCGAACCTTGAGGTTGTCGAAGGGCGCCTTCGTCGCGTTGAAGCCCATCTGGAAATAGGTGCTACCTGCCCAGGGCCACTCGACGAGTTGCAGTTGATTGTTCGACTCCACCACCTTCAGCTGATTGGCAGGCATGTCCTCCGCTGCCATGAGCTGCCCCGACTGGAGGTCCGCCATTGCCACCGTCAGGTCGGGCACGTAGCGAGAGACGAAGCTGTCGATGTAGGGAAGGGGCTTCCCATCGGCGCCGTTGCGCCAGTAGCCGTCGAAACGCTCCAGGATCAGCCGATCGTCGGTGATCCACTGCTTGAACTTCATCGGCCCCGTGCCCACGGGGGCCTTGCCGAAACCCTCCTCCCCCAGCTTGTCGTAAGCTACCTTGGACATCATCCCCATCACCCCGTAGTTGGCACCCGAGAGGCGGAAGGGCAGGGAGGTGGAGGGAGTCTCAAGGGTGATCTTCAGGGTTGTGGCATCCGGTGCATCGATGCTCGCGACGTCGGTGAGGTAGGTCTTGCCGAAGGACTTGGGGTTGTCCCGAAGGTCAGTAAGGTTCCACTTGGCCGCGTCGGCATTGAAATCGCTGCCGTCGTGGAACTTCACCCCCTTGCGCAGGTGGAAGACGACGGTCTTGGGATCGGTCTGCTCCCACGACTCGGCAAGGCCAGGCTTCAGCGCGAACTTGCCGCTCTTCTCGTCGGCCAGCTCGTACCGGAGCAGGTAGTCGAACATCATGTGGTAGCCGGAGTTCTGAGGCTGTGAGGTCGTATGCATATTCATAGAGGGGTAGGTCCAGGCCTTCGCCTGAACGAGCTGGCCACCCCGTTGGATGGCCGACGCCGCGGGAGCCGCAGCGGGCGCCGCTACAGCAGCGGTACCGGCCGTCGAGGTGGGGGCAGCCGCCGGCGGCGCCGCGGCGGGCGCCGAGCCACTCTTCGCGGCGGAACCACAAGCTGCCACCAGCGGCCCGAGGGTGACCACCGAACCGCCAAGACCAAGGAGCCTCAAGACATCACGACGCGAGATCTGGCGCTCTGAGAAACTCTTCGACATTTTCCTCTCCCTATTCTGGGTTCTGTGAAGCTACCGCACTCATCAATAGAGCGTATCGGTCGGACAACTGCGGGAAGCACCAGACCGCTTCGCGGACATAGCAAACGCCCCGCTGCTGCGCTCTAAGCCCAATGGATGCTAGAGGTCATGAAGAGCTGGCTTTCCCATCGCTTCGTCGCTGGGGATCGGATTACCGAGAGAACGTCATTGTCGGGACCGCCGTCAAGACGACATTGGTCGAGGCTGCTCCGGGGACAGGATGCGGAGTACCGGTCAGTGCAGCCAGTCAGGCAGGCAGTGTATAACACGCCAGGGATTCCTTCGTCAACAGGGATAAGGAGGGGTTCAGAACGGTCGCGACGCCCGCCAGAAGGGCCACCCCCACGGTCGAAGAAGAGGACTTCTCGTGGGAGCTGCCCGGCCGGTAGCTGCTCCGCCCCGGCCCACCACACTGGACCTCCTTGAAAGCGTTCTCCTCACCTCCATCATGCTTATTCCGCGAGCCCGAGCTTCAGTAGGGCTGAACCGGGTAGTTGCCGTGCTGCTCCACCAGCTCCGAGATCCGCTCCACCCGCTCGATCACGGAGGTAGGCATCACGTTGTCGGCCACCCCCAGGATTATGGAGTCGCCCGGCGCGATGGACCGGAAGACGTAGCGCATGTACTCCTCGAACTCCTCCTCAGGGTAGCCGGGCTCCAGGATGATGGAGGGGATCCCGCCGAAGATGGCGACGTCCTTCCCCCACACCGACCGCGCCTCCTCCAGGGTCACATTCACCATTGGAGCCGTGCAGAAGCACTCGGACATGTCGAAGCCCGACTCCTTGATGTCCTGCAGGATCGCCTGGCTGTCGTCGTCCGCGTGCCAGGCCAACGTCTTACCCTTGGCGTGCAGCAGGGCGCTGAACTCCTTGTAGTAGGGGGTGATGTACTTCTGGAACTGCTTGGGCGGGGTCATCTGAGAGTCGAAGTGGGCGCCGTGCAGGATCAGCCGAGCCGGGGAGTTGGCCACCACGGGCCACAGCCGCTCCTTCTCCACCTGGGCCATCACCGCCATCAGATGCTCGAACTGCTGCGGGTAGTCCACCATGTGATAGTAGGCGTCGTTGTAGCCGACCAGGTGCAGCAGGAAGTAGTGGAAGGGGCAGTCGCCCGCGTTCATCATCGGGTACCCCTCGTCGCCCACCTGCGCCTCGTAGGCCAGGTACTCCTCGTAGCAGGGGTCGTAGAAGGTGTGCTCGACGACGTACTCCCAGATCCGGTAGTCCTCCGCCTTCCGAATGGGGTGCTCCAGGGGAAGCCCTCCCTCGATCCACCCCTTGGTATCTCCGCCGGCGGCGATCTGTCCGTAGGTCACGTCGCCGTAGGGGGTGACGAAGCGCTTGCGGATCACGCCGGGCTCCTGCTCCAGCTGGACGTCCATCCCCTCGTAGCGAACTTTGAACACCTTCCCGTCACGACCCGGATTCCCGCACCGAAGGGCGCGGCCCACCTCGACTTCACTCATGCCGCGAAACCGCTCGGGCAGGTTGCCCTCGGCAACGCGGGCCCCGTACCACAGCCTCAGGCGGGCTATCCAGGGGACGCGATCCGGCGTCTTGCCGTCCATGACGGCCAATATGCGCTCGCGATTGGTCATAGTCATCGAGACAACGTCACTCCCTATGTGGAACTCCTTCCGGATGAGATTCATGGGGAAAGCGGGGCAAGTTTAGTGCGCACATCCCATGAAGTCAATGGTCTATCCAATCGGGTCTATCCAATCGGGCTTGCGCAGCGGGTGGAGATGAGGATTGAGGGGGGAGAGAAGAGGAGTTGGCTGGAGTAGTAGGGGGGAGGCTGGAGGCCGGGGTTGGCACGAGTTTCTTGGAGGCAATTGGGCTCTC
>JAMCTB010000100.1 GCA_023380955.1 Chloroflexota bacterium | reverse complement strand
TCAGGCCGATGAAGGGATGGGCGCCGGCTGGATGCCACACCCGGCCCTTGGTCGGATAGCGCTGGTGGGCGATCCAGATGTGGGCCTTGAAGTCCTCCAGCTTATAATACTGGGCCACCTGCTCGGCGTAGCCCACGATCTTCAGGATCATCAGGTCACGGCCGTGGGAGAGGACGAAGGCCCGCTTCTCGCCCAAAGAGGCATAGAAGGCCTGGTTGAGGCGGAAGGAGTTCCGGTACACGAACTCGTCCTCGGCCTGCCGCCGGGTCAGGCCCTGCAGTCCATTCTCCTCGACGAAGCGGTCCAGGGCGGCGGCCTTGGGCCGCACGAAGTAGCGGGCCACGTCGGGAGGTCGCACTTCCAGGCCGGGGATATCGCGGTAGTCGTCCACCGTGGGCACCAGGCCGGCGTGGTGCACGTCGAAGCTGTCGGCGATGAACTGCTGCTCCACCTCGTCCTTGGCCGCAGGATCGAGGAGAGCCACTTGCAACAGGTAGTCCTCGTCGAGGACCTGGCGGGAGACGCCGAGCTGCTCCGGCACCATACCGACGGCGGCAATGCCGCCGCCCTTGCCGTTGCCACGGTTGTGCATCTGCAGCGACGGCTCGAAGATATGGCGTCCGCCCACAGGGATGCTGGCGGCGAAGCCCACTACACCGCACCCGCCCTCTTCCGCTGCCTTGGCCAGGGGAGGGACCGGCAGGCCGGCCAGCATGCTCTTTCGACTTCTCAGCATACGCTTTGATAGATTGCTCATAGTTGCGCCCCCAATGCGGGTGAGCCAGGCACGTAGTAACGACTTAAGTCGTTACTACAGCCACTACGTGGCGCGACAACACTTGCGCCTCGCCCGTCAGGTGATCCGGGAACGTAGGGACGACTAGTGACGCAGTGACGACTTAAGTCGTCACTGCGTGGCCCAATACGTTGCCCAATCATTCTTGTCCCTCGTGGTCCAGGTGGACCAGAAAGCCGGCACGGCCGACCAGCTCGCGTATAGAGCGGAGGCCGAGGCGCCGCAGGATGCTGGCCAGCTCGCTGTTCCAGGCGGCATACATGTTTATTATCCGTTGGGTGGCCCACTCCAGGTCTACCATAGCCGCGAGCTGCGGGTCGGTGGTGGCGATGCCGCGCGGACAGCCGCGGCCGCTCTCGCAGTTGTGGCAGCGGATGCACTCCAGGGCCACCAGGTCGGCGGTGCCGATGACCACCGCATCGGCCCCCAGGGCGATGGCCTTGGCCACGTCGTGGGGACTGCGGATGCCGCCCGAGGCCACTAGAGTGACCTGATCGCGCACCCCTTCCTCGATCAGGAAGCGGTGCGCCTTCGGTATGGCGTACTCGATAGGCATAGCGATGTTCTTCTTGGCGATGTCCGGCGCTGCGCCGGTCCCGCCGTAGCTGCCGTCCAGGTGAATGATGTGGGCGCCGGCGTAGTACGAGCCTACCGCCACCATGTCCACGTCGGTGGGCGTGGACACCTTCACCGCTACGAGAGCTTCCGGGTTCATCGCCTTGATCCAGTCCACATGCTTCTTATGGTCCTCCACCGAGTAGACGGAGTGGAACGGGAACGGCGAGAAGAGGGCGCTGCCGGCCACGGCATCCCGCATGCGGGCCACCTCGGCGGTGACCTTGTCGCCCAGCAGGTGGCCGCCCAGGCCGGGCTTGGCGCCCTGCGCGTACTTGAACTCGACGATGGGCGCCCGGCGGATGGTCTCCTCCCGCACGCCGAAGAGGCCGGTGGCTACCTGCGTGATGACGTGCTCGGCATACTTGGCCAGCGCGTCGGGGTAGCCGCCCTCGCCGGTGCAGGTGAAGCTCCGCCATGCCCCGTGGGCCCGTGCCCTGGCCAGCATCGTGGTCAGGCTCACCGAGCCGAAGGACATTCCTCCGCCGTACATCGGCATCCCCAGTCGTATCTCCCGCCGGCCGTCGTGCCGCCGGTTCAGCTCCACGGTGAGGTCTATCTTCTCCGAAGGGGGAAGGCCGCCGCTTTGAGGGAAGCGTAAGCGCAGCCGGTCGAAGCCGCCGCCGGAATCGCCGGTGCGGTACTCCAGGTCGCCCTCCGGCACGCGGCCCCTCTCCGCCTCATACCAGGTGCTCGCCAGCAGGTCCGCCGTCCAGCGCCGCTCGCCCATCGCCAGGAACGACGGGTTGTCTACCATCGTGAGGGCGTGCTGCTCGCAGTTGGCGATGCAGTAGTACTCACGCTCGGCGCAGGGCGTGCCGATGCACTTGTGGCTGAGGGGCTCCAGCATCCGGCCGCTGCCAGCCTTGCGGTGCACGCCGTAGGGGCACAGCTCGGCGCACTTGCCGCAGGCGATGCAGGTGCTGCTGTCGCGCACGATCAGGTGCTTGCCGATGGTGCGGCGGAAGCGTGATGGGGTGACCTTCACCTCCGGATCGGGCCGGCCGTTGCCGGAGGGATGAGTCAACTCCTTCGTGGAGGTCGTTTGCGTGTCATTCTGAGCGAGCGGAGCTCTCTGGATCCCGCGGCCCGAAGGGCTGCGGGAGAACGAAGAATCTCGTACATCCTGACCAGCGAGATCCTTCGCCCCGACGCCCTCGGCGTCGGGATCTTCGACTTCGCTCAGGATGACAAAGGAACCTTGCGGCCCAGATACCATGTCGGAGAGATGCGCAAAGGCGGCTTCCTCCAGGTCGCGGGCGAACATCGCCCGGCCCACCTCGCCGCGCAGCCGGCGCACCTCACGCATTCCCATCGCGCCCAACACTTCGATCAACTGGGAGTGCCAGGAGATCATCAGGTTCCGTATGCGGCGCGCGCCCCATTCCGGGTCGATCTTTTCCAGCTCCACCGGGCAGTCCTTGCCCTGGAAGCAGAGGTCACACCAGCGGCATCCCAGAGCGATGAGCAGCGGGGCGTCGATGGTGATCGCGTCAGCTCCGCAGATGATGGCCTTAGCCATGTGCTCGGCCAGCCCGACCCCGCCCCCGGCCAGCAGCGTGACCTCGTCGCGCCGTCCCTCGGCCACCAGCCGGTCGTGGACGGCCCGCAGGGCATCCTTCATAAAGGCATCGCCCGCCTGGCCGTCGAGGCCGGCGCAGAGATGCACGACGTCGGCCCCTGCCTCGACGGCGGCCATGGTCCGCTCGGCAGCGGCCCCGTCCAGGGGCAAGCGCACGGCGACGATAGCTTCGGGGAAACGGCGGCGCACATTGGCCAGCGCGTCCGCCACCAGCGGCCCTCCCCCGATCTCGACCATCCGGGGCTGGACGCCCGTCCTGGTGCGGGCAAGGGCCTCCTCCCCAGCGAAGTACGGCACCACCTCGCGGCCGGCAAACTCGCCGGCCAGGGCCGCGGGCAGAATGGCCAGTATCCCCACCTGCCGGGCGGCGTCGACGGCGGCCTGCAACACACGGCTGCCCAGGTAGGGCAAGGGCACGGTGTCGAACAGGACGGGCAGGGGAATTTCCAGTTGGGCGGGCGGCTGCACGGCCAGGGACCCGTCGGGAGCGAACTCCAGATGCGACAAACGGCGGCCCAAATCTACGGCGGTGCTGATGTACTCGCGGCCGTGGATGCCGTCCCGCGTCGGGCGCACGATCTCCGACATATCCGTCCACATCTCGTCGAAGCCGGGGCCCGAGAAGGGACCGGGGTAGCCGGCCCCCGAGACGGGAATAGCGCCGGTGGTGGACTGGGTCCAGAGGGACGAAATGATCTCGGGCGTCCAGTAAGCATCGCCGAGGCGCTGATAGGCCGGGTTCGGGGCCTTATATAGAATACCCTTCTTGCAGTCCTGCACGCACCTGAAGCAGGTCTTGCAGGCCGTGTCCCGGGTATCGACCAGCTCGGCGGCGACGAACGTGCGGTTCTTGTGCACGTCGTAGGGACAGTCGCGCTTGGCGCAGACCAGGCAGCCGAGGCAGCCGTCCCGCTCTTGCATCAGCGTCTTGGGCACGATCTGCCGGCGGCCGGGGGCCGGGGCAGGTGACAGGTGGAACTTGCCAGACATAGGGCTTTCCTTTAGACGGCAGGGCGCGGCAGCAGGCCGGCTTCCCGCACGATGGTTGGGATGGCCTCCTCCCACTCGATGGCCTGGAGATGGACGCCCCGCACGCCGGGGATCTCGCGCACCTGCTGGATCAGCTCCACGGCGACGCGGATGCCCTCCTCTTTGGGATTCTTGGCGGCCCGCATGCGCTCGATGAGGGCCTGGGGCACGCGCACGCCAGCCACCGAGCTGTTCATGTATTCCAGCATCCGCGCCGACTTGGGCACGATGATGCCGGCCAGGATGCTGGTGCGCTCGACGATGCCCCGCTCGCGTGCCCGCGCCACCTGGGCGGCGAAGCCCTCCACGTCGTACACGCCCTGGGTCTGGATGAAGTCGGCGCCCGCGCGGACCTTCTTGCCCAGGCGCAGCACCCGGATGTCCACGGGATCGCCCATCGGCGTCCAGGCCGCTCCGATGAACAGCGGGGTCGGATGATCGATAGGATCGCCCCCCTGGAAGCGGGAGTCGTCCCGCATCCCCTTGAGGATATTCACTAGCTGTATGGAGTCGATGTCGTAGACGTTCTTGGAGCCGGGATGGCCCTTCAGCCGGCCGGCGGCGCCGAAGGACTGGTGGTCGCCGCTGATGCACAGGCAGTTCCGGACGCCGTGGGCCACTGCCCCCAGGATATCGCTCTGGATGGCGATGCGATTGCGGTCGCGGCAGGTCATTTGCATCACCGGCTCCAGCCCTTCCTTGAGGAGGAACAGGGCAGTGGCGATGCTGCTCATCCGCACGACGGCCGTCTGGTTATCGGTGATATTGTAGGCGTCGGCAGTGCCCCGCAGGGCCTCGATCTTCCGGCGCACCACGTCGACGTCGGCGCTCATCGGCGGCCCCAGCTCGGCGGTGACGGCGAAGTGCCCCGCCGCCAGGACTTTTTCCAGGTTGCTTCCCGCCTTCATTGTCGCAGATCCTCCCGCACTATTCGCCGCGGCCCGCCATCACGGCTGGTGGACCAGTCCTTGGGCGGCTGGTACTCGTCCAGCTCGTCCAGGCGGTCCATCGCCCGCAGCCGCTCCACGATGAGGGCCCAGCCGCACTCGACATCGTCGCTGATCTCGCACTTCCCGTCGTGCGAGCCGCCGCACGGCCCGTTGAGCAGGCCCTTGGAGCAGCGGATGATCGGGCAGATGCCGCCCGTGCGGTCCAGCACGCACTCGCCACAGGCGGCGCAGCGCTCCGACCATACGCCGGGTTGCTCCCGCACGCCCAGGAACGTTGTGTCTAGGGCAGGGTAGACCGGCACCGGCTGAAAGCGCTCGGCCACGATCTGCGCGCCTATGCCGCAGCCGGCGGACAGGACGGCATCGCACTCCTCCACGGTATCGCTGATATTGTCTACGAACTCCAACTCGCACTGGCGCTCGATAGTCTTCTCCAGCACTTCGGTATCCCTGCCGCGCAGGCGCAGGGCCATCCGCAGGGCCGGGCCCAGCTCGGAGACCTCGCGCTCGCCGCCGGCCGCGCACTCGGCCACGCAGGTGGCACATCCCACCAGCAGGACCCGCTTGTGCCGCTGGATCATATCGACCAGCTTGTCCAGTGATTTCTGCTTGGCTACAATCATTGGTGTTGCTCTCCCCGTAGCACCAACGTTCCGGAGGACCCGCTCCCCGCTGCCGGCGGATGCTCGCGCCCGGCCTGTGCGCCGCCCTCCCGTTCCCGGCGAAAACGCGGGGCTCTGCCCTACGGTCCTTTTCTTAGCGGGCTGGGCCCCGCGGCCCGCGCCGCCTCTAGCAATGAAGTCAGGGCCTCGCCGGTGCCCTGGCCGGGCTCGCCCTTCTGGAACAGAATCCGGCCTGCACCCAGGCCGATATCCTCGAGCATCCTGGCCGCCCGCGCCATTCGTCGCTCCGCCCGCCGGCTGCCATCGCCCTGACGGCAGAATTCAGGCCGGCAGGCCAGCACCCCGACCGCATCGGCGCCTCCCTCGAAGGCCCGCAACACGATGGCCGGCTCCAGGGAGCTGGAACAGGGCAACGTTACCAGCCGCAGGGCATAGCCGCCCGCTGCCGCCGCCCGTTCCAGGGATCGCAGATCAGAGTCCAGGCGCTGCTCACAACCGAATAGCACTAGGCTTTCCATTGTCCCATCTCTGCCTCTTCGCAATGCGTGGTCAGACAATAGCTCGGGGCGAATCGCCTTGCTCAAGCTACGCCTCAACAATCGAGGCTATGTCTGCCTGTTTAAGATCGTGTTTCGTTGCTCTTAAGATCACGTTTCGGCGCCGTTCGGGCGCTCGCAATGCTGTGGTGAAGCCCCAGCCGATCAACACCACGCGTCCCCCAATGCATCCAGCCGCCCGACGGCGGCCTCACCGCCGATAAACAGGCACCCCAACACAGTACGGGTGCTGGGGCGCCTTTGCCACAAAGAGCTGGACCTTCTCGAGAAGAGCGTCCAGCTCTGTTGCCACCTTCGCACTTGTAACATTAGCACACAGAACAGGGTTTGGCTATGGCGACAACGCTGAACTAGATTATAGTGACTTTGTGCAATATTTACAAGGACGGCAGCTTTTCTTCAGAGTATTTGGGCAGTCCTGGTTTGACGCGACAGGGCGTGCCCCGGCAGACCGTCAAGAGATGCTTCCCTTGAGGGTTGAGTGAACAGGCATTGCAGAAGTTGGCGGGTAGACCTCGGTGAGGGGCACTTTGAGCCACCGCGATACCTCCCGGAGGGCGTCCTCCGGGAGGTATTTGAACTCCTCCTGGACATCCAGGAGGAGTTCAATGAGGTGACAGTGATCGACTTCGAAAGGACCCCGGTTTAGGGATAACGCCTTCAATGACTATTTACTGAAGACCTTGTCAACATCCCTCCTGTAGGAGCCGTTGGAAGAGCCATCCAGGACCTTGTCGGCCTCGGCCTTGTAGGCATCCATGACGTAGGCGATGCCGGAGATCTTCGCCGCATCCTCGGTCAGGGCCATAACGTCATTGCGGTTGATGACCCTGAGATTGAACCGTCGAGCGCCGGCCATAAGCTGCTGCAGGCCGACCCTGAACTTCTGTGCGTAGGTGTAGATGCCGACTGCACCGAGCGGGAGAGCGTCGACCTCTTCCTTGCCCATCTTCTCGACCATCTCCTCGTAGCACACGAAGATCTCCTCGATCTTGTTGCCGTACTGGGAGATGGTGTTGGGAAGCTTATTCTCCTTGATCCAGATGCCGATGTTCTTGCCGACCATCCCGGGGATCATCAGGGCGCGGCCCATGCACACCGCCCTGAAGTGTGGCGCGCCCATAGCGAGCGCCTTGAAGACGCCATCCTCTGAGGAGAAACCGCCGGCGATGGCGAGATCGGGGACGCGGATGCCGCGTTTCGTGAGCTTGTCCGCCATCTGGATGGCGAGCGACTGCAGGTAAAAGGTCGGGATGCCCCATTCCTCCATCATCGGCCACGGGCTCATGCCGGTCCCACCGGGAGCGCCGTCGATGGTGAGAAGGTCGACCTTAGCATCCGCGCACCAGCGCATGGCCATAGCTAGCTCGATCTGGGAATAGGCGCCGGTCTTCACGGTGATGCGCTTGAAGCCGAGCTTGCGCAGCCGGTCGACCTCGCCCATGAAGCCTTCCTGGTTGATGAAGCCCAGCCGTGAATGGCGCTCGAATTCCTTGATGGCGCCGTCCCTGTAGGCAGCCTGGATCTCATGGAGCTCGGGGTCGGGCGTGACGATGTAGCCGCGCCTCTTGAGCTCGAGGGCCATGTCCAGCTCTTTGACCTTGATCTCGCCGCCGATACACTTGGCGCCCTGGCCCCACTTGAGCTCGATGGTGTCGAGATTGTGCTTGCCGATAACGTATTCGGCGACGCCGAGGCGTGTATCCTCGACGTTCATCTGGACGAGGATCTCGCCGTAGCCCTGATGGTACCTCTTGTACCAGTCTATGCGGCGGTCCATCTCAGGCGAATTCTTGATCTTGCCGGAGGAGTTAAGCTCAAGCCCCGGGTCGATGCCGCAGACGTTCTCGCCACAGACAAGCGTGACGCCGGCAAGGGCCGCGCCGACGGCGAAATGCCCCCAATTATTCCGCGCGATGTAGGTCGAGCCAAGCGCGCCCGTAAAGATGGGCACGGTCATCTTGACCTTCTTGTCCCAGCCGTACTCGGTCTCGGTGTTAACGTTGGTGAACCGGGCCGTATCGGACGAGGCCTCCACACCCTCGGGCAGGCCGACCGCACCGTCCGCATAGCCCTGAATGTTGAGGTGAGAGTAGTCGACGGGATAGTTCTTGTCCGCACCGGCCGTAATCGTGCTGAATGGGCCCGGATAGAGAAGCTCGCGTCCCCTGAAGCTGGACTTGAAGATCTCGCAGCCGCCGGTGCATCCGTCGAGGCAACGGCTGCATAGCCCCGACATTGGGACGACGCTCCGCGAACGATTGAAGGTCTGGTTCGCTTCATTGGCATTGGGTCTTCTCAGGTTCACGTTCCCCCCTCCATTTACCGAATCAATTGTTCTTTTACGATCGTTCCATCCGTACCAAACGGATGCGGCTCACCGTCCCGGACGGCCGTCGTTGAAACGTAGATATGCGATCGAAGGAATAATGAACCTAGTGGCAAGAGAGTGGCTGGCAGCTTTGAATGCAAGGGGCTCTCGCAGCGGTTCCACAACGCCGACCAGCCGCCATCGTTCAGACCGTTGGATTTTGGTCCGGGCGACCGTTTGTGTTCTCTCGACCGTCTGGCATGCTTCCTTCTTTGGTACCTGGCTCAAGTACGTCCTATGCCTTTTCGATATGCAACGCTGCCTAATCGACGATATGTAGGCACACCTAACCGCCATCATATAATACGTAGATTACACTGGCGTTTCAATGGCGCATTGCACAAGCATGAATGCAGCCTCACTGTGCAAGCTGACAGAGGATGGGGCGACTACAGCATATCTTCGAGCTTAAGTGCCAATTGCAGGCAGAGGCGGTCTTCAGGATCGTCCAGGTCCAGACCGGTGATCTTCTGGATGCGATCGAGGCGGTAGGTGAGGGTGTTGCGATGAACGAACAATTGCTCGGCAACCTTGGTGAGGTTGCCGTGGTGAGCAAAGAAGGCTTTGAGGGTGCCGACCAGATCGGCCCGGTGCCGCTCGTCGTATTCCAGCAGTCCGCTCAGTATCTCCTGGTGGAACTGCCTCAGCTCGGGGGTGCCGTGAAGCGGGAACAGGAGACGGTATATGCCCAGCTTATCGAACAGCACGGTACGGCTGCCGCCGAACAGCCGCTGGGCTATAACAAGGGCCTGCTCGGCCTGATGGTACCCTTGAGGTATGCTCGTGAGCTCGTGGTAGGCCAGACTCACCCCCACGGAGATGGTCACGCCGTCCACCCGGCTGACTACCCTTTGGCGGAGCTGCTCGGCCGTGCGCTCCAGTTCGTCGGGCGCCATCTGGCCCACAGGGTAGGCCACATGAGCGTGGTCGTTGCGCACCCGCAGCAGGACGCGGCCGGTCTCGGCCGATAACGCATCGCTGAGGGCTATATCAAGGGCGATGCGCAGGCGCTGTACGTCGCTCTCGCCGTGCTCGGCCACCAGCTCGGAAAGGGGCTGGTCCCAGCCGTATATCATCACTGCATAGGGCGGGCGGAGGTCGTAGCCGAGCAGCTTGCTGCGGGCCAGGATGGCCTCCTCGCTGGCAAAGCCACCGGAAAGCAGGTCGTCCACGAAGTCACCGCGCATACGGTTCTCGGCCTCGATGATGGCCCGCTGCTTGGCCAGCTCGATGGCGCAGACCGATGCCGCCCGGCCCGTAGCCACGCGGTCCAGCTCGGTGAGCTCGCTATCCGCCCCCAAGACGGAGATATAGCCGGAGACGTTTCCCCGGATGATTATAGGCGCCACGAAGCGGGCCATTCCCGGCTGGGGGAGGGTGAAGTGGCCGATGGGCGGCGAGGTGCTGACGAGCGCGGTGCCGCGCAGCCATTCGGCCAAACCCGCCTGTTCCCGCAGGTAGGCTGCTGCCACATCCCGGCTGAAGCGGGGCAGGCCGGGCGACGAGTAGTATCGCAGGTCAAGGTTCTCGTCTTGTAGGGCCACGGTCTTGCCGGTTATGTCGCCCAGGGCCTCCACGATAGCGGCGATGCCCCGGTCCTCGATCTCGATCTGGGCGAGCTGACGGTAAATCTGCACGCCTCGTCGCTCCAGCTCGGCCCGGCGGTTCACAATGAGCGCCATCACGGCCCTTTCGACCTGCTGGAGCCTGGTCCCGGGTGGCAGGGAAAGAAGGGGCAGGCCGAGAGAGTCGGCCAGGGCAATCGCCTCCGGCAAAACCTCACCTACGAGGGCAACGGCCGCTACGTGGTCGGCGGTCAACTGGTGCAGGAGCCTCAGGAAGAGTACATTGTCCGTCTGATTGAGTGACTCTGGCGACAGAAGGATCAGCTCGCTGCCCTCGATGCTGTCGGACACGAGGGGCAGTGCGTGCAGAACGGAGACCCAGGCAACCTCGTTGGCGATGCTTCCCGCGCCTGCCAGGATTCGAGTCCCGGCCGGCAGAGCCAGCTCTAATACGTCCTCGACTGTTGCGATGGGCATCTGTGCCCCTCCGTCTGCCTAGCTCAACAAGAAGCCCACCGCCTTCCTGACCTGGCAGTGGGACGACGCCGTCCGCCCTCTACGGAATTCGGCCAATATCGGCGCGGCGGTACCGTTATGCCTGTCCAGATGGTCCTGCCAGGCTGTGCTGCAGGCCCTATCGAGGGATTTGTGTAATGGCTTCGTGCGATAGTATAGAACCGTAGATGGAGCATCGTCAACGTGGTCGCGAATCTTCTTGCCGTGCGACCTCAAAACCCTTGACCTCATTTGACAACACGTGCTATAATGCCGTTGCTTGAGGAGCTAAGGAGGAGAGACAAGCGGTAATGAAGGAGCGGAGCCTATAGAGGCAAGGTGAGGGAGAAAGCCCAGGGCGAGGTATGAGCGAAGGCTTGGGAAGCTCCCAAGTCGTTTTTGTTGTCTGGGGCCAACGTGGCAGGGGCCAAGGCAAGGGCTTGGCAGTTGCGATGTTGTTCTGAGGCAGGATCAGGAGGCTGGAAGCAGCGGGCTAGAACGACCGCAGGGAGGTCTAGCTTCGAACATCCAGGCTCCAGCTCCCAGAACCTTTAACAACTGAAGAGGGTAGATGAACTTTAATGGAGCCGAGGAAGGTCTCTAATGAGCTTTAGGAGAAGAAGCTACTAAGGGCTCACAGGTGGATGCCTTGGCGCCAAGGGCCGAAGAAGGGCGTGGCACGACTGCGAAAAGCCACGGGGAGCTGTCCAGCCAGCGTTGAGCCGTGGATGCCCGAATGGGGCAACCCGCCCGGAGTAATGTCCGGGCATCCCGCCGCGAGGCGAGGAGGGGCACCGGGGGAACTGAAACATCCTAGTACCCCGAGGAAAAGAGAAGATTCCCCTAGTAGTGGTGAGCGAACGGGGAGCAGCCCAAACCACACGACACTCAGTGGGCGGCGGCCCTAAGTGTCGGTGGGGTAGTAAGCCCCAGCAGGTCACGCTGCCGCGTGGCGACGGAGTTACCAACCCCATCTCTAGCTGAACGACCCTGGAAGGGGCGACCGCAGAGGGTGACAGTCCCGTAAGCGAAAGGGATGAGGCTCCGGCTGGTGGGCTTGAGTACCACGGGACACGTGGAACCCCGTGGGAAACCGGGAAGACCACTTCCTAAGGCTAAATACCCTTGGCGACCGATAGTGAACTAGTACCGTGAGGGAAAGGTGAAAAGCACCCCGGAAGGGGGATGAAAGAGAACCTGAAACCGTGAGCCTACAAGCGGTAGGAGGTCGCCTTAGGCGACTGACTGCGTGCCTATTGAGGAATGAACCGGCGAGTTAATCTCCGTAGCGTCAGGTTAAGCCCCAACTGGGGCGGAGCCGCAGCGAAAGCGAGTCTGAACAGGGCGACAAGTTACGGGGATTAGACCCGAAACCAGGTGAGCTATCCATGGCCAGGGTGAAGGTTGTCGAAAGACGGCTGGAGGCTCGAACCTGTCAGCGTTGCAAAGCTGTAGGATGAGCTGTGGATAGAGGTGAAATGCCAAACGAACCTGGAGATAGCTGGTTCTCCCCGAAATGCATTTAGGTGCAGCCTCTGGCGTTGACATCTGGAGGTAGGGCGCTGGATGGGCTAGGGGGCATAACGCTTACCAAACCCAACTAAACCACAAATGCCAGATGTTTAGCCAGGGAGTGAGACAGCGGGGGCTAAGCTTCGTTGTCGAGAGGGAAACAGCCCAGACCGCCGGCTAAGGTCCCTAAGTACAGGCTAAGTGGAAAAGGATGTAGTGTCGCTCAGACAGCCAGGAGGTTGGCTTAGAAGCAGCCACCCTTCAAAGAGTGCGTAACAGCTCACTGGTCGAGTGGCGCTGCGCCGACAATGTAACGGGGCTCAAGCCTGTCACCGAAGCCGCGGATTCCAGAAGCAAGAGGCCAGAGGACAGAAGCCAGATGATCCGAAGCTACCGTGATCTGCGGGTATACCAGGAGGCGTATGAACTGGGACTGCAGGTCCACCGCGTGCTTCTGTTTTCCGGCCTCTTGCTTCCGGAATGGTAGGGGAGCGTTCTCTTCAGCAGCGAAGGCGCATCGCGAGGTGTGCTGGAGCGGAGAGAAGAGCGAATGCCGGTATGAGTAGCGTAAAGGCCGATGAGAAATCGGCCCACCGTAAGCCCAAGGTTTCCTACGGAAGGTAAATCCGCGTAGGGTTAGTCGGGCCTAAGCCGCAGCCGCAAGGCGCAGGCGATGGACAACCGGTTTATATTCCGGTACCGGCGTCAACCGTTACGAGCAATGGGGTGACCCAGAGAGGTAGGTTCAGCGAGGCGATGGAGATGCCTCGTCCAAGCTGGTAGGGTTGTCCGGGGAGGCAAATCCCCCTGGGCGCGAACCTGAGAAGCGATGGGAAGTCTGCGGCACGTCCAAGGACAACTGGGCTGAGCCTGAGCTGGCGAGAAAAGCCTCTAGCCAGGTTGGAGCCGCCCGTACCGCAAACCGACGCTGGTGGGCGGGGGTAAGTACCCCAAGGTGCTCGGGAGACCCCTCGTTAAGGAACTCGGCAATCTGACCCCGTAACTTCGGGAGAAGGGGTGCCCTTGGCCGTGAAATGACTTGCTTATGGAGCGGCTGGGGGTCGCAGTGAGAAGGCCCAGGCGACTGTTTAACAAAAACACAGGTCTCTGCGAAGCCGAAAGGCGAAGTATAGGGGCTGACGCCTGCCCAGTGCCGGAAGGTTAAAGGGAGGGCTTTTAAAAGGCCTGAACTGAAGCCCCGGTGAACGGCGGCCGTAACTATAACGGTCCTAAGGTAGCGAAATTCCTTGTCGGGTAAGTTCCGACCCGCACGAAAGGCGTAACGATCTGGGCGCTGTCTCAACGAGGGACCCGGCGAA
>JAMCTB010000099.1:4967-12719 GCA_023380955.1 Chloroflexota bacterium | reverse complement strand
GCGCGGGAATGACGGTTTGCGAGGGAATGACGGTCTTACCCGCCTGCGAGGGAATGACGGCTCCCTCACGCCCAGGTGCTTCGTGTAGGAAACCGTGTAGCTCCCTCCCTGGTTTCACTCCAGGAGCCACGAGGGTTCTGTCAGGAATCCCAGGTAACCTTCGCCTCGCCCTCGCTCTCGGCCCGCTCGGCGTACTGCTGAAACAGCCTGCCCCAGCCGGTGTCTCGCAGCCATCGCTCGAATACCGCGCGGTCCCTGGCGGGCCAACGATAGTAGTCGTGGTAAACTTCGGAACCGAGGATGAAGATGTTCACCAGTGGGGTGCGGAAGAGCAGCGTCTGAAGCGCCTTGAGGGGGCTGAACCAGAGAAGGTCACCGGCAATGCTCGCCACGTTATCGCCGACCGTGAATCCCCAGGATTCTCGTGCGGCGTCCAGGTCGCCGACGATCTCGATCTCCTCGACTCGCCCTGTGCCAAGCCCGGCCTCGTGCGCCAGGCGGATGTAGCCGATGGACATCGGGTCGAAACCCATCAGCTTCGCCGCCACCGCGTCTATGGCCACCTGATCCGCGGAAGCCAGGATTACGTTCTTGATCTCCGGGCGCATGGTTCGAGGACCTGGGCCATTGCCCGCGGTGGTGCCATCCATAACCGCCAAGATCCCAGGATGGATTTCCTTCTGAATCGCTAGGAGGTCCACCAGGGTCTCATGGATCCAGCTGTGCGCGTAATGCCGTCTGGTGGCCAGCAGTCCTCCGAAGGCGTTCTTCATCGCGCCGGTGGTTGTGGTGTAGATGTGGCACTTCACCGTCGGCAGGTGGATGATGTTCTTGCCGACGAAGTAGTCAGGGATACGAATTCCATCGGGGAAAATGCGGTCCAGCACAAGCATCTTCGCTTTTGGATGGTACAGGACCCAGCGCATGTCCTGGTCGCGGAAGTTGTAGAGAACCGGCACGCCATGGCGGCCGAGGATCGGCAGATAGTTGTTCAGATCCTCGCCCTTGAAGGCGTCGGTGACCACAGTTTTGTTCTGTACGCACACCAGTCGCTTGTGTCCGGCCGCCCGCAGCGCCAGGATGATCCCCTCCAACTGCCATGGAGTGGTGTTAGCTCCTGGGAAGGGGAAGTGCCAGGATATGTTGTCCTTGAGAATTGTAGGGTATGACGGGGATAGAATCTGTCGATGGCCGGCTATTTCCAGCAGCCGCTGGTAATCGTGCAGGACGGTCTCCGGGGCAGTTCTAAGGACTGCAACGAGGGAACGCTCGGCCAAACGTGGGCTCCCGTCACCGGCTGTTAGTGTCTAATCTCTTGATATGCCTGGGCATAATACACCACTTGGGTTCATCATGGGGCGGCAAGGGCGGCTCTTGCGGAATAGCGAATGACCACTCGGGTTCTCGATCGTCTGGCCTCGGCAGAGCTCCTTCTGCTCTGTCTGATTGCTCCGACTCTGCTGTTCCCGCGGGGTCCCCTGCCGCTGGCGGGCCTGCTGGCCGTCCTGGCCCTCTGGCTGGCGAGGCTGTTCCGGCGGAATAGGACGCTGCCCACTCCCCTCGACCTACCTATGCTGATCCTCCTGGCGATGGCCGTGCAGTCCCTCTACCCATCGGTGGATCTGAGCTTCAGCCTGCCCAAACTGTACGGCATCACGCTTGGCGTGGCCGTCTACTACGGCGTCGTCGTCTCCGTCGAGAGCCAAAGGAGCTGGTGGATCACGCTCGGGGCGCTGATGGCGGCTGCCGTGGTTGTGGCTGCTGTGGGTCTGGTGAGCACAGCTTGGATCACCTTCAAGCTACCGGGCGGGCCGGCAATCTACAGCAGGATCCCTCATCTCATCTCCTCGGTGCCAAGCTCCTTCGGAACCATCGACGGCATCCAGCCCAACGAAGTGGGCGGAACGCTGGCTTTCCTGCTTCCCATACCACTTGCCCTGCTCGTGTGGGTGCTGTGGCCCCCACGTTCAGGCATAGCGGTCAGCCATCAGCTACCAGGCCTCGGCGATCAGTCACCAGTCGTCAGTCATCAGTCCTGCGCCCCCTACCCAGAACCCAGAACTCAGGACTCAGGACCCAGAACCCCACTCAGCACTCAGTCCTCAGTCCTCGGTCCTGAGTCCTCTGTCCACGTCTCCCGCTCTCACCGCCTCCCAATCGCGGCGATGGCCTTCCTCATGCTGCTGGTGGTCACTCCGGTGCTGGTGCTCGCGCAATCTCGCAGCAGCCTGATGGGGTTTGCCTTCGCCGTGATGCTGCTGGCGGGGATACGCTGGCGCAGGCTCGGTACCGTGGAGTTCATCCTTGGCGTGATCGGCGTACTCTTCGTGGGGCTGGTGGCCCGCGGGGCCGTTTCCAGCTGGATTCTGCATCTCGACTACGTTGGCGACGCGGGAGCAAAGCTGATCGACAGGGAGGACATATGGAGCCGGGCCCTGAACATGATCCAGGACTTTCCCTTCACCGGCATCGGACTCAACACCTTCCCGATAGTTCTGGACAATCTCTATCCGTCCTTTCTCTCGGGACCGGGCGCCGGCCTACCTCACGCCCACGATATCTACCTGCAGACGGCGGTGGACCTGGGGATCGCAGGGCTGATGGCCTTCGTGGGGCTTTGGCTGATCGTGGGATGGCAGACCGTAAAGGCGTACCGGAGGGCGGCTGATCCCCTGATGAAAGGGGCCGTGGCGGGGCTGGCGGCGGGGTGCGCTGCCTACCTGGTGTACGGGCTCACCGACGCCATCACCCTTGGGGCAAAGCCGCTGGTGCTGCTGTGGGTGGTAGTGGGGCTGATCGTGGCGGCCGGGCGGTTGGGGCGCGAGGGGGTGAGTGGGAAACGGGGGGAGTGGGCGAGCGGGAGAACGGTTGAAAGCGAGATCGCCTTCACACTAACCCTCTCCCAGAGGGAGATGGAGTACGCCGCCGAACCCAGAACCCAGAACTGGCCACAGTCCTCACTCCTCGATACCCCACGCATCGCCCATCATCCATCACTCATCTCTAACGCTCGGTCTTGGGCTGTGGAGGTCGGCCGGACCTTATGGGCAGCCTACTGGATGGTGGCCGTCGTGTTCGCAGGGGTAGCCTACCTGATCGTCGTCTCCTCGATTACGGGCTGGATGCCTTAGAACCCCCTCTATCGCCATCGTGGGTGCCTGGTTACACGCTCCCAGGGATCCTGGCCAGGAGCTCTTCGACGTCGCGCGGATACTCGGGATCGTAGGGCATGACGCCCGTGTCTGTGGAGAGGCTGTGCGGATACTCTCCCCGGGCGTTCCTGGATGCCACTACGCTCTTCAGTCGGGCGACAAGCTCGATCACTCCCTCTTCGAAGCTCCCCACCGCCAGCACGGCGAACTCGTGCTGGCCCACCCGGGCTATCGCGTCTGAAGCGCGAAACGTTTCGATCAGGATGTCCGCGGTCGTGCGGGCAGTCTCACCCTCCTCCGCCCCATCGGTCTGTGCCGCGTCCTCGATGGTGCAAACGAGAAAGGCGATGTCCCTCTTCATCCGGTCCGCTAGCTTCAACAGGTGAGAGGCCAGGGTGGAGAATCCCCGCCGGTTGTACAGCCCCGTGGTATCGTCGAAAAGTGAGAAATTGGACACCGACTTTGCCGAGATCGGCCTGCCTACCAGCACGCGTCCCCGCTCGCCAGCGGCGTGGAGCGTCGCGGCCACCGCGCGTGGTTGCCCTTCCGGACCGACCAGACGGGATAGCCTCACCTCGAACGGTCTCACCCCATCTCTCGTGATGATCTGCTTGTCGAAGACGGCGTCCGCGGAGTTCCCCATGAGAGCCTCGACGGCGCTTGCCAGCAGAGCGGCATGATCCATCATCTCAATGCGGCCGTCGTCGTTCAGGATTAGCAGGGCACTGGATGAATAGTCGGCGAATCTTCGGGTATTCTCCTTCTCCTCAGCCACGATAGTGATCCCTCCTTCTATCGCGGGCATCGAGCCGACTCCGGTGCGTCTCGCGGATCAGCGTCCGAGCCCTCGGTATCTATTATCGGCACCAATTGAAGAACCGTGAATAGGTGAGCTGCGGAATCCTCTTGTGGTTTCCATACGTTGTCGAACGTTGTGCGCCATCGATAGGCGCTGCTTGCTCGCTTTACTGTCCTCACAGTACACCGATGGCCTGGAGATGCTCCTTGCTCGCGACGACATCATTGTAGTCTTTCAGCTCAATGGTGGCGCTCCCATCGTAGCCTATCTCCCTGAGCCGCTCGAAGACCCGAGCCCAGTCGATGTTTCCCTTGCCCAGTGCCCAGTGCCGATCGACGATCCCGTCGTTGTCGTGCAGGTGAAGCCCGCCGATCCGGGGCCCAAAGGCGTCGATGAACGGCTCTATTCCGCAGGGGGTTCTAAGGCGTCGATGAACGGCTCTATTCCGCCGGGGATCAGGTGAGCGTGACCGACATCCAGGGCAAGACCCAGGTACGGGCTGCCGAAATGATCGAAGACGACGCGGAGTTCCTCGATGGTCGTCCCCAGGTAGCGGATCTCGGCGTCCGGCGACAGCAGGTTCATGTTCTCGATCACCAGCGGCATCTTTAGCCTCTCGGCCTCCGCGACTACCGTCTGGAAAGTAGCGAGCAGGGCCTGATAGGTGGCCTCCATATACTGACTGAAGTGGAAGCCCATGTGGATGACCAGGTGCCGCGCTCCCAGCCTGGAGGCTAGCTGCACGTACTCGACCAGATGCTGCTCCGAGGCTTTGCGAACGGTCGGCATGATCTCGGCGCTGTTGACGTAGGAGGCAGAGTGGAGGCAGTAGTCGATCTCGAATCTCTGTGCCAGATCCTTGATCCTGGCGATTCGTACTTCGTCGAAGGTGTGGGGAAAGTTTTCTGGCGCCTCGCAGCCTAGCTCGAGGTAGTCGAAGCCAAGACTACGGCACTCGTCGAAGTACTCCTCTACTGGGCGCGGGCCTGCCTTGCGCGCGATCCTCACGGGCTGGTCTCCTTTAGTGAAGTGGGAAAGAGCGAGTCCCCTCGATTCTTCTGTGTCGGAGGAGGCAGCTGATTATACATCGCGCGAAGTGCCGATTCGCACAGCGGCTTGGCGTGGACTCGAAAACGCGCGACAATAGTCTTGCCGGACAGGTCCGGATCGGACAAACGCCAGCCGGCCGGAGGGGACGAGGGGATGATGCGGCTAGTGGTTGGAGTGTCGGGTTCCAGCGGGCAGATCTACGCGTTTCGACTGATGCAGATTCTGGCTGCCGACCCCGGGGTTGAGACCCACCTGATCGTGACCGGTGGGGCGCGGACCTGCATCGAGCAGGAGGCCGACTTCAGCATTGCCGACCTGGAGGCGATGGCGGACTATGTCTACGACGAGTCGGACATGGCTGCCCGGATCTCCAGTGGATCCTTCAAGACCGAAGGAATGATCGTCATTCCGTGTTCCATGAAGACCACATCGGCTCTCGCCAACTCCTACGCCGACGATTTGCTCAGCCGAGCAGCGGACGTCGTTCTGAAGGAGAGGCGGAAGCTGGTGGTAGTGCCGCGGGAGACACCCCTCCACAGCGGGCATCTTCGCAATCTGCTTCGGCTCTCCGAACTGGGCGCTGTGATCCTCCCTCCGATGCCGGCTTTCTACCACCGCCCCCGGACCCTGGACGACGTCATCGACCACACGGTCGGCAAGGTGTTGGATCAGTTCGGCATAGAGCACCAGCTCTTCCGACGCTGGGGTTCCTGACTCGCTCCTCAGCCCGGTAGCAGTGGGCAGGCCCAGGCTGCTCCGGGGCCTCGCGGCCTAGAGCGGCGATTTTACATTCATTTAACTGTATGTGAACAGTCGCTTAGCTTGGCGGCTATACTATTGCTGTCGGTGCAGCTCCGTCCGCGCGTCTATTGGACCTTGGCAACAACTTAGTTGCACAGTCTTTGTTGCTGGGCACAACATCAGTTGAGGAGGATAGTCACGGCATGAGGGTAGATATTCCAGCTACACGCCCAGCACGTGGGGTGCGGGGGGCGCTGGGTGGCCTACCGAACAGACGTCTCGGGATCCTCGGGGCAGTCCTGTTCCTGTCGGTAGTGGCGGGCTTCGTCGGCTACCAGCGCTATCTGGCCACCGCGACTACCCCAACAGTGGTCCAGACCGCCACGGCCCGCACTGGCTCCCTCGTCTCGACAGTCACAGCCACCGGCAACGTCGTGGCCACCAAGAAGTCCACCCTCGGCTTCTCCGCCTCCAGCACAGCGAGCGGCAAGATCACCGAGATCGACGTCAAGGTGGGCGACACCGTCAAGAGCGGTCAGACCCTGGCCAAGCTGGATACCCAGGCCCTCCAGGCCCAGCTGGACCAGGCCAACTCCAACCTCCAGACCGCCCAGATCAACCTCCAGAAGGTCAAGGATGGGGCAACACCCCAGGCCAGGGCAGCGGCCCAGGCAGCATATGACTCGGCCCTGGCCAACTACCAGCAGGTCGCGGCGGGCGTGACGGGGGCCTCCCTCGCCGCCGACCAGAGCGCCGTGGCTAGTGCCCAGGCCAACCTGGCATCCGCCCAGGCCAAGCTGCAGGCAGCTCAAACCCCATATACGGCCGCCGATGTCGCTGCTGCCAAGGCGGCCCTGGATCAGGCCCAATCGGGGGTGACCAGCGCCCAGGCCAAGCTGGATGCGGTGAAGAACCCCTATACCCAGGCCGACTGGACCGCTGCACAGACCGCGGTGGACTCGGCCGCTGCCACCCTGAAGAGCGCCCAGGCGAGCCTCGCCCAGACCAAGGCTGGCTCCCTCCCTGCCGACATCGCCTCCCAGCAGGCGGCGGTGGACAGCGCCCAGGCGAGCCTCCTGGCCGCCCAGGACAGGCTGCAGAACTGGCAGAACGGGGACACAAGTAGCTCCAACGGCACCTCTAACGCCCAGGTGGTCCAGGCACTGCAGGCTGCCCAGGACGCCTACAACGCCGCGGTGGCCAAGCTGCAGAGCATGCAGACCCCCACAGCAGCGGCCCTCCAGTCTGCCCAGAGTGCGGTGGACACTGCCCAGGCCAACTACAACTCGGCCGTGGCCAAGCTCGCCGTGATGAAGGCGGGACCCCTGGCCACCGACGTCACTCAGGCCCAGGCTGCTCTCGACCAGGCCAAGGCCACCCTTTCGAGCGCCCAGGCCAAGTACAACCTGGTCATCGCGGGGGCACTCCCCACCGACGTCACCCAGGCCCAGGACGCGGTCTCCCAGGCACAGGCCTCCCTCTCATCCGCCCAGGCCAAGCTCTCTGAGGACAACGCTGGACCCAAGGCGGCCGACGTGGCAGCCGCCAAGAGCACCCTCGCCCAGGCCCAGTCCAACCTGGCCACCACGGCAGGCCCGCCCCTGGCATCCGACGTGGCCCTGGCCCAGCAGAGCGTCAACCAGGCCCAGGCCAACTACGACCAGGCCAAGCTGAACATGGCCAACGCCACCCTGACCGCCCCCTTCGACGGGATGATCGCGGCGGTGAACGCCAACGTGGGGGAGCAGATAGGCTCCTCGCCCCTCTTCACCCTGGTCGATCCGAGTCAGGTGAGGATAGACGGCACGGTGGACGAGACCGACCTGCCCAAGTTAGCCGTGGGTCAGCCCGCCACGGTCACCTTCGACGCCCTGCCGGGTACGACCCTTAACGGTAAGGTGATAGCGATCTCCCCGTCGGGTACAGCCACCCAGGGGGTGGTGAGCTATTTGGTGTCAGTCAGCGTGGACTCGGCGGGCAAGACCCTTCCCGCGACTCACGGCTCACATC
>JAMCTB010000099.1:0-4957 GCA_023380955.1 Chloroflexota bacterium | reverse complement strand
GCCTCTTCGCCCACTCTCCCGCGGGCATGAGCGCCACCATCACCATCACCACCGACAAGAAGGACAACGTCCTGCTCCTGCCGCTTCGGGCTGTCCAGACTCGGGGGCAGATGCACACGGTACAGTTGATGCCTGCCGACAAGAACGCCAAGCCCGAGGTGAAGCAGGTGGAGATAGGGGCACAGAACGATACCGATGTGGAGATAACCTCGGGGCTGAGCGCGGGCGAGCAGGTGATCATTCCCACCACCTCCATCGCCCAGCCCAGGGTTGGCGGACCCGGCGGAGGAATGTTCATCGGCGGGCGCTAATCGATGTGAGCCGTGAGTCGCGAGGCCCGACCAGGGCTTGCGGCTTACGACTCCCTGGGAGTAAACAATGATCAAGGTAACCGACCTAACGAAGACGTATCGGATGGGTGAGATAGAGGTCCATGCCCTCCAGGGGGTCTCCCTCACCATCCTGGACGGGGAACTCGTCGCTATCACTGGCCCCTCGGGCTCGGGGAAGTCCACCCTCATGAACATCCTCGGCTGCCTGGACATCCCGACCTCGGGCTCCTACGAGTTGGACGGGGTGGAGGTGAGCGATCTGACCGACGACGAGTTGGCGGAGATAAGGAACCGCAAGATAGGCTTCGTCTTCCAGTCCTTTAACCTGCTTCCTCGTCGCACCGCCCTCGAGCAGGTGGAACTCCCCCTCATATACTCCTCCACCGACCACAGGAGGGAGAGGGCGAAGGAAGCGCTGGCTCTGGTGGGGCTCGCCGAGCGGATGAACCACAAGCCGACGGAGCTCTCGGGAGGCCAGCAGCAGAGGGTGGCGATAGCGAGGGCCCTCGTGACCAATCCATCCCTGATCTTGGCGGACGAGCCCACGGGGAACCTGGATACGAGGGCCTCCGAGGAGATCATGGAGACCTTCCTCAGGCTGAATGCCGAGATGGGCATAACCGTCGCGTTCGTCACCCACGAGCCGGACATAGCGGCCCATACCAGGAGGATCATCCACATCAGAGACGGGCAGATCCACTCGGACGAGATAGTGGAGGAGGCTCGTCGTCACCCTGCCGCCCTCGAGTTCCTGGCCAACCTCAAACGTGGAGACGCGGAGAGCGGGAGAGTGGGTGACGGGGAGACGGGGGGGCCGGGCACGGACGTGTCCTCTGGCACATCCACGGGAGAGGGCGGGAGAGTGGGCGAAGAGGCGAACGGGCACGGTAGTAGAGAGGAAGCCCTGGCCGCCACCAACCAGCACGCAGTACTCAGTACTCAGGACCCCAGCCCCGCCCCTCATCCGCTCGCCGGAGGTGAGCTGTGAATCTGGCGGAGACCTTCAAGGTCGCGCTCCAGAGCCTGACCTCCAACAAGATGCGCTCGGCGCTGACCATGCTGGGGATGATCATCGGGGTCGGAGCGGTCATCGCTCTGATGTCGATAGGGCGCGGCGCCCAGGAAACGATTGACTCCCAGATCAACGGGATGGGCACCAATCTGCTCTTCATAACCCCGGGGGCTGCCCAGACGGGCGGGGTGCGTGAAGCAGCCGGGACTCGGCCGACCCTCACCCTCGAAGATGCCGAGGCTCTCGCTGCACCAGGGGCCGTCGCTGAGATAGCCGCGGTGGCCCCGGAAGGGGACTTCTTCGGACAGGTAATATCTGGTGGCAACAACGTGAACACCCGCATCGCCGGCGTTACCCCGGAGTATGAGAACGTGCGGAACTGGCACGTCTCCGAGGGGCAGTTCATCACTCAGCAGCAGGTGGCCGCCAAGTCTCTGGTGGCGCTCCTGGGAAGCAACGTGGCAACAGAGCTTTTCCCCGACGGCAACGCGGTAGGACAGACCATCAACGTGGGCTTTCCCAACAACCGAAGACTCAGGCTACAGGTAGTGGGAGTGCTGGAATCCAAGGGAGCGCAGGCCATGGGTAATCAGGATGACCAGATGCTGATCCCGCTTACCACGCTTCAGGAGAAAGTGCAGGCGCAGCGGACCACCTCAGGCGGACACAACGTCAACACGATCTATGTGCAGCTGACGAGTTCGGACAAGAACACCACGACAGCGGCTGTCCAGGACATCGGGGCAATTCTGGACCAGAGGCATCACGTCGTCCAGGATGACTTCACGATCCGAAGCCAGGACGACCTGCTGGCCGCCGCCAACCAGGTCACTGGGGTTATGACCATGCTCCTCGGCGCCATCGCCGGCATCTCCCTCGTGGTCGGCGGGATCGGGATAATGAACATTATGTTGGTATCGGTGACCGAGCGGACGCGGGAGATAGGCATCCGCAAGGCCGTAGGGGCCAAGAAGAGGGACATCCTGGTGCAGTTCCTGGTGGAGGCCGTAGTGGTGAGTGTGGTGGGTGGCGCCATCGGGGTAGCAATTGGCGCCACTATCGCGCACATCATCAGCACCCTTAATCTCGGCGGCCAGACAATCCACGCGGTAGTCGCGCCCGATGCAGTCCTGCTGGCCTTCGGCGTCTCGGCGGCCATCGGGATCTTCTTTGGGATCTACCCGGCCAATCGAGCCGCTTCGCTCAACCCCATCGATGCACTGCGCTACGAGTAAAGGTGACGGGGGCCGGAGGCACATCCATGGCAAATAGATCGCAATCTCGGCAGTTCTGGCTGGTCGCGAGCCGCGTAAACTCCTCTCCGGCCCCACGTTGTCGGTGGGGAGGGTTCCGCCCCGCGGCCGGCAGTCGCTCAGAAGTTTCGCAGCAGGGGCAGCGGGCCGGTATAATCTGGGGCGTGCCCAGAGAACCGAAAGGAAACAGCTGCTCTTGTCCAGAGACATTTTCGACGATGAGTCCCTCGCCGACCCTCTCCAGCTGCTGACCCACTATCGCCGGCTGTGCAAAGCCCTGGGAACCGCCCAGGCCACGGGTGCGCCCGTCCCGCACGAGACCCTGGAGCAGCTCGCCAGCATCGAGGCCGAGCTGAAGACCCGGCTGTGGCTCGCCAGCCAGACAAGCCGTCAGCCAGCAACCGTCAGCCAGCAACCGTTGGCCGGCGGCCGTCAGCCATCAGTCATCAGTCATCAGTCTGCTACTCAGGACCCAGTACTCAGGACTCAGGACCTCAGTCAGAACCCAGAACCCAGAACCCAGAACCTATCGCCCTCCGTCGCCACCGTATACAGCGACGGCGCCTGCATTGGTAACCCCGGCCCCGGCGGCTACGGGACCATCGTGAGGGTCCCCGGCCAACCCGAGAAAGTCCTCTCGGCGGGAAAGGCCAGAACCACCAATAACGAGATGGAGATGACCGCCGCCATCGAGGGCCTCAAGGTCGCTATCTCCCTGGGTGCCACGAGGATCGACGTCGTCTCGGACAGCGAGTATCTGGTCAAGGGGATGAACAGCTGGATGAAGGGGTGGCTCCGCAACGGCTGGAAGACCCGCACCGGCGACCCGGTGAAGAACCGCGAGCTGTGGGAGGAACTGCACAGGCTTTCCCAGGGTCGCGAGGTGACCTGGAATTGGGTCCGCGGGCATGCCAGCCACCCCGAGAACGAACGGTGCGACGCCCTGGCTGTCGCCGCCGCGAAGCAAGCCGCGAACCACGCAAGGCGATGACATAGACCGGCCGGCAACCTTGCCGGCCGGTCCCTTACGTCCGCTTAACAGCGATTGGTGGAAAGCGCCGAGTTGCCCATCACTGGGCCAGCTTCAGCCCCTCCTGGTACCCCTGCTCGAGGGCCTTCAGGTTCAGGTCGATCGTCTTGCCTGGCACCGTGGACCTGACCGCCGCCTCCAGCCCCTCACGGCTGACGATCCCCGTGATGGCGGAGAGTGCCCCCAGCATCACCATGTTCGCCACTACCTTCTTGCCCAGCTTGAACTCCGCTATGTCCGTGACGGGGATGGGATAGAGGTGTGCGACGCCCTCGGGTACCTTGCTCACCAGGCTGCTGTCTATCAGCACCGCGGCTCTGTTGGAGTCCACCTCCCCCAGATACCTGTCCAGGGCCGGCTGGCTCATCGCCACCAGTACGTCGGGGTCCATGCACTTGATGTAGTCGATCTCCTCGTCGCTGATCACCACCTCGGCTCGACACGCCCCTCCCCGTGACTCCGGGCCGTAGCTCTGGGTCTGGGCCACCTCCCTCTCCTCGTGGATCCCCGCCGCTACCGCCAGGATCAGCCCGGAAAGAATGACTCCCTGTCCGCCAAAACCGGCGAGTCTGATCTCTTTTCTCATGGCTACTTACCATCCACGATAATGGCAAAGTCGGGACACACCAACTCGCACATCAGGCATTTGGTGCACGCCTCCGGCTTCGTCGCCTCAGGCACCAGGAACCCTGCCGTGCCCCGCTCCTTGGAGGTGGCCAGCACGTCCCTCGGGCAGCTCTCGATGCACAGGCTGCAACCCTTGCAGAACGCCTTATCGATCGTTATCGTGATCATCGCTCACCTCTAATTCGCCGCCAGCTTTGTCTCCTCGGAGATGCTGCCCTGCCGCTCTCCCATGAGCGCGTACACCTCGTCGGTTAGCTCGGCCCTGCCCTCAATCTCCAGCAGCTTGCCCACAACCACCTTGCCAGCCAGCTCGTCGGCCGTCATCTTCTCGGCCTTCGCTCGGGTCACGGCCGAGGCCTTGAGGATCCGGAAGTTCTCCACGGGGTCGCCGGTATTGTAGATGAGACGGCCAGTCTGGGTCGGGCACTGCGAGACGATCTCTATGAAGGCGAAGCCCTTGTGGCCTATCGCCTCCTTGAAGGCCCGAGTGATCTGGACCGGGTGGGCGGTCGTCCAGCGGGCCACGTAGGTGGCTCCCGCCGCGATGGCCACGTCGCAAGCGTTGAACGGGAACTCGGCATTGCCCATCGGGGTCGTCTTGGTCGTCGCGTGGTGCGGCGTAGTCGGCGCCGTCTGGCCCCCCGTCATGCCGTAGATCGCGTTGTTCACCATCACCACCGTGATGTCCACGTTGCGCCGTGCC
>JAMCTB010000098.1 GCA_023380955.1 Chloroflexota bacterium | reverse complement strand
TACGCTGCCGCTGGGCCTGCTCCCACAGCCTTCAGTCGTGCCTGGACCTCCTGCTGCATCGCACGAAGAAGGTTCTGGAGATGGAGGAGGTGAGGTACCAGCCGATCCAGGAGGTGTGGCGAGGCCTGAGGGCCGGTCTGCGGGACTCCGGACTGGATGGCTCCCTGCTGGCGCTGAACGCCGCCCTGGCTACCGCCTGGCGGAGCCGAGCATCGCCCAGCGGTACCTGGCGGGTGAGCCGGTTTTCGACGAAGCCCGCCTGGACTAGCGGGAGGCCGAGCCTCCTGCGGGAGGGCGAGGCTCGATCCTGCGGGAGGGCGAGGCTCCTGCCGAGCCACCTGGACATCACCGGCCCGGACTCCCGGCTAGCCGGCCAGGTGGCTGAGCACCACCAGAGCCACCAGCCCCACGCCGGAAAGCAACACCCGGGCTATCAAGCTACTCTGGCGCACCGTCTGCCGCTCTTCTCCCTCAGCTTTGTCTTCCATGGCGCCCAGGACCTCCGATAAGCTGTAAAGCACACGTCGTACCAGGGCGCAGGTAGCTCATCGTTTCTCCAGCAGCCGCATCCCGTTCCCGATCACGACCAGGGAGGTACCCATGTCGGCCAGCACCGCCATCCAGAGGTTGGCCATCCCCAGGGAGGCCAGCATCACGAAGACCAGCTTCACCGCGATGGAGAGGGCCACGTTCTGCTGGATGGTGCGCACCGTCCGGCGGCTGAGCCGGATCACGTAGGGCAGCTTGCTCAGGTCGTCGCCCATCAGCGCCACGTCCGCCGTCTCCAGCGCCGTGTCGGTCCCCGCGGCCCCCATGGCGATCCCCACCGTCGCCCGGGCCAGGGCCGGAGCGTCGTTCACGCCATCGCCCACCATGGCCACCCGGCCGTACCGGTCCAGCAGTGCCTCGACGGCGCCCTTCTTGTCCTCGGGAAGCAGATCGGCCTGGAAGCCGTCCGCCCCCACCTGAGAAGCGATGGCGGCCGCGGTGCGGGGGTTGTCTCCCGTCAGCAGCACCACCTGCCGGACCCCGTCCCGGTGCAGCTGGGCTACCGCCCGACGGCTCTCGGCCCGCAGCCGGTCGGCAGCCGCCACCATCCCCAGTAGTTGGCCGTCCCGACCCAGCAGCATCACCGTCTTGCCCTCCTCCTGCAGCCCCTCCAGGGCGTCGGGAAGCTGCAGGGAGGAGCCGAGCCTCTCCTGGGCCAGCCGGGCGCTCCCCACGAAGTAGCTCGTGCCTCCCACCTGCCCCACGGCGCCCAGGCCGGGCACCGCCTGGAACTCCCCTACCTGGGGGACCTGCACCCCCTCTTCCGCGGCCCGGTGGAGGATCGCCTGGGCCAGGGGGTGCTCGCTCCGGGCCTCCAGGGCCGCCGCCACCGCCAGCAGCTCGCGCCGGTCGTAGCCGTTCAGCGATACCACGTCGGTCACCTCGGGCCGCCCCCGGGTCAGGGTGCCCGTCTTATCGAATGCCACCACCGGGATGCTGCCCACCGCCTCCAGGTAGGAGCCCCCCTTGAACAGGACGCCGTTGCGAGAGGCGGTGGCGATGGCCGAGGCGATGGACACCGGCGTGGAGATCACCAGGGCGCAGGGGCAGGCGATGATCAGCAGCACCAGGGCTCGGTAGAACCAGACGGCGAAGGCCGCACCAAAGAAGATGGACGGGACCAGGGCGATCCCCGTCGCCAGAAGGATGACGGCCGGCGTGTAGTAGCGGGCGAAGCGATCCACGAACTGCTGTGCAGGCGCCTTCTGGGACTGGGCCTCCTCCACCATCTGGATGATGCGGGAGAGGGTGTTCTCCCTGTAGGGCCGGGTGGCGCGCACCTCCAGGGCCCCCTGCTGGTTGATGGTGCCGGCGTACAGCTCGTCGCCCATCCCCTTCTCCACCGGCACCGATTCCCCGGTGATGGGGGCCTGGTCCACGGTTGAGCTGCCGCCGACCACCACTCCATCGGTGGCAATCCGCTCCCCCGGGCGCACCAGCAGCAGGTCGCCCGCGGCGATCTGCTCCACCGGCAGCTTCAGCTGGCGGCCATCCTTCAGGAGGGTCGCCTCCCGGGGGGCCAACTGCAGGAGGGAACGGATCGATCGGCGGGTGCGATCCATGGTGTAGGACTCCAGGGCGTTCGCCAGGGAGAAGAGGAACACCACCGAGGCAGCCTCGGTCCACTCGCCGATGGCGAGGGCCCCGACCACGGCCGCCGTCATCAGGACGTTCATGTCGGTGAGACCCGAGCGGAGGGAGAAGAGGGCGCTGCGCGCCGTGTGGTAGCCCCCCACCACGACGCCCAGCCCGAAGGCCAGCTGCGGCAGCGGGCTCGGGACCGACAACAGGGTCAGCAGCAACCCCACGGCCACCAGACCGCCGGAGAGGGCGGTAGCAACCCCCCGTGGGTGCCGGCGCCAGAAGGCCAGGGCGCTTCTCCCCTCCTCCCGGCCCTCCGGAGTCTGCTCCCGCACCCGATACCCGGCCTCGTGGACGCCCGCCACGATCCGATCCCGACCCATCAACTGGGGCACGTACTCCACCCATAGGGTGGAAGAGGTATAGCTGAGGCGGGCGTTGGCGACCCCCGGCATCCCGGCGATCGCCTTCTCCAGGCCGGCCGCGCAGTCGGGACAGTCCAGCCCCTGCAGCTCCAGGGTCTCGCTCCTCAGCTCCGCAGCGGGACCCAACGTCGATGCCGCGTTATCCATCTCCACGCTCCTCACCGTTGCGCAGTCTCGTGGGCGCGCCGGCCCATCGTGAGCCGCGACCGCGCTCCCATACTCACCATGTTACTGGCCGCGACCTGGCGAGGCGATGGCCACGGGCGGGGTAAGGCTGCTGGTTGAGCGCCCAACCGCCGGCTCGCCATCTGTCCGCGGACAGCCCAAACGCAAGAGCAAAGCCGTCAAGTTCGAGGCTGCGGCCCATCTTGCCCTCGCCGGTCGGCTGCCAGGGGCAGATGGACGGTGAAGATCGAACCCCGACCGGGGGCGGAGGCAACCTCGATCCTCCCGCCGTGAGCACGGGCGATCCAGTCGCAGATCGCCAGACCCAGGCCGGCCCCACCTTCCGATCGGGATCGGGCCTTGTCCACCCGGTAGAAGCGCTCGAAGAGATGGGGCAGGTGCGGGGCCGCGATGCCGATGCCGGAGTCGGCCACAGCCAGGGCCACGCTGCCACCCCTGCGCTCAACGGAGATGGTGACGTTGCCACCGGCGGGCGTGTACTTGATGGCGTTGTCCGTCAGGTTGAAGAGAAGCTGCATCAGCCGGGTCTGATCTCCCATCACGACCGCCGGCTCCACCCGGCCGAGCCCCAGACGTATTCCCCTGGCCCGGGCCAGGGGCTGGAGCTCTTCCGCCACCTCACAGGCGAGTTCGTCCACGGATTGCGGCTCCAGTTCCAGTCGCTCCCGTGCCGAGTCTGCCCTGGCCAGGATGAGAAGCTCCGAGACCAGCCGCCGCATCCGCTCCGCCTCGCCACCCACCACCCGCAATGCCTCCTGGTACTCCCTCGCGGACCGCGGCCGTTCCAGCGTCACGTCAACCTGGCTGGTGATAACGGAGAGCGGCGTCCGCAACTCGTGCGAGGCATCGGCGGTGAACTGCCGCTCGCGCTGAAAAGCGCTCTCCAGCCGCTCCAGCATGGCGTCGAAGGTCTCGGCCAGCCTCCCCACCTCGTCGTTGCTGGACACCATTCCCACCCGGCGGGAGAGGTCTTCAGCGCCGATCCGCCTGGCCAGCCGGGTGATGCGATCGATGGGAGAGAGCGCCCGTTGGGCGAGGAACAAACCCCCGCCAGCTGCCAGAACCAGGGTCGCCGGCACGGCAAGGCCCATCAACAGCAGCAGTTGGCCGAGGGCCGCCCGCAACTCGTCCTCCGGCCGTCCCACCTCCAGCACCGCGACCGTACGACCATTCTCCTGAACCGGCACGATGAGCACTCGCCACGCCTCGTCGGTGCCCTGCTGTGCGGTGGCGAAGGTCACCTCTCCGCGGGCCGCTTGCCCCCGGGCCCCCGCCAGGGGGGAAGCTGCCCACCGGGGGGCACCATCCAGAAGAAGCTGCCCCTTCGGGTCGTAGAGCGCGACGGCGACGTCAGGGGGGAGCTGCCCGGCCACCCCTCCCAGGCGAGGCCGCCCGTTCTCGAAGTCGACGCTCGTCTGCAACTGGGCTGCCGCGGCCCGCAGCGTGGCCTCCTGCTGCTCGCGTAGCCCGCGCGAGAGACTGATGTACAGGAAGCCGGAGAAAGCGAAAAGGATCAGCGCCAGCAAGGCCACGTACCACAGGGTGAGCCGCACACGGATGGGAAGGCCGCGCGGCCAGGAGAGGACGTGGGAAGCCAACTGCCGGGGGTGCTTCATCGAGGGACCTTGAGTTGATAGCCTGTGCCCCGCACGGTGTGGATCAGTCGGGGCTCATGCCCGTCGTCCAGCTTGCGACGCAGGTACCGGATGTAGACGTCCACCAGATTGGACATCGCGGTGAAATCGTAGCTCCACACGTGCTCCGCGATCTGGGTTCGGGTGAGCACCCGACTCGGGTTGCGCACCAGGTACTCCAGCAGGGCGTATTCCTTGCTGGTCAGTGCGACCATCCGGCCAGCCCTGCGCACCTCGCGGCTGATGGTGTCCACCTCCAGGTCCGCCACCCGCAGCACCGGATCCTTCACCAGCTCATCGCGGCGCAGGAGGGCCCGGACGCGAGCCACCAGCTCCCGGAAGGCGAAGGGCTTGATCAGGTAATCGTCGGCGCCGCTGTCCAGCCCCGCCACTCGATCGTCCACGGCGTCCCGGGCGGTCAGCATCAGGATCGGGGTGGCCACCCGGCGGGCCCTCAGCGACCGGGCGACCTCCAGGCCGCTCATAACGGGCAACATCACGTCGAGGATGATGAGGTCGTATTCGGCCGTCTCGGCGAGGGCAAGGCCGTCCTCGCCGTCGTGGGCCACGTCCGTGGCATAGCCGTGCTCCTGAAGTCCGCGCTTCAGCACTTCGGCCAGTTGCTTCTCGTCCTCAACTATCAGGATGCGCACCGTACAACCTCTCGTTGCCCCAACGCTGGCCCATTGCGCTAACCGTAGATAAGTATAGCAAACCCTCGAGCGGGGAGCCCTGCTCCCTCTCGCCGGTACAGGGCTATGACCGGCGTTGATCCCCCTGACTGCCAACTCGTTGCCCCCATCGCTAGTCCTTCTCTCAGCACTCAAGATGAGGGGCGAGGAGTTCTCCTCCTCGCCCCTTGCTCCGCATGGACCGGCTGCCAGAAAGGCTAATCCTCGGCCCCGGCCGTTTCCGCGGCTTCATGGCCCTCGTGACCCTCGGGTCCGCCCGCCTCGGTTGCCAGCACCTTGGCGTTGCCGGCATCCACCTTCACGTCCTGGGCCTTGCCGCTCTTGTCGGTGAGCTGGACGCTGTAGACCACGTTGCCGTTCTCGTTCTCGAGCTCCACCTTGTTCACGGTCGCGCCCGGGAACTGGGCCAGGGCCGCTTCCTTGGCCTGGTCGGCCGTGATCTTGGCCATACCGGCCAGCGCCTTGGCCTCATCCTGCTCGCTCTGATCCTTCTGGTCCTGCGGCGCCTGGATCGACCCGGTGTAGGCAGGCTGCTCCTGCTCCTGCTTTACCTGGTCCTGCTGCGCCGCCGTTTGGGGCGTTGCCGGCGCGGTGGGGGTTTGAGCCCCGGCCACTCCCAGGGTCACACTCCCCAGGAGAAAGGCCGCCACGAGGGCCCCGGCCATACCGCCGCCGAAGAGTAGTCGCTTGATCATCGGTTGATCCTCCATAACGTTGCCGTGTATTGCCCCCTGCCGCCGAGCCATCTCGCCCTCGGCCTGGTGGGGGATTCCCTGATTGGACGGGATAAGCTACCCCACGGGGATCGGCCTTCCTCCGGCCCGGGTCCGTCGCCGATGGATCCCCTCGATCCGTCGCGCCGGGCCTCCCGGACGGACGACGAGACTCACCTCCTTCCCGTGTAGTCCGTGGGGTCTCTCCACGTCGCGCTTGGAGGTTAGCGTCGGACGATTAAGCCACGATTAAGCCAGCCCATAAGTATTCTCATCGAATGGCACAAAGTGGGTGTCAGAGAGTCTTTGAGATGCGACTTACTCGGATGGCTAGAGGCCTCGGGATGCCGCCCGATCACGAGCCACAGGAGCATGACTGGCCCTCAAGAACTGAACGATGGGGGAGCGGTGCGTCATGGGGGCCGGCGTCTCTGCCGGCCCCGTGAGGACAGGGTGTCAGTGCTTGAAGTGCCTGCGGTAGGTGAATATCATCGCCATCTGGGCGGCGTTGGCGGCGCGGATCACGTCCTGATCTCGGACCGAGCCGCCCGGCTGGATCACCGCCGTGACGCCCGCATCGGCCGCCACCTCGATGCCGTCCGGGAAGGGGAAGTAGGCGTCGGAGGCCATCACGCTCCCCTTGGCCCGATCCCCAGCCTTCTTGATGGCCAGCTCCACCGCGTCCACCCGGCTCATCTGGCCGGCGCCGACCCCCGCCACCGAAAGCTTCCTGGCCAGGATGATACCGTTGGAGCGGACGTGCTTGACGGCGTGCCAGGCGAACAGCAGATCGGTCAGCTCCTCCAGGGTAGGCTCCCGCCGGGTAACCACGTCCCGAGGGAAGGAGTCCTCACCGTTGCGATCCCGCTCCTGGACCAGGAAGCCGCCCAGGATCCGCTTGAAGTCCAGCGCCGGCACTCCGGCGACCTCCTGCCGCCTGGCCTCCCAGTCCTCCTCCACGGCCATGATCCGCAGATCCCGCCTGGCTCGAAGGACTTCCAGCGCCCCATTGGTGAAACCCGGCGCGATCAGGTCCTCGAAGAAGACCTGGCAGATCTCGCGGGCGGTGGTCTCGTCGACGATGCGGTTAACCCCCACGGCGCCGCCGAAGGCCGACTTGGGATCGGTGGCCAGGGCCCGCCGGAAGGCCTCGGTGACGCTCTCGGCGCAGGCCAGCCCGCAGGGGTTGCCGTGCTTGACGATGGTCACCGCGGGAGCGGTGAAGTCGGTGACGATGGACCAGGCCGCGTCCAGGTCGTAGCTGTTGTTGAAGGAGAGCTGCTTGCCGTGCAGCTGTTTGGCCGTGGCTACCCCCGATGGGAGGACCCGGCTGGTGGCATCGACGTAGAAGGCCGCCGCCTGGTGCGGGTTCTCCCCGTAGCGAAGCTCCTGCACCCGTTGGAGGGGTACGGTCAACTCGTCGGGGAAGAGCACCGTCTCGGGCCTCAGGTAGTTGGCGATCTGAGCGTCGTAGAAGGCGGTGTGCTCGAAAGCCTTCACCGCCAACCTCCGCCTGGTGGCCTCGAACACCCCGGCCTCGCTCCTGAGCTCGGTCAGCACCGCAGGGTAATCGGCGGGATCGACTACCACCACCACATCCTGGTAGTTCTTGGCCGCCGCCCTCAGCATCGTGGGCCCACCAACGTCGATCATCTCCAGGACCTCGCCCAGGTCGGAGCTGCGGCGGGCCGTCTCGGCGAAGGGGTAGAGGTTGACCACCACCAGATCGACGGGCCGAATCTGGTGCCTCTTCAGCTCCTCCATGTGCCGGGGGTCGCTCCGGCGTGCCAGGATCCCACCGTGGATCGCCGGGTGGAGCGTCTTCACGCGACCCCCCAGGATCTCCGGGGAACCCGTCACTTCGCTCACCCCCGTGACGGGGATACCGGCATCGGCGAGAGCGGTCTGGGTGCCGCCGGTCGAAAGGATCTCTATCCCCAGATCGCTCAGACCTCGGGCGAAATCCACGACACCCGATTTATCGTACACACTGATGATTGCTCTCACCGGTTCCTCCTACTCCCTCACCTCGACTCTCAGCAGTCCGTCCTCCGCCAGCTTGCGCAGCGTCCGATAGGCAGCCAGCCCACCGCCCGCCCGTTGAGCCAGCACGGAAAGAACCTGAGGGCCGCTCAGGCCGGCCACCAGCTTCCACTCGCCCCGACCGATCTGCACCTTCTCCACCCCTGTTGGCAGATCGGTCACCAGCCGGACGACCGCGGAGGCATCGTGGAGCACGTTCCAGATCCCCAGCCACTCCTCCTGGACCGCTGCCGCCTTTTCCAGCAGCAGGGTCGCCGGCTCCTCCAGACTCTCCCTCGGCGTGGTGGCGCCGTCGTGGTAGGCGAAGCTGCCGGCATTCCAGGAGCAGAGCAAGTCCAGGGCGTCCCTGCCCTCCCGCCCGTCCGTCTCGGCTGACACCGGCCGGCCGTCCCGAAAGTAGAGAGCGCCGGCCTGCGTGATCCCTCCCCTCCCACGAGAGAAGCGAATCACTCCCGTCTTGGCGGATGAGGCGAGAAGATGAAGAAGGTCGACGATCGTGAACTCGGGAAGGCTACCCTGCAACAATGTCGGGATCCTCTGCGATTCTCACCCGGCGACCCTCCACTCTGAGTTTGCCCTCGGCGAAAAGTCGAATGGCCCGCGAATAGTGGCTGTGCTCCTGCTCCAAGATGCGCGCCGCCAGCCGCTCCACGGTGTCGTCCTCCAACACCGGCACGGCCGCCTGCAGGATGATGGGACCCGCATCCACGGCGCCCTCGGTGACGAAGTGGACGGTGCAGCCCGAAAGCTTGACGCCGTGCTCCAGGGCTTCCGCCTGGGCGTGCAGGGTCCCCGCGAAAGCGGGCAGCAGCGAGGGGTGGATGTTCACGATCCGGCCGCGAAAGGAGTCGAAGATCGGCTGTCCGATGATCCGATCGTAGCCCGCCATCACCACCAGATCGGTGCCCGCCTCCGCCAGCCTTCGAGCGATGGCGGCTTCGTGGGCATCCCTGGTCGAGTAGTCCCGCCTCTCGAGCACCGCCGTGGGCAGTCCCCTGTCCCGTGCCCAGACCAGGCCCCGGGCGTCGGAATGGTTGCACAGGACGAGGGCAACCTCCGCCGCCAGCCGCCCCGCCTCGACGTTGGCCACGATGGCCTGCATGTTGCTGCCCCGGCCCGAGATCAGGATCCCGAGTCGAAGAGGTTTCGAGCTGTTGCCAAAACCACTAAGACTCGAAGACACCGAGTTCTCCTCTGTGACTCTTCGCGTCCTGGTGACTTGGTAGTGAGCCGTGACAGCTGCTAGCCACTCACCACCTCCACCCGCTCGCCTCCCTCGGTGGCCACGATCTCCCCCACCAGCATCGCCTCCGGCACCAGGCTTTGCAGCCTCTCCCTATCGCCGGATGGGCAGATCACCACGTAGCCCAGCCCCAGGTTGAACACCCTCAGCATCTCCTCCTGGGCGATCTTGCCCCGCTCCTGGATCGCCCGGAAGACGGCGGGCACGGGCCATCGCCCCCAGTGGAAGAGCGCCTTCATTCCGGTGGGGACGATGCGGGCCACGTTGCCCGGGATCCCCCCTCCGGTGATGTGGGCCATCCCTTTCACGTCTACGGCCGAGTGCTGAGTGCTGGGTGCCGGGTGCTGAGCGCCGGGTCCGGCACCCCACCCCTCTCCCCTCCCCGCAGCGGGGAGGGGCAGGGGGAGGGGTTCTGTCCCTCTCTCCCCGTCTCCCTGTCTCCCCATCTCCCCGTCTCCCGCGGGAGGGGGCGCGAGCAGCCGCTTGATCGACTCCAGGTAGCACCGGTGGGGCTCCAGCAGCTCGTCCCCCAGGGTCCTCCCCAGCTCCGGCCAGAAGCGGTCCAGCGGCTCCCCCTGCAGCAGCTTCCTCACCAGGGAGTAGCCGTTGGTGTGCAATCCGCTGGAGGGTAGCCCCCAGATCAGATCCCCCGCCTCTATGCGGCTCCCGTCGACCACACGGTCCCGCTCCACCGCCCCGACGATGAAGCCGGCCAGATCGTAATCGTCCCCCGAGTATATGCCGGGCATCTCCGCCGTCTCCCCGCCGACCAGGGCACAGCCGTTGGCTCGGCAGGCCTCGGCCAGGCCGCTCACCAGGGCGGCTATCCTGTCGGGGTGCAGCTTCCCCATGGCCACGTAATCCAGGAAGAAGAGGGGGGTGGCGCCGGTGGTCAGGATGTCGTTGACGCAGTGGTTCACCAGGTCGATCCCGACGGTGTCGTGCCGGTTCATGGCAATGGCGATCTTCAGCTTCGTCCCCACCCCATCGGCGCTGGCCACCAGCACCGGCTCGCGGTAACCACCGAAAGCGAAGAGAGATCCGAAGCCGCCGATGCCGGTGAGCACCTGGGGGCCGAAGGTGGAGCGCACCTTCTCTTTGATCAGGTCCACGGCCCGGTTGCCGGCGTCGATGTCCACGCCGGCAGCCTTGTATGCCCCCTCTCCCTCTGGGAGAGGGTCGGGGTGAGGGCTGATTCGATGTGCTCCCGATGGCTCCTGGCTCACGAGGCCTCCAGCACAAGCTTGTCCATCTCCAACTGGATGGGCACAGGATAGCTACCGGTGAAGCAGGCCCGGCAGAAATGGCCCTGCTGCTGGCCCACCGAGGCGAGCAACCCCTCCAGGCTCAGGTAGCCCAGGGAGTCGGCCCCGATGTGCCGTCGGATCTCCTCGACGCTCATGTTGGCCGCTATCCGCTCCGCTTCCCGCGCCGTGTCCACCCCGAGATAGCAGGGGAAGCGCATGGGCGGGGCACAGATCCGCATGTGGACCTCTCGGGCCCCGGCTCTGCGCAGCAGGCTCACCACCGGCGGCGTCGTGGTTCCCCGCACGATACTGTCGTCCACCACCACCACCCGCTTGCCCGCCAGCACCGGCGGCAGGGGGTTGAACTTCAATCGAACGCCCACCTGCCTCAGCCGCTGGTCCGGCTGGATGAATGTGCGGCCGATGTAGCGGTTCTTGATCAGCCCCTCGCCGAATGGGATCCCCGACTCCTGGGCGTAGCCCGTGGCGGCCGGAATGGCCGAGTCGGGGACCGGGATCACCAGATCGGCGTCCACCGGGTACTCCCGAGCCAGGTGGCGCCCCATATCCTGGCGGGCCAGGTAGACCAGCTGGCCGTAGATGCTGCTGTCCGGGCGGGCGAAGTAGATGAACTCGAAGATGCAGAGCGCCCGCTGGCGGCTCTCCACCGCCCGAAGGCCGCGCACCCCTTCGCCGTCGATCACCAGCAGCTCGCCCGGCTCCAGCTCCCGGATGAAGGTGGCCCCCACGGTATCCAGGGCACAGGTCTCGGAAGCCACCACCCAGCCGCCGTTTAGCCTGCCCACGCAGAGAGGGCGCACCCCCATGGGATCCCTGGCGGCATAGAGGGTGTTGGCCGTGGCCATCACCAGGCTGTACGCCCCCTGGAAGCGATGAAGGCTGTGCAGGATCCGGGATTCCCAGTCCAGGCCCGGCGCGGAGGCGATTGCCCTGGCTATCACCTCGGAATCGGTGGAGGTCTCGAGCCGCTCGCCGCTTTCCTGCAGCTGCTCGGTGAGGGAGACCGTGTTCACCAGGTTGCCGTTGTGGCCCAGGGCCAGCTGGCCCAGGTCCGAATCCACCACGATCGGCTGGGCGTTGCACACCTTGCTGGAGCCGGTGGTGGAGTACCGGGTGTGGCCGATAGCCACGTGCCCTTCGAGGAAGCTCAGCTCCTCCTCGTTGAAAACCTGCACCACCAGCCCCATGGACTTGAAGGTGCGAAGCTCTCTGCCGTCTCCTGTGGTTATGCCCGCGCTTTCCTGTCCTCGGTGTTGCAGAGCGTAGAGGCCGAAGAAGGTGATGCGGGCTACGTCTATGCCCGGCGCGTAAATCCCAAACACACCACAGGCTTCGTGCAGTTCAGCCATCCCTTACCCCCAACCGCTGTCCGGCACGTCGCCCTTGACGCCACAACAGCTGTCAGCAAGCCCCGCCAAAGGGGCATGAACGCTGCGCTCGCTCGCGTTCATCCCTCTGGGCTCTCCCCTCAGAACGCGAACAGGACTACTCGCTCAGCATCCGGTCGAGCGCATTGCTCCAGACCTCCCGCATCTGGGACACGGGCAGATCCACCAGATCCCCCAGCCGGAGACGAGCTTCATCTCCCCGTCTCCCCGGCTCGCCGCCTCCCCGTCCGGCAACGGTGCCCAACACCGCCAGGGGAACCCCGTTCTCGGCCGCCAGCCTCTCCAGCTCGGGTAGCTTCTCCCGGGCCATCGAGAGGATTATGCGGGACTGGCTCTCCCCAAACAGCAGCGCGTCGGGCCGGCATCCGTCCCGCCTCAGCAGCGCCTCCAGGCTCTCGGCCTCGCACTCCATCCCCAGGTCACCGGCCATGCAGCCCTCGGCCAGGGCCACGGCCAAGCCGCCGTCGGCGCAATCGTGGGCCGAGCGCACCAGGCCGGCTCGAATGGCCGCCAGGCAGCAGCGCTGAACCCGAGCCTCTGCCCCCAGATCTATGCGCGGCGGGGTACCCGCCACCCGGCCGGTGGACAGCTTCAGGTACTCCGTGCCGCCCAGGTCGTCGAGATTCCTTCCCAGCAGCACCACCAGGTCGCCGGGCTCCCGGAAGGCGAGCCCGGTGGCATGCGCCACATCCTCCAGCAGCCCCACCATCCCCACCACGGGGGTCGGGTAGATGGCGGACCCGTTGTTCTCGTTGTAGAGGCTCACGTTCCCGCTCACCACGGGGACGCCCAGGAACTCGCACGCCTCGGCTATCCCGGCCACGCTCTCCCGGAAGGTGTAGAACACCTCCGGCTTCTCCGGGTTACCGTAGTTGAGGCAGTCGGTCACGGCCAGGGGCTCCGCTCCCGTGCAGACCAAGTTCCGTGCCGCTTCAGCAACCGCGATCATCCCGCCCCACCGGGGCTCCAGGTGGCAGTAGCGACCGTTGCCGTCGGTGGTGAGGGATATCCCCTTTCGAGTCCCCTTCACCCGCAGCACGGCCGCGTCGCCTTCCCCCGGCAGCAGCATGGTGTTGGTTTGCACCATGTGGTCGTACTGCTGGAACACCGACTTTCGGCTGCACAGGTTGGGCGAGGCCAGCAGATCCAGCAGGGTCCGGCTGTACTCCCCCTTCAGGGGAAGGGAGGAGGGATCGAAGCGGTGGGCTTCCTCGATCCAGGCGGGGCGAACCCCGTCCCGATGGTAGACCGGTGTCTCGTCGGTCAGCAGCCGGGCGGGGATCTCCGCCACCACCCGCTCGCCCTCCCGCACCCGCACCAGGCCGTCGTCGGTGACCGCGCCGATCAGGTCCGAGTGGAGGCCCCAGCGAGCGAACAGCCGCTGGACCTTCCCCTCGCAGCCCCGGCGAGCCACCACCAGCATCCGCTCCTGGGACTCGGAGAGCATCAGCTCGTAGGGGGTCATCCCCTTCTCCCGCCGGGAGACCTTCAGCAGGTCGATGTCGATGCCGCAGCCACCCCGGCTGGCCATCTCCACCGCGGAGCTGGTCAACCCGGCCGCCCCCAGATCCTGCATCCCCACCACGTAGTCGGTCTGCAGCAGCTCCAGGCAGGCCTCGATCAGCAGCTTCTCCAGGAAGGGGTTCCCCACCTGCACCGCGGGACGGCGCTCCTCGGAGCGCTCGTTCAGCTCCACCGAGGCGAAGGTCGCCCCGTGGATCCCGTCCCGCCCCGTGTCCGCGCCCACCAGGATGACCGGATTGCCGGCGCCGCTGGCCGTGGCCCGCACGATCTGGTCGGCCCGAACCAGCCCCACGCACATGGCGTTCACCAGGGGATTTCCGGAGTAGCTGTCCTCGAAGTAGACCTCGCCGGCCACGGTGGGGACCCCCAGGCAGTTGCCGTAGCCCGCGATGCCCCCCACTACGCCGGAGACCAGATACTGGTTGCGCCGCTCCGCGGGGGAGCCGAAGCGGAGGGAGTCCAGCAGAGCGATGGGGCGGGCTCCCATGGTGAAGATGTCTCGCACGATCCCGCCGACGCCGGTGGCCGCGCCCTGGTAGGGCTCCACGGCGCTGGGGTGGTTGTGGGACTCGATCTTCAGCACCACCGCCAGCCCGTCGCCGATGTCCACCGCCCCGGCGTTCTCGCCAGGCCCCTGGAGCACCCGAGGGCCCTTGGTGGGGAGGAGTCGCAGCACCGGGCGGGAGTTCTTGTAGCCACAATGCTCGCTCCACATGGCGCCGAACATGCCCAGCTCGACGTGGTTCGGCTCCCGGCCGAGCTTGGCCACAATCAGCTCGTACTCCTCGGGGGTGAGCGCGACCTCGTCCAGCATCTCGCGGGTAGCGGGCATCAGTTGTGCTCCCGGGTCGGTTCTGTGTTCTGAGTCCTGAGCCCTGAGTGCTGAGTGCTCCCCCTCTCCCTCTGGGAGAGGGTCGGGGTGAGGGCTGATCCAACCGGCTTCAAACCCAGGATGGATCGGAAGACGTACGACCCGTCGGTGCCCCCGAGGATCGCCTCGCAGCAGCGCTCCGGGTGGGGCATGAGGCCGAAGACGTTGCGCCCCTCGTTGCAGAGGCCGGCAACGTTCCACAGGGAGCCGTTGGGGTTCGACTCCCGGGTCACCCGTCCGTCGGGGTCGCAGTAGCGAAGAAGGATCTGCGAGCGGCGTTCCAGTTGCTCCAGCAGATCCTCCGGCGCGTAGTAGCTTCCCTCTTGATGGGCTATCGGTAACTTGAGTACCTGCCCCGTCTCGCAGGCCGAGGTGAACGGGGAATCGGTGGATTCCACCCGCACGTGGACCCAGGAACAGCGGAACTGGAGGTGGTCGTTGCGCAGCATGGCGCCGGGCAGCAGGCCAGCCTCCAGTAGCACCTGGAAACCGTTGCAGATCCCCAGCACCAGCCCGTCGCCGCGGGCAAACCGCTCCACCGAACGCATCACCGGGGAAAAGCGGGCAATAGCCCCCGCTCGCAGGTAATCCCCGTAGGCGAAACCACCCGGAAGAAGGATGCAGTCGTAGGGGGAGAGGTCCGTGTCCTCGTGCCAGATGTACTCCACCGGCTGGCCGAAGACGGTGTCGATCACGTGGTAGGTGTCCCTGTCGCAGTTGGTGCCAGGGAACACTATCACGCCGAATTTCAAAGGGGGCCTCCTCGGCGGCTAGACGCGTTTCAGATGGGGCAATTCTAACACACGGATAGAGGTTGCTGCCATACGAAATCCGCGGGTTAGCCCAGCAACGTTGCTCCTGCGGTCGTCCTCTTGACCGACCCTCCAGACTCGAGTACACTTCGTGCACTAATGATTAGGTACCCAAATATAGGGGAGGGTGGCCGTGAGCGACGAGGAGATCTACCCCGTGGCGCTGCAGATCCGAGCCCTGACCGGTCTGGTGACCAAGCTGTCCAGGGCAGATCTGGAGCGGCGGCTCGAGGCTCGTGGCCTCGCCGTGGGCGCCCTCCCCTTCGGCGTCATGCAGCTGCTGAGCCGGCAGGCGCAAACCATCAGCGAGTTGAGCCGCACCATGCGGCTGACGCCCGCCACCCTGGTGCCCGTGGTGGACACCCTGGAGCGCAAGGGGCTGGTGAAGCGGGGGAGGGACCCTCACGATCGCCGTCGCACCCCACTGTCGCTGACCGAGCAGGGTGCCGGCGCACTGGCCGGGGTTCCACTGGTGGACGAGGACGACACCCTGGTCAGGAGCCTGGAGAGCATGGGCGAGGAGAAGGGCCGCAGATTGCTGGCCCTGCTGCGGGAGTTGGCCAACCAGATGGCAGAGAAGGATGTGGCCCAGGAGATCGCCCAGCTCTCCAACTCCCTTCACCGGCCCCTGGGGGCGAGCTTCCAGAGGACTGCCCCCTCCCACACCGGCTGACCGAAGAATGATGTGCCGAACGGCTGCGTCCCGCTCGACGCCGTGCCGCTCATCGCGGACGGGCGATCTCCGGAGGCTTCACCAACGCCGCCGAGAGCGGTTTCGAGGTGGCGGGTAGCCACGGCGGAACGCCTGGCCCTACCTTTCACTCGAGTCCTCTGGAACATCCCGGTGGCGCAATACTTGCTGCACATCCCCGTGTCTCTTTCCTACCCGCCGACCCATCGGAGGCCACCGGGTCGGCGACCAGATGGAGGGAGCCTGACGCTCACGACCCCATGAAAGGGCGCGCGGTCCACATCGGAAAGATGGCTCGATGAAGGACGAATACCCTTTTGCCAACTACCCGCGGCTGCTGCTGGAGTCCACCGACCAGGGCATTTTCGGCGTGGACCTGCGGGGCTGCTGCACCTTCGTCAATCGCTCTGCAGCAAAGATGCTGGGATACGAGCCCGAGGAGCTGGTGGGCAAGAGGATGCACGACCTGATGCACCACACCCACAAGGACGAGACCCCCTACCCTGTGTCACGGTGCCCCCTCTTCCGATCCCTTCGGCTGATGCAGGGCATTCGCGTCGACGACGAGCTGTTGTGGCGTCGAGATGGCAGCTGCTTCCCGGTGGAGTACTCGGCCCATCCCATCATCGACGGAGACGCGGTGAGGGGAGCCGTCGTGACCTTCACCGACATCACCGGACGCCGGCAGGCGGAGCAGTTCCGGCAGGAGTACCTGGCCCTCATCTCCCACGACCTGCGGGCCCCCCTGACGACGATCCTGGGCCACGCCCAGATAATCCAACGGCTCCCGAACCTGCCCCAGCGGGTGCAGAGCAGCGTCGAGTCGATCTACAACGGCGCGAAGCGGATGAATGCCATGCTCCAGGACCTGGTGGACACGGATCGCGTGGAGTCCGGGTCCCTGCAGCTCCGGCGTCTGCCCACCGACTTGCGCTCCTTCATCCACAGCCTGAAGGAGCGGCTCAATCAGTCCGGCCAGGGGGAGCAGATAGCGGCGGAGCTTCCCGAGGAGCTACCCCCGGTGATGGCCGATCAGATCTGCTTGGATCGCGTCATGACCAACCTGCTCACCAATGCCATCAAGTACTCTCCACCGGGAAGCGAGGTGCTGGTGAGGGCAGAGGTGGGGGAGGGCGACGTGAGGATCTCGGTGGTCGATCGGGGCGCGGGGATAGCCCCCAGAGAGCTGCCCCACATCTTCGATCGCTTCTACCGCGCCCAACGAACCAGGAAGGCAGAGGGGCTGGGGCTGGGGCTGTACATCACCAGGATGCTGGTAGAGGCCCACGGCGGGCGCATATGGGCCGAGAGCGAGGTGGGCAGGGGGAGCAGCTTCAGCTTCACCCTGCCCGTGGCCCTCGGACCGTAACCGCCCGCTAGATCACCAGGTCGCCGACTCGCACGGCCTCGAGGGTGCCGTCGGCCAGCCGAAGCAGCAGCGCCCCGTCCTCGGCCACGTCCTCGAAGGTGCCCTCCAGCTGCTGGTTGCCCTCGGCAACCACCACCTTCTGGGATCGCCGCCACAGTCGCGAGGCCCACCGCTCCCGGGCGACGGGCTCCAACTGGCGAAGATCCAGGGCCAGAAGGGCGTCCAGGTGGAGCAGGATCTCGTATAGCAGCCGCTGCCGTGAGAGCTGCCGGCCCGTTTCCCGCAGCAGACTGGTGGCGTTGTCGGGGACACCGGGAACCGTGGAGCGATCGAGGTTCACGTTGATTCCCATCCCCACCACGGCGAAGGGATGGCCCGGCGACCAGTTCACCTCCGTCAGCACCCCCCCCAGCTTCCGGCCGTTCACCATCAGGTCGTTGGGCCACTTGATCTCGGCGCGAAGGGGAGCCAGCTTCTCGATGGCCTCGCAGGCGGCGACGGAGCAGACCATGGTCAGCAGGAAGGGTTGGGACTGATGTCGCTGGAAGAGCAGGGAGAAGAGGAGCCCGCTGCCGGGCACCTCCAGCCAGTCTCTGCCCCTCCGGCCCCGACCCTCGGTCTGGTGGTCCGTCACGAAGAGGGTCTTCTCGGTGGCACCCGCTTCCCCGGCCCGTCGGGCAAGGTCGTTGGTGGAGCCCGTCTCCGCCGTGTAGCGCACCACCCAACCGGGCGGCGCGAGGAACTCCTCTTCCTGCGACATCACGTCACCCCCAATAAACTGATAGCCAGAAGGAGATGATCTCCCTCTGGCTATCCTCCCCAAGCGCGACGCGCCTAGGATTCGGTCACTGCACGCCCCGCGGGCGAGAAGCAGACGCCGTTAGCGCCCGACCTCCAGCCCACGAGGGATGCGAACCAGGTGCGCCGTCGCACTAGGACTATCACAACCCATTCGCATCACCTCCTTTCATGGCTGGTGGAATAGTAGCAGGCGGCCGCCCGCACGTCAACTCGCTGGTCGCTAATGGGTGCCCGTCACGTTTCCGGGTGGCCGCCAGCCTGTAGGGCGAAAAGCGGCAAATGGGCGTGAGCTAGTCAGCGGGCTCCGGGAGGAACGGCTACAGCCAGCTCAAGGGTTTCCCGGAAACGTGACGGGCACCCGTCGCTAATCTTCAGGCAGCTCGGGGTCCTCGGCGATGTCCGGCTCTTCGATGCCAAGATCCGATTCGCCGGTAGCCTCGATGCCATCCTCGGACTCCTCCAGCAGGTCCTCTTCGTCGTCCAGATCGTACTTGAGCACGCTGTCTTTGATGTATCCGCGGAAGACCTCAGCCGGGGCCTTCGACGGGAAGGAAACCTTGCCCGCCATACGGGGGCTCCGGTACACCTCCCGGATGATCACCTTGACCGTCTGATCGTCCACGCTGGTGACCGCCGTCTGGTAGCGGTTGCCACCCTCCAGCAGTGTCAGCAGTCGTTTGGCCAGCTTCGGCTCGACCTGGCCCACCATCTCCCCCTCTGGGGTCACCACCTGGACCTTATAGTCGCCAGGCTGGAGTTCCAACAGATCGCCGGCGGTCATCTTCGCCAGAACATCGGAGCCAGCGGTGTTCAGCAGGGGGGTAATGGTGGTCTTCCCGCTCTCCTCGATGAAAAGGGTAGGGTCCACCCGGGTCGGGGTCGGAGCCGCGGGCGGCTCCGCAGCCAGCTTGGAGAGCCTTTGCAGGTTCTTCATGGCGATGACGTTGGTCGGATCCAGTGCGGCGGCGCGGCTGTAAGCTGTCCTCGCTTCCTCGACTCGACCCAGCTCGGTGAGCGCCTTGCCCAGCCTGTTGTGAGCATCGACATCTTCCGGAAACAGGACCAGCAGCTCGCGGTTCACCGCCGCGGCCTCCTCCCAACGGCTGGCCATGGCGAGCGATATCGCCCGCTCGGTCAACTGCCGCTTTGCTCTGAGCCGTTCCTCAGGGAAGGTTGCCATGTTTGGTCCGTTCCTCCTTACGCCCGTCTGTTGCAGGGCTGGGGCATTTTACCGTAAGCATCCTGCCGTTTCAACAGGGGCGGCCACGCTTCGCAAGCTTCGCGCCACCATCTCCACCGCTCCGCCCTCGACCTGGCCCGGGACCCACTCCCTGAGAGAACTACGGAGAACCCAAAAGAACTCAGAGGGACTCCGGGGAGCCGTTCCCACTCCCTCGAGTTCTCCTGAGTTCCCCTCCGGTTCCCCGAGTTCCTTCTATCAGAAGCCGGGCAGGCGGGCTCGACGCGCGCCGATCAGCGGTCTCCGTTTCGATGGTGGAGCTCGTCCAGCTTCTGGTTCAGATCCTTCATCCTGGCTTCCACCTCGGCCAGACTGGAAACCCCCAGCTCCTCCATCTCCTCCTTGATGGTCTCCAGCTGTTCCAGCTCCATCATCAGACCGTACTCTTCCTCGTCCGGCTCTTCCATTTCAGCGCCACTCAATGCCCAGCACTCCCTCATAAATGCGGTGGGGGCGGGTCCTGGACCATTCCTTACAAGTTAAGGTCTGCACAGAGTTGTCAATAGGCGGGCGGATGAGCAATCCTTATGTATGAGCAAACGCAGACATACCGACTCACACCGTCCGGCCGTGTTGGAGCGGGATCGGGCTCG
>JAMCTB010000097.1:4579-5298 GCA_023380955.1 Chloroflexota bacterium | reverse complement strand
GTCGGGGGTGCAGTGGGCGGCCGTCGACGGCTGGACCGGCTGGATTCGGTCCTTCAGCCTGTCGGTGCCCCGGGGCAACGTGCTGTTGCTGCTCCTTCTTTACGAGTTCCCAATGCTGGTGCTGGGTCTGGTGCAGCTGTTCAGGACAGTGGTGCGGCGGGACCGGGTGGATAGCTTCCTTTCCCTGTGGACCATGCTGCTGCTGTTGCTCAGCATGGTGCAAACGGGCGACATGACGTCGCGGGTGCTTCTGCCGCTCCTCCCCATCTACCTGCTCGCCGCTCGGCTGGGCGGCGAAACCCTTTGGTGGACGAAGAGTGTGGGCCTCACGTGGAGATGGCTGGTTTCGGCCCTGGCGGTGGCGGTCCCGATCGCGGTTGCGATGGTCATGCTCAACCGGCTGTCCACCCCGGCAACCGACACTCCCGCCGTCTACCTGTACGCTGAGGTGTGCCTGGTCGCCGTGGCCGCCATCACGGTGGCTCTCCTGCTGGACGGCCGCGGCAAGCTGGCGCTCGCCTGGTGCGTCGTGGCGGTCTTGAGCACTGGGTACCTGGTGCACGGGGCCGCATTCTTGAACTACAGGATCGAGACTCTCTCCAGAGAGCCGCTGGTAGGCACCCAGATATCCCCATCTCTCCGTGAGGCGGCCACCACCGAGGCGTACATCGCTCAGTACTTCCGCACTCAGGTGACGGTGGATCCCCAGCTGCGGGGTC
>JAMCTB010000097.1:0-4485 GCA_023380955.1 Chloroflexota bacterium | reverse complement strand
GGCCATGAGCCGCGATGGCCTTGTGAGGGCGAATCAGCGTGATATAATTGTGCGCGCGCCGGCAGGGAACTGGTGAGTAGATTGAGGAGCACTAGTCTTTGACTTTGGCCGAAGAGAGTCGATCGCCGGGCGAGGATACCACCCTCAGCCGGCCGCTACTCGCAAAACTGACGATCGACTGGGAACTGGCCGCCTACGGCGGTCTGGTTCTGTTTGCCATAGCTACCCGCTTCTGGGATCTGGGGTCGCGGGCGCTTCACCACGACGAGAGCCTCCACGCCCTCTACTCCTGGTTTCTCTACACGGGGCGGGGTTACACCCACGACCCCATGATGCACGGACCCTTTCAGTTCGAGGGCAACGCCTTCGTCTTCCTGCTGTTCGGAGCCAGCGACTACACCTCCCGAATTATGGCCGCCATCTTCGGCGTCTGGATCGCGCTCTCGCCCTACTTCTTGCGTCGTGAGCTGGGCAGAGTCGGCGCCCTGGTCGCCTCCGCGCTCTTCGCGCTGTCGCCATCCTTCCTCTACTTCTCCAGATTCACCCGCGAGGCCATCTACTTTGCGGGCTGGGAGTTGCTGATAGTCATCGGCATCTTCGGCTACCTGCGGGAGCGGCGAAGCCTCTACCTGTATCTCCTCGCACTGAGCACCTTCTTGGCCTTCGCCACCAAAGAGACCATCTTCATAACCGGTGTGATCTTCCTGGGGTTCTTCGTGCTGGAGACGGTGGTGTCCCGGCTGAGGGGCTGTTCGCCCGCCGGGTGGTCCGCCCTGAGGAGCATCTCCCTCCGAGACTGGGGGATCATGGTCGCCATCTTCCTGGGGCTGTACGCGGTGATGTACACCACCTTCTTCACCAACCCCAAGGGGATCATCTCGGGCTCCGTTGGTGCCGTCACCTACTGGATGGCGCAGCAGGGGGTCCAGCGGGGCGGCCAGCCCTGGTTCTACTATCTGCTGCTGATCCCCCTCTACGAGTTCCTGCCGCTGCTGGCGGCCCTGGGCGGCTTGGTCTTCCTGGTCGTGCGGCGGCAACTCTCGCGGATGAGCCTTTTCTTTTGGTTCAACGTTGTGTGGGTGTTGGGCGCCCTGTTCGTGTACTCCTGGGCTGGGGAGAAGATGCCCTGGCTGGACCTCCCCATCGTCGAGCCTCTGGTCTTTCTGGGAGCCTTCGCCATCGCCGGCTTGTTGGAACGGACCGGTCGGGCCCTGTTTGCACAGGGCCCCGGACTCTTCGCCCTGGCACTGGTGGGGCTGATGGCGGCCATTCTGCTGGGAGGGCTGGTCGCGGCGCCGCCCCTCGCCGGCACCCAGTTGGGCATTCAGGCTGCGCAGCTTCAGAGCCTCGCGATGCTGCTGCTGCTGGCGGTGCTGGTGGGCACCCTGGTGCTGGTCGGCAGGCGGAACGGCAGCGCAGCCGTGCTGGTGCCGGCCGGGCTCGGGGTGATGGTGGCACTGCTGGTGCTGACCATCCACACCGGCTGGGGCGTAACCTACGCCCGGGGGGACATTCCCCAGGACATGATGGTGTACGTTCAAACCTCGCCCGACGTGCCCAGGGTCATGCAGGAGATCGAGCGGATCTCCAACCAGACCGGGGCCGGCAAGGAGCTGAAGATCCTGCTGGACGGTGGCTACTCCGAGAACGTCGGGGGGCAGACCGTCTCCCACGAGAGCATCGCCTGGCCCTTCGAGTGGTACCTGCGGGACTACAAGAACAAGAGCTACTACTCGAGGACCTTCACCACGCCGACGGACGCCGCGGTGATCCTGGCGATGGTGCCCAACGAGGAGCCGATACGGAGCAACTTGAGCAACTACGTCGCCATTCGCGGCAGGCTGAACTGGTGGTACCCCGAGGACTACAAGACTCTGACCTGGCAGAAGGTGTGGCAGGGGTTGCTGGACCCCTCGGTGCGCTCCAAGCTGTGGAGATACTTCCTGTATAAGGAGACGCTGAACCCGCTGGGCTCCCGCGACTTCGATTTCTTCGTACGCTCGGACCTGGCCCGCGGGATCCCGCTGCAACCCTTGGCGCCGGCTGCTCAACAGCCCTTGGCGGCGCCGGCCGAACCGCAGGCGCCGGCCTCAGAGGCGATCGCCCAGGCGGCTCCGGGGGGGGATAACCGTCTTCGGCAAGACGGCAGCGGGGGTTAGCGTGATGGGCGAGCCGAGAGGAGTTGCCCTCGGCCCCAACGGTCTGCTGTACGTGGTCGACTCGGCCGCCTCCAAGGTGTTGGCCTTCCGGCCCGACGGAACCGTGGCCCAGCAGTGGGGACGCAAGGGGACGGGGGACGGGGAGTTCAACGAGCCCTGGGGCATCGCTGTGGCCCCGACCGGTGACGTGTACGTGGCGGACACCTGGAACCACAGGATCCAGAAGTTCGACCAGAACGGGAAGTTCATCACCAAGTGGGGCGGTCTCGCCGATACCAGGGGACAGTTGGGGCTGCAGCCGGGCAGCTTCTACGGGCCTCGCGGCCTGGCCGTGGCGCCAAGCGGGAACGTGCTGGTCACTGACACCGGCAACAAGCGAGTGCAGGTTTTCGACCCCCAGGGTCGCTTCATCACGATGTTCGGAGGAGACGGCACGGAGCCGGGGAAGATGAAGGAACCGGTGGGTATCGCGCTGGATGGCGCGGGAAACGTATACGTGGCGGATACCTGGAACCGGCGCATCCAGAAGCTCGACCCCAACGGGCAGCCTCTGGCGCAGTTCCCGGTGTCGGGCTGGGATAGCCAATCGATTGTCAACAAGCCCTACCTGGCGGTCAGCCGGGAGGGGGAGATCTTCTACACCGAGCCTGAGAAGCATCGCTTCCTCGTGCTGGACTCGAGCGGCCAGCCGTTGGGTAGCAAGGGCAGCCTGGGGGGGAATACCACCGCCTTCAACGTTCCCATCGGCATTGCCGTATCGCCCGCGGGTGAGCTCTTCGTGGCGGACGACAACAACGCTCGGGTGGTGAAGTACCAGTCCTGGAGGTAACTTGTCTTTTCGCAAGGGTCGGCTCATTGGGTTCTCACTGACGGCGGTGTTTCTATGGATCGTGGCCCGGAACGTCAGCCTCACCGAGCTGGTGGCGGTCTTTCGGGCGGCCGACTACCGGCTGGTGGCTCCCGCGGCCGCGGTCACCCTGACCGGGTACTTTCTGCGGACCTTCCGGTGGCAGCGGATCGTGAAGCCGGTGGCCCCACTATCCTTTGGGGATGCCTTCTCCGTCCTGATGATGGGCTTCGCCTCGAACAATCTGCTCCCGGCCCGGTTGGGGGAGTTCGTTCGAGCCTACCTGCTGGGTCGAAAGATTGGCGCCCGAAAGACCTATGGGATGGCCACCATAATCCTCGAGCGAGTCTGCGACGGGGTCACCCTGATCGTTTTCCTCGGAGCCGTCTCGCTCCTGGTGCCGCTGCCCGGGTGGGGACAGGAGGTGCAGCTGTTCTCCAGCCTCCTGTTCCTGGGGGCTACCGCCGGCATCGTGCTGCTGTTGACCCAGGAGCGGCTGACGATGCGGCTCTTGGGCGTCCTGTTGAGCCCCTTCCCCAAGCAGCTGGCCGGTGCCATACTGAGGGCCAGCAGGACCTTCATCTCCGGGCTCCACTCGCTGAAAAGCGGTAGCGACCTCGGGATGGTCGTGGCGATCTCGGTGGTAGTGTGGCTGCTGGAAGCGACCTCCTATTTGCTGATGTGCCGGGCTTTCGGGATCTGGATGTCGCCCCTGTCTCAGGCGCTGGCGGCGACCTTCCTCCTGGTGGTCGTGAACCTGGGGATCATGTTGCCTTCGGCGCCGGGCTACCTGGGCACCTTCCAGTTCTTTGCCGTGATGGCCCTGGGGGCCTTTGGGGTCTCGAAGGAGACCGCGCTGGCCGTGGGCATCGCTTCCCACCTGATGCAGTACCTCCTGGTGACAGCCATCGGCCTGTTCTTCTTCGCGCGAGAGAACGTGGCCTTCTGGCGCTTCCAGAAGGAGGCGGAGGAGGAACCGGAGGAAGATGAGGCGCCGCTACCGGTGGAAGCACGATGAGGAAGCGCTACTGGCTGGGGATAGCGGTCAGCCTCCTTCTGGTGTACCTTATGGCTCGCTCGGTGGAGTTGGCCTCGGTGGCCCGGGCCTTTCAAGAGGCCGACTTCGCCTTCGTGCTGCCGGCCGTTCTCTTCTACTTCGCCGGCGTACTCGTCCGAACCGTCCGTTGGGGGCTGTTGCTAAGACCCGTGCGGCGGTTGGGGATGAAGCGGCTCTTCGTGGTGCTGGTCGTCGGCTTCATGGCCAACGATGTCCTGCCCCTGCGGGCAGGGGAGGCCGCACGCGCCTACCTGCTGTGGAGCAAGGAGCGGCTGGACCCAGCGGCCACCGTGGCTACCATCGTGGTGGAGAGGATCCTGGATGGCCTGGTGCTGACCGGGTTCCTGGTGGGAGCCAGCCTGCTGATCCGTCTGGATAGCTGGCTCGCACAGCTGGCCTGGGTGGCGGGCGCCGTCTTCCTG
>JAMCTB010000096.1:15438-19297 GCA_023380955.1 Chloroflexota bacterium | reverse complement strand
GGCATCGTTTTCCGTGCCTGACTCACCAACAGGCTGCCACCCTTCGGCAGCAGCCTCCTCTATCCGGGGTTGGCCTTCTTCACTTCCTGGGGTTGCTGCTTTCCCCTTTCATCCGCTGCGCAAGCCCCAATCCAAAGCCATGTAGTCCCCTGCGAGATGCGCCGCCTACCGAAACGCCCGGAGGACAAACTGAAGGGGAAGTTCGTGCGAGACTACCTACCAGGTCTGGGGAGCCAGGCTGCCACCGCCGCCGACCCTGCGAGCCCAACCATGGCCACAAGGCCAAAACCGAGGGTGAAAGAGCCGGTGGCATCCAGGGCGTAGCCGATGGCCGGGGGAAAGGCAAGGGCGCCCACATTGCCCACGAAGTTGACCAGGCTGAAGCCCCGGCCTGAGGCCCCCTTCGGCGAAACCAGGGAGATGTAGGAGAAGATCGATCCGAAGGGCATGCTGGCAAACCAACCCAGCAGCAGCAGATCCAGCACCGCCAGACCGGGGCCCGGCAGCAGCGGCATCGACGCGACCCCCAACGCGGTGACGAAACAGGAGGCCAGGATCACCCGCCGCTCCCGCCCCACCGAGAGCGCTCCCCCCAGGACGCGGGCCACCACGGCGCTCGCCGGCAGCAGCGCCGCAAGCGGCCCCGCCCATTCCAGGCCAATCCCGTGGGCTTCCCACAGGAAGGTCGCCATCCAGGTAGAGAGGGCGGTAAAGACTCCGTAGCTGAGGATGTGGGCCAGCCCCAGCAGATAGAGTGGGCGATCCCGCACCGTCTCGCCCCAGGAGGCCGGCCTCACCTGTGACGCCCCGGTCTCGAGCCGGAACCAGGCCGCGAAGAGCCAGACTATCCCCAGGATCAAGATCCCCTCCATCAGGAAGGTGCCCCTCCAACCCTCCCAGTGGGCCATCCGCTCCGACAGCAGCAGCAGCAACAGCACACCCACGTTGGCTGCGGCGCCGAACAATCCCTGAGCCACCGCTCTTTTCTCGGTCGGGACCAGCACGTTGACGCAGGAAAGGGTGGAGATGAAGGCCGTCGCGGTGCCGGCTCCCAACAGGAAGCGGCAAGCCAGCAGCAGGACCATGCTGGTGGCGAAGGCCGACGCGATCACGGAGAGCGCCATCACCAGCAACCCCAACTCCACCGCACGCTTCACCCCGATCCGATCGGCCAGGTAGCCGCCGGGCAGCTGCAGCAGGGTGTGGGAGAGAATGGTGGCGGTCGCGAGGGTGCCGGCCCAGGCGTTGGTGAGGGCGAACTCCTCCCGCACCAGGGGCAGCAGGGGGGCGAAGTTGAGCATGGCCACCATGACCGCCAGGGGAGCGGCCAGGACCAGAAGGCTACTTCCAGACGTCCCTGTTCATCAGGTACTTGGGTCGCTCGCCTCGCAGGGCCGACAGGATGCCCGCCGCGGCGTGGGTGGCCATCCGCTCCATGGATTCCTCGCTGGCGCCGCCCATGTGGGGGGAGAGGATGACGTTGCTCATCTTCAGCAGCGGGTTGTCCGCCGCGGGAGGCTCCTGCTCGAACACGTCCAGCCCGGCACCGGCTATCTCGCCCGCTTTCAGCGCCTGAATCAGGCCGGCCTCGTCCACCACCGGCCCTCGGGAGGTGTTGATCAGGTAGGCAGTCTTCTTCATCAGGCCGAACTGCTTCGCGCCGACGATCCCTTTGGTGGCAGGGGTCAAGGGCGTGTGGATGGAGACGAAGTCGGCCACCGGCATCAGCTCGTCCACGGTCTCCACCTTGGTGACGCCTTTGGCCGCCATGGCTTCGGCCGTCACGTAGGGATCGTAGGCGTACACCTTCATGTCGAAGGCCACCTGGCATATCTGAGCCAGCCGGCCGCCGATCCGCCCGGTCCCCACGATGCAGAGGGTCTTCCCCAACAGCTCGCGCCCCATCAGCTGGTCCTTGCCGCTCCACCGGCCGGCCCTGACGAAGCCGTCGCACTCCACCAGCCGCCGGGAGATCGCCAGCATCATGGTGATGGCGTGGCTGGCCACCCCCTCGCCGTTGGCCTCCGGAGTGTTGCAGACGGCGATCCCCCGCTCGGTCGCAGCGGGGATGTCGATGTTGTCGGTACCGACGCCGTGCTTGCCGATCACCTTCAGCCGGGAGGCCGCCTCCAGGACTTCCCGGCTCATGGGCGCGACCCGTACCAGCACACCATCCACCCCCGCTATCGCTTCCTTCAGCGCTGGGATCGAGATGCCGGAGGACTGCACCACCTCGCATTCCTGCTTCAGCATCTCGATGCCGGCGGGATGGATGAATTCGGTAACCAGAACCTTCTTCGCCATGCGGTTCACTCCTCAGATGAACGTCTCTGCAACCGTGGATGGCGCTCGCCAGACTCGCGCCACCGATTCCAACAAGCGGGTTAGGAGCCAAGCCAGGGAGATTATACATCGAGGAAGTCCCGGGAGGCACACGGCGCACGCGGGAGGCTCTTCCAGGGCCGAGCCCGGCCATCGCCAACCCGGCTGCACCGAAAGGCGCTCCTACGACTTCCGCCGCCGGCGCTTCTGCCTCTCCGAGGTGACGTACCGGTCGGTGACCGGCAGGGGCAGGTCCTCCACCTGCTGGTTGGTCAGGCTCACGTCGATGTGGTCCGGAAATATCCCGGCGACGAACTCGAAGGGGATCTCCACATCCTTCTTCAGCCCCGCCCCGCCCGTCACCACGATGGAGGTAGCCCTGTCGGACAGGGGATCGGTGCGCACCTCTTCGACCACACCGACCGTCCCATCGAGGGAGCGCACCAGCATCCCCTCGACGACGTCCAGATCCACCGGGGCCGCCTCCCGCTCCTCCTCCGGGAACTCGTAGGGTCCCGGCTCACCGGGGACCCCGTAGGGCGGGACCAGGGGGAACAGGATGGTGCCGGGCGCGTACACCGAGTAGGACTCGGCATCCTCCACGGGCACCAGCTCGTGGTGCCTCCCCTCGAAGTCCGGCAGCTCCTCCAGTCGATCCCTGCCGATCCGAAGGCGAACCTCGGCCTGGTCCGCCTCCTGAACCAGGGAAATTCGCACCACCACATCACGACCCAGGATCAAGCCTCTGTGGACGACCAGGGCGTCGACGTCTTTGGTGGTCGGATTGAGCATCACTCGCTCCACCTTCCCCATCTCGTCGCCTTCCCGGGTCCTTACCGTCGCGCCGATGTGAATTCTCATCTCCGCCTCCCGCGACCGATGGTGAATCCCCCCACATGCCTGCGTGGCAATGTTCATACCAGAAAGCAGGGATGCCAGAATGGCACAGAACCTGCACCCCTCACAGCTGCGAGAGCTAAGCGCAAGGCCGGCGGTGAACGGTCTTGAGGAGACCAGGCTGAATGGCCAGGGCGACCCGCCGGACGGAGGCATGTCAGGGCCGGTGCACCCGGGAGGTGAGTCTCATGATGGTTCCGGCACCCAGCATTACCGACCTGGGGATAGACCCCGACGCGGCGGCGAGGCTGTTGCCCCACCTGGACTCTTTCATGAAGTGGGAGTTGCTCCGCTTCCTCCACGACAACCCCGACACACCGGTCACCGTCGAGGAGCTGGCTCGATATCTGGGGAGGGACGAGACGGAGCTGAAACCGGCCGCACGCGCTCTGGCGGGCGCGGGCATCTTTCACCAGATCGATCTCGGGAGCGAGTACGCCTACGCCCTGACCTTCGACGAGGAGTTGCGGGAGCTGATCGGCCACCTGGTGCGGCGATACCTGGCAGATCCCTTGATCCGGAAGGCCCTCTCCACCCAGATCCTCGGTTCCCACCGCCGTCCCACCAGGCTCCTCTACGCCACCCGTTGACCGCCCTCGCCGCGGCGACCGGGCTCGGAACCACGAAGACTCGAAGACAC
>JAMCTB010000096.1:0-15367 GCA_023380955.1 Chloroflexota bacterium | reverse complement strand
ACGGGGCGCCGCCCTACGTCACGAAATTGTGGAACCAAGCACTCAGTGTCTTGGTGACCTGGTGGTTAGCCCGCGGATCCATCGATGGGTTCGTCGTCGGGGTCGGTCTCGGAAGAGTCGTGGGCCTCGTTCCAGAGCCGGCGGGTCACCGCGGAGGTTACTTCGTAGCCGAAGCCCCGGCGCACCAGGTGGTCCCCCACCCGCCGCCGAAACTCCCGCCAGTCGACCCCCTTCAGGGAACGGGCCTTCCGCTCGGCCACCCGATAGGCGGCGGCTTCCTCCTCCTCGGGCCCCGGAAGAACGGTATCGATGATCTCCCGCTCGACCCCCTTGGAGCGAAGCTCAGATTGCAGCAGCCTCCCGCCCCTGGGCCGATAAGTCTGGCGATTCTCCACCCAGAATTGGGCGAACTGCCGGTCGTCCACCACTCCCTGCTTCTGGAGTCCTGCCAGGGCCTCCTCCACCAGAGAGGGATCGAAGGAGCGGCGCAGCAGGCGGCTTCGCAGTTCCGCGACGCTACGGGGGCGATACCCGAGCAGGGTGAGGGCCGCGTCGTGGACCTGATAGAGCCCATCCTCACGCTGGAGCTCGAGGATTTCGACCTCGGATAGGTAGGAGCCCTGGGAGAGCCTGGCGGCCAGATCTCCGGCCAGGCCGAAGGCGAACCGGCCGTCCAGGAAGACGTTGAAACGGCTGCTTCCGCCGGGCCGGCTCTGGGGTTCGATGGAGGTGATGCGTCTCAAGCTTAGCTCTCAGCCTTCAGCGATCAGCCTTCAGCAAGGCCCCGAGAGGCAGGCCTCGCTGAAGACCATGAGGGGCGACCCGTCGGTCGCCCCCGCTCCCAGGACTCTACTCTCCGGCGTCGCCGTCGCCGTCGCCACCGACGGTGGCCGTGGCCGGCAGCGGCGCTTTCCGTCCCGAGGCCACCGACTCGCGGATCTGCCGCTCGATCTCGCCGGCGATCTCCAGGTTCTTCCGCAGAAACTCCTTGGCGTTCTCCCTGCCCTGGCCGATGCGGGTCTCACCGAAGGAGAAGAAGGCACCACTCTTCCGAATGATCCCCAGCTCGGTCCCGACGTCGATGAGACCGCCCTCCTTGGAGATCCCCTCGTTGTACATTATGTCGAACTCCGCAACCCTGAAAGGCGGCGCCACCTTGTTCTTCACCACCTTCACCTTGGTGCGGTTACCGATCACTTCGCTGCCCTGCTTGATCGAATCGACCCGCCGGATGTCCAGCCGAACGGAGGCGTAGAACTTGAGGGCACGGCCGCCGGGGGTGGTCTCCGGGTTGCCGAACATCACCCCAACCTTCTCGCGCAGCTGGTTGGTGAAGACGACGGACGTCTTCGACCGACTGATAGCGCCGGCCAGCTTTCGAAGAGCCTGAGACATCAGTCGGGCCTGCAGCCCCACGTGGGTGTCGCCCATCTCGCCCTCCAGCTCCGCCCGGGGAACCAGAGCGGCGACGGAGTCGATGGCCACCACGTCCACGGCGCCGCTGCGCACCAGCGCCTCGGCGATCTCCAGGGCCTGCTCGCCCGTATCCGGCTGTGAGACCAGCAGGTCGTCGATGTTGACGCCGCAGTGCTGGGCGTAGGCAGCATCCAGCGCGTGCTCGGCGTCGATCAGCGCCGCCACTCCACCGGTCTTCTGGGCCTGGGCCATGATGTGCTGCACCAGGGTGGTCTTACCCGAGGACTCAGGACCGAAGATCTCGACCACCCGCCCGCGGGGTATGCCCCCCACACCCAGGGCAATGTCGAGGGCGATGGCACCGGTGGGGATAATCTCGACGCCGAGCCGTCCAGTGGCCTCCCCCAGCTTCATGATAGAGCCCTTCCCAAAGGACCGCTCGATCTGGCCGATGGCGAGATCCAGCGCCTTCTCCTTCTCCTTGTCCAACACCATCTGCTCCTCCCGCTTCACTTACTGCGGCGCCAAACTCACACTTCCAAGCGAGCCGTATTATAGCACAAATGTTCGACCAAGAGGGCCCACCGAAGCCTCGACAGTGTACCACTACTTCGTAGATCATGTGTAGAGGCGTATCTGTCCAACAGGCGGGATCCCCTCTCGACGGGACGCGTCCGGATGCCGGCTCTCCCCGGGATCGCGGGCAAGCGCCCCTATGTTACCACGGGGGGTTCAGCCACTCACTCGGCCACCGCCGGGCCCTGTGGCCGCACCCGGTTCTCGCTCCTCGGGAGGCCTGCCGCAAGTGAAGCGTGCGGCAGCGAAGAAGGGGCTTCCGGTAACCGGAAGCCCCCTCACCACGTTCGTCGGAGGTTACGAGCCGCTTGCGATCGGGTTCCCTTCCTCCGAATGCCGGAGTCCCGTCCGCTACGACTCGAACGGAACGCCGATGGCGGTGCCCAGCTTGGTCAGGTCGGCTACCACGGCATCACTCAGCGGTACGCCCCTCTTTCGGCGATCCTGCTCGGTGTTGTACTCCGGCTCTCCCGCCACCATGATCTTCTCCACTCCCTTGGCCAGAGGCTGGGCCTTGGCCTCACGGATCATGGCGTCCAAATCTGCTTTGAACTCGGGCACGGGCCGGAAACGGTCGATCCGAATGGCTCCGAAGAAATGGCCGACCCCCTGCGGCTTCGTGGGGTTGTTGTACAGCTCCCCGATGTGGGGGCCGAAGGGACCGCCCGCCAGGGTTGCCACCAAGATCTCGATGGCCATGGCAAGGCCGAAGCCTTTGTGACCGCCGAGGGGCAGAAGGGCTCCTCCTTCGTTCGCCTGCCTGGCATCGGTGGTCGGCTCACCCTCGGCGTTCACCGCCCAGGTCAAAGGGATGGGCTCGCCCTTCTTCGCGGCCAGGATGATGGCGCCCCGTGCCACGACGCTGGTGGCCATGTCGAAGACGAAGGGCTGCTCTTCCCCGGCCGGAACGGCTATGGCCAGCGGGTTGCTGCCCAGGAAAGGTCTCTTCCCTCCCCAGGGAACCATCAGTGAAGGAGAGTTGGTGAGAGACACCCCGATCATGTCGTGGGGCAGGGCCATCATCGCGTAGTAGGCTGCGGTGCCGTAGTGGGTGGAGTTGCGAGCCGTCACGAGGCCCACCCCTGCCGACCTGGCCTTGTCGATGGCGAGTCTCATCGCCTTGGTGCCGACTACCTGCCCAAGCCCATCCTGGCCGTCGTAGACGGCGTTGGTTTCGCTTTCGGAGACGATCGCCCCCTGGGTGTGGCCGTTGGTCAGCCCTGCTCGCAACCTCTCCACGTAGATCGGCAGGCGGGTAACGCCGTGGGTATCCACCCCGCGCAGGTTGGCCGACAGCAGGGAGTCGGCGACGATCTCGGCGTTCTCCCCGAGGACTCCCACTTTCTGAAGAACGGCGACGCAGAAAGATGCTAGCTTGGCGCTGTCGAAGCGACGACCGGTGTCTTCCATGATACTCCCTTCCTGATACTGGAACGGCATAAGAATCGGGGAGCCCGCCGCTATTCTGGCGGGCTCCCTGCCACCGTTACTGAGCTCTCGGAGGCTCGGGCTTCGTCCTCGGAGCCGAAGTCTTCATGTCCTCGGGTCTGGCCGTGTTGGTCATGTCCCAGTAGCCGGGGATGTGGAACTCGAGGAAGGCGAACTCCTCCAGATTGGGATTGTGGAGGGCGTGGCGATCGCCGCGTCGGAAGAAGGCCATCTTGCCCCGGTGCATGGCGTACTTGCCATCCTCGGTCCAGATGAAGCCATTGCCCCACAGGGGAATGAAGAAACTCTCGGCCGAATCGTGGAAGTGCTCGGGGGTGAAGGTGCCGGGGGTGTAGGTTACGATCATCCCCTCGGCCTGGTCGGTACCCACCAGCTCCTTGGTGGCCAGGTAGATCCGCCTCTTTCCGGATGTCTTCTCCACCACCACCGGCATGTCCTTCATCCGGAAGACCTTGGCCGCCCCGTGGACTGCCTGACTGCCGTCGCTCACCTCTGTCTTGGCGCCGGCCGGAGTGAAGAGGTCCAGCACGACGAAATCCTCAGCGTAGGGGTTGGCCAGCTTGTGAACCCCGCCTGCCTCAATCCAGACGAGGGTCTCCTGCTCGATTTCGATCACCCCGCCGCCGGCGAGCACAACCTGCCCCTTGCCCATCAGACCGTAGAGCAGGTTCAGGGAGCCTTCGTGCCTGTGGAAGGTCTCTTCGGCGCCCTGCTTCAAGGTGATGGCCGATACCTCCATCTCCTGGCTGCCAAGGGTTTCGGGGCTGACCATGATCTGCTTGAAGCTCTTGCCGTCGGCGGTGACGGCTCTCGGTAGGGTCTCGATATCAAAGACCTTGGACATTAGTTCCTCCTTGCGTGTGGTGCCGGTGCCCGCCACCCACGCCGGTGGCGGGCACCGCAGCGTGAGCTATCTACAGGGATGGCTTGAAATCCTTTGGCGCCTGGATCGGGGCGTAGTCCTGGATATCCACGTTGTCCTTGGTGATCAACAGCACTGGGGTGATCACCTTCGCATCGACGGGCTCTTTCTTCGCGGCCTTGATCGCCTGCTGGACGCCCATCCGCGCCTGAAGAACGATCTGCTGGACCGTCTCGCCCTGGATGAAGCCCTGCCTGAGATAGTCCTCGCCGATTGGGCTCAGGTTAGAGGACGTGACCACCACCTTGCCTGCCCTGTTGGCGGCCTTCAGAGCGTCGACCGCGCCGGCACCCATGTCGTCCACCGCCGTGTAGACCCCTGCCACGTCGGGGAACGACTGCAGCCAGTCCTCCATCAGCTTCATGCCGGTGGCCCGCCCCGTGGGGGTCCACTGCTCACCCGCGATCTCGATGCCGGGGAAGGCCTTCATGGCTTCCTTGAAGCCGTTGACCCGGTCTATGGCCCAGTTGGTGCCTGCCGGGCCGGCCATGATCAGGACTTTGCCCTTGCCATTCAGCTGCTTGCCCATGAACTCGCCCTGAAGCTTGCCCATGCCGAAGTGGTCGGCAAGGATCACCGAGTCCATCTTCTTGCTGGACGGGATGCTCCCAACTGCCACGATGGGGATCCCCTTGTCCTTCGCCTCGTCCACCACGGGGACGACACCGTCGGCAGTGGTGGCGCCGACCAGCATGGCGTCGACCTTACGCTGCGTCAGGTCCTGAATCTGCTGGATCTGTTTGTCCAGCCGATCGAACCCGCCCGCGTTCAGGGCGACCAGATCCACTCCCTGCTTCTTGGCCTCGTCCTGTACGCCGTAGTACATGGAGATCCAGAAGGAGCCCTGCAGTTCGGGCATGGAGAAGCCGAGGGTGATCTTCTTGCCAGGCTGGGCCGAGGCCGGCTGGGTCGCTGCGGCCTTCGGTGCCGCAGGGGCGGTGGTGGACGATGGCGTCGCGGCAGGAGCGCTGCAGGCTGCCAGCGCGACCAGGGCCGATAGGGCTGCGATCAATAGGATAGAGTTTCGCTTCAAAGTGCTCCTCCATTTCCAATTAGGAAACCGGTGAACCAGAATTTCCCACCAAGCCCGCGAATCGCGATTGCCGGATCATCACCTCCTGAAACGCATGATGCGACGTTCGATCAGGAGCCTCCACTGGGGTCCCTCTGCCTCATCGTGGCCCCAGGACCGTAGCCCCTAGGGGTAAGGGACGCGCGCCGAAACAGATTGTGGTGTATCTGGCTCTTCTGGAGGTTGTCCAGAAGGACCGCCACGATGATGGCCAGACCGATAACCACCTGCTGCAGGTAGGGAGACACGTTGGCCAGGTTCATGGCGTTCCCGAGGCTGGCTATGATCAACACTCCCACCACGGTCCTCAGCACGCCCCCCATGCCTCCGCTCAGGGATGTCCCCCCTATGACCACCGCCGCGATCGTCTCCAGTTCCATCCCCTGCCCGAGGGTTGGCTGGCCGGAGTTGGCCCTGGACGTGAGGACTATCGAGGCGAAGCCGGCCAGCAGTCCGCTCATGGTGAAAGCCAACATCTTGTAGCGGGTGACGTTGATCCCGCTCAGTCTTGCCGCCTCCTCGTTGCTCCCGATAGCGAAGATAGCCCTGCCGAAAGGCGTATCGGTCAAGACGTAGTGCAGGATCAGCATCACGGCGACGGCCAGAATGGCCGGAGTCGGTATCGGACCGAGGTAGCTCGAGCCGAGGTCGGTGAAGCCCTTCGGCATGTTCAGTGTCGGCTGGCCGTTGGTTATGTAGAAGCCGAAGCCGCGAGCGAAGGAGAGCATGCCGATGGTGGCAATCACGGGCTGAACCCGGAACCTGGCGATGAAGAAACCGCTGATCGTCCCGAAGGCTGCACCCGAGAGGAGGCCGACCGCGAAGCCCGGCAGCGTGCCCAACCGCACGGCCGCCAGGGCGGTGATGGAGCTGACCACCGCCACGATGCCGCCCACGGAGATGTCTATCCCGCCGCTGATGATGGCGAAGGTCTGGCCAAAGGCCGCCAGCGACAGCACCGCTGCCTGCCTGATGATGTTCAAGAAGTTTGTCGGCGTTGCGAAGCCCTGAATGGTCAGGCCGAAGGCGACCCATACCGCGATCAAGATCACCAGAGAGCCCAGTTTGCCCATGGCCAGTCGAGGCTTGCGGCTACCGGCAACCCTGGGATCCGAGTCGCCGCTCTTGCCTGCTACAGATGGTGCCTCGCGCATTTCGATTCCTCGCTGCTTCGCGATCGATTACAGGGTTTACAGGGAGCGACCCAGCAGCGCCAGGACTCGGCCGTGCCGAATCGCACTCAAGGTCGGAAGCAACCCGAACTTCTGAACGTTGTCTATCGCCACGGCCAGCACCATGACGGCTCCTATCGCCATCTGCTGAACGTAGCTGGAGACGTTGGCGAGATTGAGGCCGTTTGTCACGGCGGTGATGATCAGGACGCCAACCACGGCCTTGCCCAGGTTGCCTTCGCCACCACCGGTTGAGATGCCGCCCACCGCGACGGCCGCGATGGCCTCGAAAGGAAGGGCGGGATTGATGGCCGGCTGCCCCGAGTTGACCCGGGAGCTGAGGACTATCGCAGCCATTCCGGCCAGCAGGCCGCTCAACACGTAGGCCAGCATCCGGAAGCGATCCACGTTCACCCCCGAGTACCGTGCAGCCTCGGGGTTGCCGCCCAGGAAGTAGATGTACCTTCCCGCCGTGGTCCGGGTCAGTACCAGGTGGACGAGAACCAGGACCACCACCGCGACTATCACCGGCATCGGTATGGGGCCGGCGTAGCCGCCGCCGATGAACTGGAAGCCCTCCGGCACGAACTCGATGGGCAGGCCGCCGCCGATGTATTGGGCAAGCCCGGCGGCATAGGTGAGCATCCCCACAGTGGCGATGAAGGCTGGAACCTTCAGCTTCGAGACCAGGAGGCCGTTGATGCCTCCCAGGAAGGCCGCCAGCGCCAACCCCGTCGCGAAACCAGGGACCACTCCCCACTCCTTGGCGGCCATGGCGGTGACCATGCTCACCAGGGCAGCCAGGGATCCCATCGACAGGTCGATGCCCCCCGAGATGATGACGACGGTTTGCCCGTAGGTGGCCAGTGCAAGGACTGCTGCCTGGCGGAAGACGTTGATCAGATTCGGTATCGAGGCAAATCGGGGCTGGAAGAGCGTGATGACGACGCACACGGCCAACAGAATCCCCAGGCTGCCAAACCGTTCCCAGGATAGATAGCTCGCGAACCGCTTCATCTCTTCACATCCTACGCTGCGTTGCTGGCGGCAGTGAGAAGACCGCTACCATGCAGGGGTTGCATCCGCTCGCTGATGGCTCTTGTCCAGGGACTGCGCTCCCAGGGCGTGGAGGAGAAGCTTTTCCTGGGTGGCTTCCTCTCTGCTCACCTCTGCGACCACCTTGCCGGATCTCATCACGAGGATTCGGTCGCTCAAACCGAGCACCTCAGGCATGTCGGAAGAGATCAGAAGGATGGCTGCCCCATCCTTGACCAGTTCGTTCATCAAGTTGTAGATCTCTACCTTGGCTCCCACATCCACCCCGCGGGTGGGCTCGACGAACACCCTGCTGAGGTAGCGCGTCAGCTTGGCGACGGTGGGAGTCGCAATGTCGAGCCGATCCTTGTAGCCCTCGGCGAGCTTCCGCTCTTTCCCCAGGTCCATCCACCCGAGATGGCTGAACCGGCGGAGGGATGAGAGAGTGATGTTCTCTTTGATGGGGAGCTTGAGCACCAGCCCCAGCTCCTTGCGATCTTCGGGCAGCAGCCCTATGCCGTGCTGGATGGCCACGGCGGGTGAGGAGACCTCCACCCGCTCGCCGCGAACGAAGATCTCTCCGCTCTCCAGCCGGCCCGCTCCGAAGATGGACTTGGCCAGCGGCACGCCGCCGGAGCCCACCAATCCCGTGATGCCGAGGATCTCACCGGCGTGCAGAGAGAAACTGACGTCGGAGAACTGCCTACCCTTGGAGAGCCCCTCGACCCGCAGCACCTCCTCGCCAACGGGCGCGGCCACCTTGGGGAACATCTCCTCCAGCTGGCGCCCCACCATCATCTCAACCACTTGATCCACGGTGGCTTCCGCTATGGGAAGGCTGCCTATCCGCTGGCCGTCCCTCAGAACGGTAACCCTGTCGCCGATCTCGGCGGCCTCTTCCAGCCGATGGGAGATGTAGATGACGGCGACGCCCTGCTTCTTCAGGGTGTGGACGATCTTGAAGAGCCGTTCCGCCTCGTGGGCGGTGAGCGCCGCCGTGGGCTCGTCCATGATGAGGATGCGCGCGTCCTGGGAGAGGGCCTTGGCGATTTCCACCAACTGGCGGTGGGCCACGTTGAGGTTACCGACGATCTCGTGAGTGGAGATGTCGCTATCCAGCATCTCCAGCACCCGCTCGGTTTCGCGGTGGGTCTTTGCCCAGTCCACCCTCCCCAGCCCTGACAACGGAAGCCGGCCGAGGAACACGTTCTCGGCAACGCTGAGGGAGGGGGCCAGGTTGAACTCCTGGTAGATGGTGGAGATGCCCAACAGGGTAGCCCGTTGGGGGCTGCTGATGTCGACGGGCCGGCCGCCCATCAGGATCTCGCCCTCGTCGGGCTGGTAGACGCCGGAGATTATCTTGATGAGGGTAGATTTCCCGGCCCCGTTCTCGCCCAGCAGCATGTGTACTTCGCCGGCCTTCAGCTCGAAGTCCACGCCGCTAAGCGCGACGACGCCAGGAAAACGTTTGGCGATACCCTTGAGAGTGAGGATAGCCTGGTGGGCCTGATTGGCATCCGAGTTCATCGTCGATCCTCGTCTATCAGCCGGGTAGATTGGCCTGACCATCAGCCCTGCAGTCCAATTGGCGCGATGGTATCACGCTCCAAAATCCCTTGTCAACATCCCCTGCCCGGCGGTTCTCGGCCGTATTGAGCCGGATTCGACCCTCTCTTGCCAAGGTCTGGGTCCATCCCTATAATGGCCGTTGGTCTGACCTTCGGGCCATTGCCACCATTCCACGGGCGGCGCCGCTGCGCAAGGATGCCCAACGCCAACGGAGGAGATGCGATGTCCGAGCCCAAACGGATTTCTCGCGACCAGAAGATCGCCACCTTCAGCCGCACCAACCTGCCGGTGCTCGAGGTCGAGCCGGGGGAGGATGTGATCTTCGAGACCCCTAACGGCAGCCTCATCGCCACCGGTCCCATCCTCGTGAAGGGTGCGGAGCCCGGCGATGCCCTCGCAGTCCACGTCGGTGAGATGCGCTTCGAGAAGCAGGCCGAGATGCGCCTCCGCCCCGGCAAGGGCGTCTTTGGCGACTATCTGGCCGAGAAGTACGAGACGGTGCAGCGACCTCACTTCCCCATCGTCGACGACAGGGTCATCTTCAACGACCAGATCTCCATCCCGCCCCAGTACATGGTGGGGCTGGTGGGCACGACCCCCAGCAACCAGGAGATCGCCGTCTCGTGGCCCGGCCGACATGGCGGCAACCTGGACAACAAGCTGATAGCACCGAGCGCAACCCTTTACCTGCCCGTGTACCTACCTGGCGCCCTGGTCGCTGCCGGCGACCTGCACTTCGCCATGGGCGACGGGGAGATCATGCTGACCGCCATGGAGGTGACGGGGGAGGTCACCCTCCGGTTCGACCTGATCGAGGGGCGGCAGTTGAAATGGCCCATGGTCGAGACCGACAGGCTGGTCTGCACCATGGGGGTGGCCCGGACCCTGGATCAGGCGATGATGATCGCCCTGGAGGAGATGAAGGAGCTGCTGCAGCTCCGGGTTGGCCTAACCCTGGAGGATGCGGGCATGCTGATGAGCGCCATGTGCGATCTGGCGATCTGCGAGGTGGTCAGCCCCCTGGTAGTCGTGCGAGCAACCATGGATAGAACCGTAGTCAAGGCCCTCCACGTCTAGTTGAGGCCTGGGCTTCCTCTCGTTGCCGCGGACTTCAGCCTCGCGGTTTGAGGTGAGTGAGGTGGTCGGGATCAAAGGCGAGCCAACTTCAACCCAAGATGGCAACGGCGGCCTGCAGCTGTCCCTGGGCTATCTGGTCGCCCTTCAAGCCGGATTCTTGACCATGAACCTGGCCCCGGTGATCACGCTGGTCATCGGAGGGCTGGGGATCGACCGGTCTGCAGCCGGCACGATCCTGGTAGCCGGTGTCCTGTCCCACACCCTGGTGCAGCCGATGGCCGGCCAGGTTGTGGATAGCCTGGGGACCAAGCGGGCGCTGGCTCTGGGGGCCGTGGTAGGGGCGGCTTCCTGCCTGCTCGCGGCGGTGGCCTTCTCGTTCGAAGGGCTGATCCTGGCCAGGCTGCTCACCGGTGTCAGCAGCGGCATCGCCTTCATAGCCGGCCTGAGCTTCGTGTCGAACCTGAGCGTCTCCACTCCTGCGGTCCGGCAGGGCGTTTTCGGCGCCTTCAACCACCTGGGCATCATGATCGCCATGTTCTCCGTGGCAGCGCTGGTAGTCTTCGCCGGATGGGCTCCGGCCTTCGTCATCATGGCCGCTGCCCTCCTTGCCGTGGCGCTGGTGCTGATGATCTTCATGAAAGACCCGGTCTATGGTACTATTCGACCTGCCCTGGGTTGGCGGGAGTTGGCGGCCGACGATCGTCTGCGGAGCCTTGCCCTCGCCCACACCCTCGGTTATGGCGTGTACATGACCGTCATCCCCTGGACGGTGGACTACCTGGTCACCACCTTCGGCGGAGACCTCGCGTCGGTGGCCTTCCTGTCCACCGCCATCACCGTCGGTGCACTCCTTGCCCGAGTGAGTGGGGGCTACAGCGCAAGGATCTGGGGCGAGGGGCGCGTCGTCTCGCTCTCACTGGCCGGCACCTTCCTGCTGACCGGCGCCCTGGGTATCTCACACTGGATGTGGCTCTCGATACTCGCCCTGGTGGGCCTGGGGATAACCTGCAACCTGCCTTTCGGGTCCATTTTCTCTCTCGCGAATTCCGAGTTCGGCAAGGGATTGGCCGGCAGGGCGATGTCGTTGGTCTCCCTGTCGGCCAATACGGGCGCGTTGCTGCTGCCGTTGATGGTGGGGCAGATTGCCACGGCCTCGGGCGGGTTCGCCCCGAGCTTCGCCGCCCTGGCTGCCATCGAGCTCTTGGTGACGATCTACATACTCTACTCCCCCAAACGGAGGGGTGTGATCCTGCGCAGGGCGCCGGGCCCTCGCCCCTAGAACGGAATGCCGACAATGAGGATCGAGCCTGTCAAGAAAGCCCGAGTATTCGAGTCGATCGCCGATCAGATCCAGCGGCAGATTCTCGCCGGCGAGTTGAAGCCGGGCGACCGCCTCCCCAACGAGCGGGACCTGGCGGTGCGCTTTGGCGTCAGCCGAGCCTCCGTTCGAGAGGCGCTCGCGGCACTCCAGCTGATGGGGCTGATCGAAAGCCGCGTCGGCGGGGGCACCTACGCCCGAAGGGACGTGTTGGAAGCCACAATCTCCCCTATCGCCAGGATCCTGGCCGCGGAGATCGACCAGGCGGGGGAACCGCTGGAGGTTCGGATGATCCTCGAGCCGCAGACGGCCTGGCTTGCCGCGGAGCGTGCGACCCCCGAAGACGTGAACGAGATCGAGCGCTGTCTGGAAGAGCAGCAGGCCAGGGTGGCGGCAGGGCAGATCACCGTGGAGCAGGACGAGGCGTTCCACCTGGCCGTGGCCAAGGCGACCAGGAACCGCGTGCTGGAGAGGCTGGTAGGCATGATTAACGACCTGATCAAGCCGAGCCGTCTAAGCCCGCCCAGGACCACCGAAGACTACATCCGCACCCTCCTGGGCCACAAGTCGATCCTCGAGGCCATCCGGCGCAAGGACCCTCAGGCGGCCTTCGACTCGATGAAGGCGCATATCGACACCGTCCACCAGATCATAGCCCACCACATCGCCGTGGAGGCGGGTGCCCCCGTGGCTCCCCTGCTCGACGGTCGGTCTGGATCCACACCACCGCGGGGCAGAGCGTAGTGGGGTGATCCACACCCGCATGCCTGCCCTGCCGAGGCCCCTCCGAACGGATCGACCCGGAGACCCTCGGGACCCTATGTGACCCGCTCCAGCAGCAGCTCCAGGGCTGCCAGGACCGATCGGCGCTTGTTCGCGATCCGGTCGCCGGACCACAGGTAGCGCCGCACCTCCTGCACGTCTGGCGCGGCTACCGCGACGTACACCAGCCCCACCGGCTTCTCCGCCGAGCCTCCCGTGGGGCCGGCGATGCCGGTGATGCCCACCCCGATGTCGGTGCCCAGGGCCCGGCGCACCCCCTCGGCCATCTGCAGCGCCACCGGCTCGCTCACCGCCCCGCGGGTTGCCAGCAGCTGCGGGTCCACCCCCAGCAACTGCTCCTTCGCCCGGTTGGCGTAGGAAACGATCCCGCCCAGAAAGTAATCGGAGCTTCCCGCCACGTCGGTGATGGCATCGGCGAGCCCCCCTCCCGTGCAGGACTCGGCCGTGGCCAGGGTCAGGCCGAGTCCCCGCAGCCGTTCTCCCAACTCCTCGGCCCTGGACAGGATCACGGGTTCGGGGGCCGGTTTTCGGTGGCCCGCTTTCTGATCTTCAGGCCTGAACGCTCGCCCCGCATTTCCTCTCCCATCATCATCCATCGTTTCAGCCCTCACCCCGATCCTCTCCCGAGGGGAGAGGGTAACGCAACCTCCCCCGTCACGCAGCTCGCTACCGCCTCGTCCGCGCGTCCCGCCGGCTCGGTGTCACCCCGTCGCCCCATCTCCCAGTCCCCCCGTCGGCGACCAACTCGCCCACCAGGTCGTACTCCAGGGCCGAGGTAACCCGCACCCTAACGATCTCCCCCAACGTCGCCCGTCCCGAAAAGAAGACCAGCCCGTCCACCTCCGGGGCATCCCGGTAGCTGCGGCCCACCACGGTCGGGGTGCGGCCCCTGGAGCCCTCTTCGGTGCCCTCCACCAGGACCTCCAGCTCGCGCCCCACCATCTCCTGGTTTCGCTTCCGGGAGACCCTCTGGGCTACCTCCATCGCCTCGCGCCATCGCCGTAGCTTCACCCGATCGGTCACCTGGTTGGGCATCGCCGCTGCCGGCGTCCCCTCCTGGGGCGAATAGGCGAAGACGCCCACGTGGTCGAACCCGATCTCCTCGATGGATCGCAGCAGATGCCGGTGCTCTTCCTCGGTCTCTCCAGGGAAGCCGACGATGAAGGTAGTGCGGATGGCCACCTCGGGCATAGCATGGCGGATGGCATCCATCAGGTCGCGCACCTCACCGTGAGGCCTCCGCATCCGGCGGAGCATGTCGGGGTGAGTGTGCTGGAGCGGGATATCCACGTACCGGCACAGCTGGGGCAGATCGGCCATGGCTCGCAACAGACTCGGGGTGATCCTCTGGGGGTAGAGGTAGAGCATCCTGAGCCACGGAAGCCCCGGGACGGCCTCCGCGATCCGGCGCAACAACCCCTCCAGGCCATCCTTTTCGCCTCTATCGAGGCCGTAGGCGGTGGTGTCCTGGCCCACCAGGATCACCTCCTTAACCCCGCCCGCCACCAGCTGTCGCACCTCCTCCACCACCTGCTCCGGGGGCTTACTCTGGTGGCCTCCCTTGATGGCGGGAATGGCACAGAAGGCGCAGCCGGCATCGCAGCCGTCCGAGATCTTCACGTAGGCGCTGCCGGCCCGGGCCACCCGCCGGGCGGCACCCAGTTGGAGCCGCTCATCCAGCAAGACAGAGACGCGGGCCTCCTCTCGCGAGCTTCTGCTGGAGACCAGGTCGGCCAGCCGGGTGATGTCGGGCCAGTTGCGACAGCCGATGATGGCGTCGATGCCCGGAAGCTGCTCGGCCAGCTTCTCCCCCTCCCGCTGCGCCAGGCACCCCGCCGCCACCAGGAGGCTCCCGGACTTCCGCCGGGAAGCCACGCTCTTCAACGTCTCCATCGACTCGGCCTTGGCCGCGTCGATGAAGCCGCAGGTGTTGACGACGATCAAGTCGGCCTCATAAAGCTCGGGGACCGGGCTATGCCCGGCCTCCGTCAACAGCGTTTCCATTCCCTCGGAGTCCACTTCGTTCTTCGGACATCCGAGGGTGACTATGTGGAACTTCATCTAATGGTTATTGCCTTCCCCAGGTAACGTTCTTCACCTCGCCGCTCGCCCCCAGCTTCCCCTGCCTCATGCCGTTGACCGTCACCTCGACCCCGCCGGCGTTGCCCACCCGCATGTCGATCCGGTCCTTCGCCTTCCAGCTTCTCGCGTCGCCGGCCTGTAGCTCGCCCTCGAAGAGAGGAGCGCTCAGGCCGTCGGCGGTCACCCGCAACCAGCTCCGGTCCGCGATGTACACCGTCACCTCCACGCCCCGAACGGGGGTGGGGCTGGGCGTGGGAAGAGCCATGGGTGTCGGGCTCGGCAGCGCTACCAGCTGGTAGCTGGTCGGCGTCGTCAACGCGGCGGCCTTCGGCGCTGCGTCGGCCTGGGCGTTGTTGGAGGTGTAGTCGGCGTACTGCCAATACAGGAATCCTATCGCAGCCACCCCCAGGACCGCCACGAAAAAAGTGACGACCATCCTCAGAGATACCCCGGCAGCGGCGGGGATGCCGCTGGCCGCTGGGCGAATCTGGGTCGTAGCAGCCGCCTCTTGAGGTGGCTGATAGAGCTTATCGGCAAACTGCGGGTCGATGCCCAGGAACTCCGCGTAGAGCTGCAGAAAGCCGCGAGCGTACACCGGCGCCGGTAGCTCGGAGTAGTCATCCTCCTCCAGCGCGATCAAGTACTTCTTGCGGACCTTGGTGTACTCCTCGGCCTCCTCCAACGGCACGTGGAGACGGTATCGAGCCTCGCGAAGTACCTCGCCCATGGTCGGCATAGGGCCATTCTCCCCCCGGAAGTCTCGCAGGCGCTGTGGCTCCCCCCACTGCCCATAGCGTCACCTGCCTGGTGCTCCGGCCTGCCCAATATAAGGGCGACCTACAGTAGTGTCAAGGTGGGCTACGAGCGACATTTGACTGGCCCCACGCCCGGAGCGA
>JAMCTB010000095.1 GCA_023380955.1 Chloroflexota bacterium | reverse complement strand
CCTGCACGTATTCCTTTTCGCGCTCCGCCAGGGTTGGCCCCCGGGCTACCCGGAAGAAGAAGGGGGTGTAGACGATGGTGATGGCTAGAACAGCGTTGGGGATGCCCGGGCCCACCATGCCGGCGATGGCTATGGCCAGCAGCAGCAGGGGGAAGCTGAACAGGACGTCCATCACGCGACCGAATACTACGTCCCAGCCCTTCCCGAAGTACCCTGCCAGCAGCCCGAGGAGGCTGCCCACGACCATGGCGGCGGCCACCGAGATGAACCCTATGCCCAGGGACACGCGCGAGCCGTAGATCACGCGGCTCAGCAGGTCCCGCCCGAACCGATCGGTGCCAAAGGGATGCTTCGGGGTGGGTCCCTGCAGGGATGCCGCCACGTCGACGGACATCGGGTCGTAGGGGGCGATCAGGTCGGCGAGTATCGCTACCGCCACCAGGATGAGCGCCATGATTACCCCGCACAACACCAGCCGGTTTCGCGCGATCTGGCGCAGGATGGAGGGACGCCGCGGCATCCGACTTGCGGCGCCGGGTGGAGGCGGGGACATGGATGGTATGGCGGCGAGGCTCTCAGCCACAGCGTATCCTCGGATCCAGGTAGGCGTACAGGACGTCTACGATGAGATTGACCAGTGCAAACATCACGGCGATGAACAGCACGGTTCCCTGGACTGTCGGGTAATCCCGTTGATAAATCGCCCAGAGCACCAGCCGTCCCAATCCGGGTAGGCCGAACACCTCCTCCACCACCACCGTGCCGCCCAACAGGTAGCCCACCTGCAGGCCGATCACAGTGACGACGGGGATGAGGGCGTTCTTCAGGCTGTGCCTGGCCAGCACCACGTACTCGGTCAGCCCCTTCGCCCGCGCGGTCCGGACGTACTCCTGGCGCAGCACGTCCAGCATGCAGGAGCGGGTCATCCGCATGATCACCGCGGCGCTGGCCGTCCCGAGACAGAAGCCCGGCAGCAGCATCATCTCCAGGTTGGCCTTCAGATCCTGGGTCGGGCTCGTCCAGTCGATGGGCGGCGCCCACTGGAGGGCCAGCGACAGGATAAGGATGAACATCGTCCCCTGCCAGAAGACCGGTATGGACAGTCCGATCAGGGCCGCCACTCGAGCGAGGCTGTCGGTCACGCTGTTCTGTTTGAGGGCGGAGACGATGCCCGCCGGCACGCCGATGAGCGTGGCCACCAGGATGGCAATGGTGGCTAGCTCCAGGGTCACCGAGAGCCGAGAGAGGATGAACTGAGTCACCGGCATCGCCATGCGCCAGGAGTTGCCCAGATCGCCCACCAGTACTCGGCTGATCCAGTGGTAGTACTGGACGTACACCGGCTGGTCCAGGCCGAAGTAGGTCCGCAGGGTGGCTACGGTCTCGCCGGAGGTCAGCGCTTCGGTGCCCATCATCATATCGACGATGGTGCCTGGGATGAGCCGAATCATGAGGAAGACGAGGATCGTGACCCCGAAGAGGGAGACGATCATCGCCAGCAGTCGATTGACCAGATACTTGGCCATGATGATTCCACTCCGGGCGGGTTGGCGGGCATCCTACCCACCAACCCGCCTGACTTCCGGCCGGGTTGGGGGCCGGAGGCCCCCAACCCGCACAACTCAATAAGCTACTTATCCAGCCAGCTGTCCTTGAACCCGAAGTACCAGCCGCTGGGGTGCTGCACGTACCCCTTGACGTACGGCCGCTGCACGCTGAGGAGGTCGGCCGAGTAGAGAGGGATCATGATGGGATCTTCGGCCATCAGCTTCTGCAGGTCGTCGTAGAAGGGTTTGCGTTTGGCGGGATCGACGGTGGAACGTCCCTTATCCAGCAGGTCGTCCGCCTTGGCGTTATTCCATCGCCGGAAGTCCATGCCCTTCGGCTGGGAGTGGAAGTGCCGGTAGTAGAGCAGGTCCGGGTCCATGAAGCCACCCCAGGCGTTCAGGGTCACCGGCTCCTTGCGCGCGTTCCAGTCCGCCGCCCAGACACCAAGGTCCACCGTTTCCACCGTGACGTTGATGCCGACGTCCTTCAGGTTGGCAGCGATCACGGGGGCGTTGGCGGCCATGGTGGCGTAACCCACGATGGTGCGCAGCTTCAGGTTGAAGCCGTTGGGGAAGCCCGCCTCGGCCAGAAGCTGCTTGGCCTTGGCCACGTCCCGTTTCTGGTTGGGGAGTTGGTCGGGGCCCAGGGCCCAGGACTTCATGGCCGGCGGCATGCCGCCGATCACCTGCCCCAGCCCCATGATGCCCGCCTGCATGATCGCCGGCTTGTCCAGCGCCAGCAGGATCGCCTGGCGAACCTTCGGATCCTTTACGGGATCGATGTCGCCGGGCAGCTCCAGGGTGTCGATCTTGATGGCCGCGGTGCGGGTAGCAACGAGGTTCTTGTCGTCCTTCACCAGCAGGAAGTTCTTGGCGTCCTCGATGCCCACGGCGTCGACGGTCCCGCCGCGCAGCCCGGCCATGGAGGTCTGCTCGTCGGGGACCACCTGGATAACCAGCTTATCCAGGTAGGGCTTCCCTTTCTCCCAGTAGTCCGGATTCTTCTTGAGGGCCAGCCTCTGGGCGGGAACGAACTCCTCCACCGCGAAGGGGCCTGTGCCGATGGCGGTGCGCCGCAGGGTGTCGCCCGTCGGCGCGCTATCCTTGGGGATGATCGCGTTGTACCGGCCGGCCAGGTTGACCAGGAAGGGACCGGTGGGCTCGTTGAGGGTGATCTTGACGGTGTTCTTGTCCACGACGTCGATCTGCTTGATCATCACCAGGTCGCCACGACCGGAGGAGGCCACCTTCGGGTCCAGGACTCGATCGAGGCTGTACTTGACGTCGTCGGCGTCCAGCACCTTCCCGTTGTGGAACTTGACGCCCTGGCGCAGCTTGAAGGTGTAGACGGTGCCATCGGAGCTGATGCCCCAGGACTCCGCCAGCTTCGGCTTCACGTTCACGTCGTTGTCGACCCAGGTCAGGTTCTCGTAGATCAGGAACTTCCGGCGGTGCCACGCGTCGGCCGCCTCCAGGTGGGGCTCCAGGCTCGGGACGTCGATGGAGGTCGCAAAGACGAGGGTGCCGCCGGCCTTGGGCGCGCCGGCCGCCTGTGCGGCGGCTGGGGCGGTTACCGCAGGGGCCGCAGCGGCTTTTGCGGCAGCCGTTGGAGCAGCTGCTGCCGTAGGCTGGGGCGCCGGCGGCGAGCTACAGGCCGCCAGCAGGTTGCCCGTCGCCGTCAGACCAGCCGCGAGCGCGACTTTCTGCAGGAACGACCGGCGACTGATAGTTGGGAAGCGAGATGGTTGTTCATTCATTGGTTGTCACCGCCCTCCATTTCGCGCTACAGTCCCGTGCCCGAAGCCCCTCGGTTGGGCCAGGATGGGCTCCTGCCGCGAGTCAGCTCCCGAGGTACACCTCGCGCACGGCGGCGCTGCTACGAATCTCCTGGGGGTGCCCTTCTCGAAAACAGCCCCCTGGTTCAGCTCGCTAATGCGATCAGCCAGGGCGAACACGACATTCGTGCGGTTTTCTCTATCCGTGGCCACCTCCTCTCGAACTCTGCCCCCATGCCTTGGGCCACGCCTTGTGGCTGTTTCCCACTGCTCCACCAAGGGTTCCGAGACGTAGGGCAGGGCGCTCTGCCCTGCCGCCGGCCTGCCATCGCCCCGCGGGCGGCGGGGCACAGGGCCCCGCCCTACATCGTCGCCGCTACCGTCGCGCCGGGCGGCGGGGCACAGGGCCCCGCCCTGCTGCTTTGCCGAAGGACCTTCAGACCAGGTAGGGAACCGTCTCTCCTCCGTGAGTGATCACAGCGACCCTGGTGTCCTGTCCGTGCTCCTTCAGCGCGGCTCTAAGGGCTTCGTCCACGCTTTCGAAGGGCGTGAAACCCATGGCCCGCAGATCGTCTCGGGCGAGGCCCTCGGACACCACGGACACCCGCGCTCTCTGCATGACCTGCTTCACCTTGGCGCAGACGGCGGCCGCGATGGGATCATCCACCTTCCGCGCCGCGATGCGCCTCAGCAGTTCGCCGACGTCGAGCCCCAGGTACTCCACCTGCTTCGGGTGGGTCACTCCGACCCCCTCCGGACAGGGCGTCGTCAGTACGATCGTTCCGCCCGGTTCCAGAATCAGGTCGGCGGAGAAGATCCCTTTGCCTGCCTGCCAGAATTCGAGAAAGGCCGGGTAGGAGTTGGACAGCACGACTCTGTAGGGATGCTTGACCCGCACGCCGTAGACGGCCCTGGAGGCACGTTGGGCGGCTGCCTGTGCCTGGCGGGGGTTGCCGCAGTACACACCGTACAGCCGATGGTCTGCCGTCAGGACGGTGTCGACGATGAAGTTCAGCCCGGCGGTCTCGGCCAGGGTTTCGAGGCTCCGACGCGCGGGCGCATCCCCTCGTCCCAGGTAGTTGGTAGGATCTTCGGCGCCCACCAGATGGAAGGCGGCGATGGTCTCGGCGCCGGCAACGCCGGGATACAGGATCTTCGCCCCGCCGGACCAGCCGGGCTGGGGATGGGGCACAACGTTGCCGACGCCGAGGATGAAGTCTGCCTCCAGCAGCTTTCGGTTTAGCCAGACCTCGACGCCGTCGGGCGTCGTGCCGGCTCGGAAAAGGTCGCCGCGCTCGCCGCATCGATGGCACGATACCGGGATTCTCCGCGCCACCTCGGTGCCCACTTTCGCCCGGATCTCCTCCGGGGTCATCGGCCTGTGGGTCCCCGAGGCGATCAGGATCTCCACCTTCCCCTCCTCCACGCCGGCCCGTTGGAGGCGCTCCAACAGGTGGGGGAGGATCCTCGCCACGGGGGTCGGGCGGGTGTTGTCATCGCTCAGGATCAACACCCGAGACCCCGGTTTCACGGCATCTTCCAGCCGCTGTGCCCCGATCGGGGCATCGAGAGCGGCCCGAATCGCGGCGTCCTCGTCCCCTACCGGCTTCACCCTCTGGGGGCTGATCACCTCCCCCAGGATGCTCTCGTGGAGAGCAAGGGTCAGCGAGGCCGAATCGCTGTAGGGAAGGGTTAGCTGGACCTTAGACATGAGGCACTCCCCCTCGGACGGCAAACCGCTCTACAGGTGCTTGATCTTTCCGGAGTACTCTGCGATGTACCGCTTGTTCGCCTCGTCGCCGCCGGGCGCGTTGGCGCTCTTCCAGACGGGCGGCTTTACCCCTAGCCTAACCATGTGCTCCACCGCGGCGATGACCATGGAGTGCAGGATGAAGGCGTTGGTGATGGTCGAGCCGGGAGCCACCTTCTGGTCGCAGCCCTCGACGGCTACCAGCGCCTCGCCCACCGGCACCTTATCGTCGATGCAGAGGTCGGCGACCTCATAGAGGCTCTTGCCGGAGGGGTGGCGGGCAGGATGGCCGGCGGGAATAGCCCTGGAGCATTCCGGGGAGGTCAGCGCTATGACGGTCAGGCCTCGGGCCTTGGCCTCGAGGGCGGCGTCGAGGGTCGCGGAGTTGACCCCATTGGCGTTGACGACCACGATCACGTCGCCGGGTTGGAGGGAGTAGCTGTCCAGCACCGCCTTAACCCACCCGGCCGACCTCTCGACCTTGGTGGACCGGATGGCGCCGTAGGCGAGGGAAACACCCGGTTCCAGGATGGCGTTCACCGGCACCAGGCCGCCGGCCCGGTAGAACACCTCCTCGCCCGCAATGTAGGAGTGGCCGCCGGTGCCGAAGACGTGCAGCAGACGCCCCTTTGCCAGACTCTCGCCGATTAGCTGACCTGCCTCGCGGATCTTCCCCGTCTCCTCCTGCCGGATCTGCTTCAGGGAGTCCAGAACTGCCGAGTAGTAGCTCTCCAACGGGTCCATAAGCCTGTCCCCCAATTCGTTAGTGCTGCCCTGTGGCAGGGCCGATAGCTCAACAACCGCCGGTCGCCCATAAAGCTCTCTTGGGGCCGCCAATGGGTTTCCGTGATCGTCTGCCTGCCCGGTCTAAGGGGCTACCACCTTGGTGCCATCGTACAGGCCCATCCGCCTCTGGTGGACGAGCCCGGCGGCCCCAACCGCACCGGCTAAGAGGCCAAGCTGGGCCCGGACGATGGGCATGGCGCTGACTCGGTGGAGCGGGGGCAGAGCCCGATTCTGGACAACTGCGCGTACGGTCTCGAAGAGCAGTTGGCTGGAGTGGACCAGGCTACCCGATAGCACCACCATCGTTGGGTTCAAGAGGATCACGGCGTTCCTAACTGCCGTGCCGATCATCTGACCTGCCGCTCGTACTACGCTGGAGGCCAGGGGATCGCCCTCGTCCGCGGCGTTCACCACCATGTCCAGGGTGATCCGGCGGGGATCGCCGTTGGCGGTCTCTGCCAGGGAGGAGGCCATGCCCCGTTGAAGGGCATCGACGGCGTTCCTGAGGATGGCTCCTCCCGCCGCCTCGGCCTCCAGGCATCCCCTGCCTCCGCAGCGACAGGGGGCACCGTTGGGCACGACGGCGGTGTGGCCAAGCTCACCCGACTGGGCATCGTCGCCCACGTACAGCTTTCCGTCGATGATCAATCCCATCCCGATGCCCATGCCGATGTTGATGCAGAGGAGGTGCTCCGCCTCGCTCGCGGCTCCAAACCACCGCTCGCAAAGGGCGATGGAGCGCGGGGTGTTCTCCAGGTAGACGCCGGTTCCCACGGCCTCTTCGAGGAGTCGAGCGAAGGGAACGTCGTGCCAGTTCAGATTGGTGGAGGTGATCACGTGGCCGGAGTCGGCTTCCAGCAGGGCTGGAATGGCGACGCCCAGCCCCGCCAACTTGGACGGATCCAGCGCGGGGGAGGATCGCATCTCCTGCGCGAAGGAGGCGATCCACTGGATAACCGCGGACACGTCGGGAGGATTGGGCCTCGCCACCCTGCGGGTTTCCAGAACCCGAGCCGAGAGGTCGATCAACACGCCCACGAAGGACGCCCCGCTGAGGTCGACGCCGAGGCTGTAGGCAGCCGCTGGGTTGAACTGGAAGATAGCCCTGGGGCGGCCCGGCGAGGATCGGGAAGTCGCGACGCAGCGAACGAGGCCTGCCGCCACCAGCTCGTCGACGATGGCAAATGAGGTGGGGGCGGTCAGCTTGGTGGCCCTGGCGATGGCCGTTCGGGGCATCGGGCCCTCGCGGCGCAGCAGCTCCAGGACGGCACCGCGGTTGACCTGTCGAACGACCTGGACATCCTTGATGGGTTCCATCGCGCGAGCACCCCGGGGTGGAGATGGGCGGAAACTCAGTCGCAGGGGTTCTTAAGGGATCTTTATTATGGGGGCCATAATAATGGGTGTGTCAGGGCCTGTCAATATGGATCTTGGGGAATCTGCTACCTCTCAGCGCCGCTCTTCAGCAGCCCCCGGGAGGCCAGCTCCTCGGCCACCCACTCGAGGCCCAGCGCCGCCAGGGTCTCCCGGGTCGGCACGCCCGTCGCCGGGTCCCACCCCTGGTAGTAGTAGTAGCTGCTGATCGCCCCCTCCATCGCCTTCGCGTCGATGGCCACCTCCTTCTCCCGCAGGGAGCCCTTGAGGGGCGGGGAGAAGAAGCGCTTCGGCAGCTGGTCGTCGGCCCGGGTGAAGCCCTCCCGCAGGTTGAAGGCGCGACCCATGGCGATGGCCCGCCTGCCCACCGTCACGATCTCCTGGAGGGTCGCCTTCCAGCCGGTGCAGCCGTTCAGCAGCTCCGTCAGCTCGGGGTAGCTCCAGGGCACGAAGAGGCACTCCACCAGGCTGTCCATCCCCATCATCCAGCTGTGGCGCTGGGTGAAGAGGTAGGCCTTCCGGTCGGACAGCTCCGTGGAGGGCATCGGCTCCTGGCAGCCGAGGCCGAGGGCTGCCTCGAAGGCCGGACCCGCCTTCTCGAAGGCCGTGTCGTGGAAGCCGATCTCGTGGTCGCCGCCGTGGTTCGCCACGGAGTAGCCGATGCCGAGCCCCTGCTTCAGCCTCGGCTCGTGCATTCCCAGCTCCAGCCCCTTCACCGACATCGACAGCTCCTCGGCCCCCCGGCCGATCTTCTGGCCGGCCCTCCTCGAGCCCTCGGCCAGCAGGTTGCCGATCCCCTCGCGCCGGGCCATCATCTGCAGCACCTGCAGCATAGCCTGGGCGTTGCCGAAGCGCAGCTCGATGCCGCCGGTGTCCTCCTTGGTCAGGAGACCCCGTTCGAAGCAGTCCATGGCGAAGGCGATGGTGGCCCCGGCGGAGATGGTATCCATGCCGGTGGCGTTGCAGATCTGGTTGGCGTAGGAGATCGCCTTCAGATCGTCGACGCCGCAATCGCTCCCAAGGGCGCCGAGGGTCTCGTACTCCGGCCCGCCGTACTTGGGATCCACCTGGTAGGGGTCCTCCACCCGGACCATCTTCTTGCAGCGGACGGCGCAGGCCCAGCAACCCTCCATGCCGATGCGGATGGTGTCCTTTATCGTCTTGGCGCTGATCTTCTCGCACCCCTCGAAGTAGCCGTCCTGGTAGTTGCGGGTGGGGAGGTTGCCGGCCAGGTTGAAGGCCTCCATCACGGCGCCGGTCCCGAACTGGTGGAAGTTGGCCGCCCGGGTGTCTACGTCGGCGGCCATGGAGCGGGCCAGCCGCTGGATCGTCTCCGGGTCGGCGAAGGGAACCTTCATCTTGCCCCGTGCGACGATCGCCTTCAGCTTCTTGGAGCCCATCACGGCCCCCATGCCGGTCCGGCCGACGATGTCGTGAAGGTCGTGGACGACGCAGGCGAAGCGCACCAGATTCTCGCCGGCCGGGCCGATGCTGGCCACCCGGGCCAACTTCTCGCCGGTCTCCGCCCGGAGGGCGGCCTCCGTCTCCCGGGTCTCCTTCCCCCACAGGTGGCGGGCATCCCGTATCTCGGCCTTGCCGTCCTGGAGCCAGAGGTAAACCGGGCTGTCGGCCCGGCCCTCTACGATGACGGCGTCGAACCCTGCCAGCTTCATCTCGGTGCCGAAGTAGCCGCCCACCTCGCCCTTGCCGATGCCGCCGGTCAGGGGGCTCTTGGCGCCGAAGCCTATCCTGGCGCTGCCCGAGAAGGCGGCGCCGGTCAGGGGCCCGGCAGCCATAACCAGCTTGTTATCCGGCCCCAGTGGATCTATGCCCGGTGCCAGCTCCTTCAGAAGGAAATATGAGGTCATCGCGTAGCCGCCCACGTACTGCCGGTACCAGGCAGGATCGTACTCCTCTACCTTGGTGGTACGATCGGTGAGATTGACGCGCAGGATCCTTCCCTGAAATCCGTAGAGCACTCTACACCTCCTCGCGGCGTCGCTCGCGCCGCCCTTGGGACTTGGTGGTCCAGGGCGATTATACCTCTGGAGGCGTGGCGTAGTCTCCTGGCCCCGGTCTAAGAGCCGCAAAACTGCTCCCCGAAAGTACTTAACTACACGAACGAGATCTGCTATCCTATATTCCCGGCGCGCGATTTCCGCAATCGGGTGCCCCCCCCCTCACTTCAG